>DATIKE010000205.1:0-6939 GCA_035477895.1 Phycisphaerae bacterium
CGATGTAGTACGCGTTCTCCAGGTCGCCGACCGTGCCGCCGATTTCGACGAAGAGCACGTCGGCCCGCGCGGCCACCGCCAGCTCGCGCAGGCGGCACTTCACCTCGCCGGTCACGTGCGGGATCATCTGGACGTCGCGGCCGAGGTAGCTGCCCTTGCGTTCCTTGTCCAGCACGCGGGTGAAGATCTGGCCGCTGGTGGTAAAGTGGGCCCGGGTCAGGTCCTGGTCGAGCATCCGCTCGTAGGTGCCCAGGTCCATGTCGGTCTCCATGCCGTCGTCCAGCACGTAGACCTCGCCGTGCCGATAGGGGTTCAGCGTCCCGGAGTCGACGTTGAGGTAGCCCTCGAGTTTGATCGGGGCGACCGTGAGCCCCTTGTCCTTGAGGCACTTGGCCAGCGAGCTGGAGAATATCCCCTTGCCCAGCCCGCTCATCACCGTTCCGAACACGAACACGTACTTTGTCTTGCCCGGCTTGTAGCCGGCCGGCATCGGGGCATAAAACTCCGTCTCGTCCGACGTGCTGCTCAACGACGCCAACATGTGTTCAGCGGTCATGATTCACCCCCATCCATGGTCGCCCGTCCACTCCGGATAACTCATCAGGACTCACCATGAAACGATCCATGACGAATGTCTCAAGAACTATCCTTCGCATTCACTATTCGTCATTCGCCATTCTTCTCTGCTACTCAGTGTCTCCGCGGTGACCTTAATCTCCCATCCCCGCGTGCTGCCGGCCGCGGCATCGCTCCACAAATGCCGCATACTGCTCCGGCGTGTCGATCCCGGTGCTCGATCGCCCCACCACGGCCATCGCGATCTTCCGCCCCAGGTGCAGCACCCGGAGCTGCTCCAGTTTTTCGGTTTCCTCCAGCTCGCAGGGCGGCGTCCGGGTCAATTCCTGCAGGAACAGTGGCCGATACGCGTAAATCCCAAGGTGCAGCAGCCAGCGGCCGGGGTCGCCCACCGCCCCGCCCTCGTCCCGCGGGTACGGCACGAGCGACCGACTGAAGTAAATCGCGTCCCCGTATGAGCTTACAACTACTTTGACACAGGCCGGGTTCTCCACGTCCTCCGCCCGCGTGAACCGACAGGCCAATGAGCCCATGTCCGCGTCCGGCCGGGATTCCATCAGGTCGACCAGCGTGTCGATGGCCGACGGCTCCATCTCCGGCTCGTCGCCCTGGACGTTGACCACCAAGTCGGTCTTCAGGCTCTCAGCCGCCTCGGCCACCCGGTCGGTCCCGCTGACGTGGTCCGCCCGGGTCATGACCGCTTCGCCCCCGAACGCCCGCACCGCCGAGGCGATCCGCTCGTCGTCCGTGGCCACCAATACCCGGTCCACCCGCCGGGCCCGGCCGACGGCCTCATACACATGCTGAATCAGCGGCCTGCCGGTCTCTGCGGCGAGAGGTTTCCCCGGAAATCGCGTGGAGGCGTAACGAGCAGGAATGATCGCGGTGGCCAACAAGGCAACGGCCTTTTCTGCAGGGGCCTCTTCTTGCACCGGACAACCACCGATAGTAAGGGCAACCCCGCACCCTGTCAAAAGGCTCCGGCAAGTCCGTCATAATCACGACCGCAAACGAGTGATATGCTGCTGAACTGAGATTTCCACCTCGGTTCCTCTGCTTTCGGGATTCCTGTCCCATCGACCGTGGGAACGCATTCCCGGAACAGGACGAACGAGAAGGCCTGCCTGCCTGTGCGGGTACGCACGCAGACAGGCACGCAGACAGGCCGCAGGCAGGGATTCTCGTTCAAGCCCGGCCCGTCGCTGGCGCCGGGTTCTTCTGATCAAGGCGAGAAGCCGGTCGCCCCTCCCCTCGCCGTCCTTACAGGTTCATTTACACATGCCCCATTGACGCTGATACCCGGTCGAGGTCATCATAACATCCGGCCCGGCTCGACCACGACCCGAGGCGGTCGCACTCTTGATCTCACCGGAGACAACATCATGCGTTATCCCCTCTTCGTCCGGCGCGACCTGGATGGTTTTTTTGGTCTGGCCATCGACAACCTGGTGCAGATGCTGCTCATCGTTCACCTCTGCGGGACGGTCTGCGGAATGTCGGGGGCCGACGCGAGCTTCATCACCGAGCGAATCCTGCCCGGCGTCGCGGTGTCGATCCTGATCGGGAACCTGTTCTACGCCTTCCAGGCACACTGGGTCGCCCGCCGGGAAAAACGCTCCGACGTCACCGCCCTGCCCTACGGAATCAACACGCCCTCGCTGCTGGTCTACGTATTCTTCGTCATGATGCCCGTCTACCAGTCGACCGGCAGCGCGGACCTCGCCTGGCGCATGGGCCTCGTGGCCTGCCTGGGCAGCGGCCTGATCGAGTTCCTCGGGGCCTTCGTGGCCGAACGAATCCGCCGCAACACACCCCGGGCGGCCCTGCTCAGCACCCTGGCCGGCATCGCCATCACCTTCATCTCCATGACCTTTGCCCTGCAGATCTGGCAGCGACCGCTGGTGGCCATGGTCCCCATGGCCATCGTCCTTCTCGTCTACTTCTCGCGCATCCGGTTTCCACTCGGCCTGCCCGGCGGATTCGTGGCCGTCCTGCTCGGCACGGCGCTGGCATGGCTGCTTTCTTTTCTTGGCGTGGCCTGCGAAGTACCCATGAACACCGACGCCGTCCGCCAGGCCTGGACCCACCACGGCCGATACCTGCCCCAGTGGTTCGGCCCGCAGATCTGGGAGATGGTGGTGCAGCATCCAGGCCAGATCCTGCCGTACCTGTCGGTGATCATTCCGATGGGGTTATTCAACGTGATCGGCAGCCTTCAGAACATCGAGTCGGCCGAGGCCGGCGGCGATGTCTACGCGACCGGCCCGTCGCTGGCAGTCAACGGGGTCGGCACCTTGGCCGCCGCCCTGTTCGGCAGTTGCTTCCCGACGACCATCTACATCGGCCACCCCGGCTGGAAGGGCCTCGGAGCCCGCGCGGGTTACTCGACGCTCAACGGTCTGTTCGTCACCGCCGTCTGCCTGACCGGCACGCTGCCGCTGATCAGCAAGGTCGTCCCGCTCGAGGCCGGCATCGCGATTGTGCTGTGGATCGGCGTGGTCATCACCGCACAGGCGTTTCAGACCTCGCCCGTCCGGCACGCCCCCGCCGCCGCCATCGGGCTGTTCCCGGCCATCGCCGCCTGGGGCGCCGCGGTCGTGGGCGGTGCGTTCCTGGAAGCCAACCGCAATCCGCAAGACGCCTCGCTGCGATTCGTCTCCCAGCGGAATTGGCCGATCGTCGCGGCCACACCGGACGAGGCTTCCCGCCCGGCCGCCACCTCTCCGGCCGAGCCGATGCGCCTCGTTGCCACCACGGAGCAGGACCTTATCCAATCCTCCCATCCCAAGCTCGGCACACAGACCGCGATCAGCGGCTTTCTGCTCCACGGCCTAAACATCCTGGAGCGCGGGTACATCTTCACCTGCATGATCATCGCGGCCATCTCCGCCTTCCTGATCGACCGGCGTTTCTTCCATGCCGCCGGCTGGTCGGCCGCCGCCGCCGTCCTGACCCTGCTGGGGCTCATGCACGCCTACCAGCTCAGCGGAAACCAGATCGACTACCTTCTGGCCTTCACATCGCCGGCCCCGGGCGCGTTCGCCTACCGCGCCTACCCGATCGCCGTCGGTTATCTACTGATGGCCGGCGTGTTCATCGCCATCGGCTACCTCACCCGAGGCCAGGCCGACACTATCACCGACGCCATGCAGGACGCCCGGTACCTCGCCCCCGAGGAAACGTCGCCACATTGACAGACAACGAGATGTGAAACCGCGGACACATGCCGATAAACACGGATAAATGATGCCCCGTAAGAGGGCCGCAGACATGCAGGCGAGGACTCGATCCGCTGCACTCACGGATTCGCAGAGATGTCGCGCATGCCTTCAGCCTGCCGCGGCCCAGCGCGACCAGCCGCCCGTTTCGGCTTTCGGCGTTTTAGTTTTTTCGGCTTTTTTACGGCACGTCGAACGCGAATTCCTGCGCCCAGTATTGGCGCCCGCGGGCGTCGAAGGAGTAGCCCATGCCGACGTACACGAAGTCCGGGTCGAGCATGTTGGCGTTGTGGCCCGGGCTGTCCTTCCAGGCCTGCATCACCTGCTCGACTGAGGTGTGACCGGCGGCGATGTTCTCGCCGACGTATCGGTGGCAGAAACCGGCCTCGAGTGCCCGATCGCCCGGGCTTTCGCCGTCCGGGTTGGTGTGCGAGAAGAAACCGCGAACCCAGAGATCCCGGGCCTGGTCGTCGGCCGCCTCCTCCAGCGCTTGGGAGTAAAACAAAGGACGCAGGCCGTTCTCGACCCGGTACTGATTCAGCGCCTCGAACAATTGCTGGTGCGTCAGGCTTGCCGGCTGACCGATCCCCGCGCAAGGCGGACCCGCCCGGGAATTCAACAGATCAACATCGAAAACCCCCTGATCGCTGGTACCGGTCGCCGACGGCAAAGGCGGCAAAGCCGGTCCCGACGGCCCACAACCCGCCGCGATAACCAGCGCAGCCATCACACCCAGCCCGCACAAAAACTGGCCGCGAACGCAGGTTCGATAATATGAGCTTTGAAGCCGCGTCATGTGTGAATGCCTTGTCCCTGCCACTGTGCTCAATCTTACCCCCACAGCCGGCCAAAATCATCCCCCTGTAGAACTTAATTCTGAAACAACTTCTTATCGGACCGGCCCTGACGTGGACGCTTTCGGTGGTCCATCCAGGTGCACGTGCCAGCCGCGGGTCAGCGTCTCCACCGCGTAAAGCGAGGTCCGCGCCGTGATGAACAGCGTCCGGTTGCCCGGTCCGCCGAAAGTACAGTTGGCCGGCACCTCCGGCACCGGCAGCCGTCCGATCCACTTGCCGCCCGCATCAAAGACGGAGATCCCCTGTCGGCTGGTGATGTGCAGTCGGCCCTCGGCGTCAACCGTCATCCCGTCCGGGTGCTCCACAAAGGCGATGCGCTCCCCCTTGCAGAGCACCCCCGTGCCCTCGATGGCGTACCGCCAGAGATGGTCCGCGCCGTTGTCCACAACATAGAGCGTTTTTCCATCCGGCGACATCGCGATTCCGTTGGGACGGACCAGATCGTCGATGACCCGCTTGACCGTGCCGTCGGCGGCCACGTAATACACCGCCTCCTTGTCCTGCTCCAGACCCTCGCGCGATCCGTAACGCGGATCGGTGAAATAAAGTCCGCCCGCCGCGTCGAGCCACAGGTCGTTCGGGCTGTTGAACCGTTTGCCGTCCCATCGGCCGGCGATCTCTTCACCCAATCGCCCCGGCTCGCCGCGCGAAATCCGCCGGCTGCCGCCCTCGCAGGCCACCAACTTTGCCTCGCGGTCGAACATCAGCCCGTTCGACTTGCCGGATGCCTCCAGCGCGACCGTGGCCTCGCCGTCGGCATACCGGATGATCCGCGCCGGCGGAATATCCGAGAAGTACAGGGCGCTCCGTTTAAAGTCCCAGGCCGGCCCCTCGATAAACTGGAACCCGCCGGCCAGCTTGCGCGCCTCCGCGTCCGGGGCGACTATCCCGGGCAACGGCGGCTCCGATGCGAGCAGTTCCACGTTGTCGATCCGCGTCACCACGTCCTGGAAATCGTCGTTGGTCGAGTATTCCCACCCGATGAGGTAGCTGCCGGGGATCAATCTGCCGGTCTTCGCATCGATGTTCGGATAGATCATCGCCTTGTAAGGCTGGGCCTTGAGTCGGCTGTTGACCTTGGCGACCAGGCCCGGCTGAGTGTACACGCCACCATCGTCGAAGTTGTCGTTGCCGACCCACAGGCCGAAAGCCTCATCGCCCGGCTCGAACTCGACCACGTCGGGATCGAGCGGCGGCCCGGCATACCGCCCCGACTTCTGATCGTCGGCTGAGTTCTTGAACGCATACGCCCAGAGCAAGCGGCGGCTCCTGGCCGCATCCTCCGGCAGGTCGCCCGTCTTGGCCCCGGCCGCGTACCAGCCGCCGCGCGTCGCCGTCTCCAGGCCGAGCGCGATGATCGGCCGGAACGTCACCGGCTTCTTGCGATCCGCCCGCTTGAACTGCCCTGCCGGCGACGCCCCCTCCAGCGCCGGGTTCCGCAGGTCGCGATCCATGTCCAGGCCCCACTGCTGCTTCAGCAGATCGGACCAGTTCGGCTCGTTCGGGCCGGGCGCGACCGCCGGTTGCTTCGCCAACGCCGGTGCCCCGCACAAGCAGCACCCCAGCACAATCCAACCCGCTCCGCGAATTGATGTCCTCATCTTCAGCGCTCCTTTGCCTCGGAAGCCCTGAGCCGGTCCGTGACAGTCCGAGCAGGCGGCCAAAACGGGGACCGGCTCGCTCGATGTGGCGAAAGCGGGGGACTGCCACCAGACAATATCAGGCACTCACGGGCCGAAAACGCAACACAGACCACGTGCCTGTCCCCGTTTCGGCCTCGACGGATTGTACCAATGAGGGATACGGTGGCCAAAGTCGACTGCTTCAGGTACATTTCGTCGGCATCAAGTCTGACGACCGACGGACAGCAGCCCGGAGAACGCGTATGCCCGCCCAACTTGGTGCCATGACACTGCCCTTCTGCGGCCATCCGTTCGAGAAGGCGCTGGACGGACTGGCCGCCGCCGGTTTCCGCTACACCTGCCTCGGCCTGCCCCACCAGCGACGTTTCGTCCCGCACCCCGATGCCGACGAGGCCGCCCTGAGGCTGACCGTCGACGCCTGCACCCGGCGGTCCATCGAACCGGTCATGCTCTTCTGCCTGGTCCACGCCGAGCACGAGGGCGGACAGGCGACCTGGATGAAAGCCGTCCATCACGCCGCCACCATGGAGATCCCCTACGTCCTGGGAATAGGAACCTGGAGCTTTATGAACCCGCAGGACCTCGCGGCGGGCAAGAAACCGCACGCCCAGCAGGCCGCCGAGGAGGAACGCTGGCTCGCGGTGA
>DATIKE010000206.1:0-1750 GCA_035477895.1 Phycisphaerae bacterium
CCAGCTTCGAGGAACATCGACATCCATTTATCTTCATGAATGCCGTCGGGATGCAGAGCGACGTCGAGACACTGCTTCACGAGTCAGGCCACGCATTTCACGCCTTCGCGGCCAGGGATGAACCGCTGATCTGGTATCGCAACCCGGGCATGGAGATGTGCGAGGTCGCCTCGATGAGTATGGAACTGCTGGCCATGGAACACCTTGATGTTTTCCACGGCCCGCAAGAGGCCGCCCGGGCCCGCCGGGAGCAGCTCGAAGGCATCATCCGTACCTTTCCGTGGGTGGCGACGATCGACGCCTTCCAGCACTGGGTTTACACCCACCCGGACCACACGCGGGGCGAACGAACAAACGCGTGGCTTTCGCTGCTGGATCGCTTCGGCGGGATTGAGGACTACACGGGTCACGATGCGGCCCGCGAGGCCATGTGGCACCGGCAGTTGCACCTGTTCGACTGTCCGTTCTACTACATCGAATACGCGATCGCCCAGACAGGAGCGTTGCAGCTCTGGCGGAACGCCGGGAAGGATCGCAGGCAGGCGCTGAGTCAGTATCGCCACGCTCTCTCGCTTGGCGGGAGCCGCCCGTTGCCGGAGCTGTGGGCGGCGGCGGGGCTGCGGTTCGATTTCAGCGAGGCGACGCTGCAACCGCTGATCGAGGCCGTTCAGGCTGAACTCGATAAACTGCCGGACTGAAGTTCTTCAGCAGAATCTGCGGGCAACTCCCTTTTCTCCCTCATTCAGGACGGGTGGGGTCACGACCCATTGCGGGTTGCGTTGGTTCCCGTTCGCTCATCGCGACCCCACCCTTCGCTGACGCGAAGGATGGGCCACCCCGCCTCGATGCCTGTTCTCGGCTGCGCTGATGGACTTCTTCTGCCCGCCGAGCACCGTCTTTGCCGCGTACAACTGCGTCACCGCCCCGAAAAACATCCGCCTTTACACCTACAACGATCACGAGGGTGGCGGTCCCTTCCGGGCGGTCGAGCAGTTGCGCTTCGCTGCCGAGTGGCTTTGAAACGCGACCTTGCTTTCGCAACCCTCCGTGCAGGACGAAAAACGGGGACAGGCGCGTGGCTGTTGTTGCATTTTCGCCCCCTTGTGAGTGCGAGATTGGCCGGTGACGCTCCTGCTTCCCCTGCATCCAGTGAGCCGGTCCCCGTTCTTGCCGCCTGCCCACGCCTACGGGCATTTGCGGACCACGGCACACGCGATTACCTTCATGCCCGTCGTCCCGGCAGGGAAGTTGTTTGTGAAACGCGGGCTGTCCCGGGCGGCGGCGCGAAACGACCATGGCTTCGGGTTTTGTTCGCCCGGCGAGGTGGTATGCCGATCCGCGTGATGCACATCATCGGCCAGATCGGAGTGGGCGGCTGCGAAATGCAGTTGCTCGAACTCTGCCGCCGCACCAACCGTGAGAAGTACGAGTTCTCAGTCTGTTACTACTCGCCCGATTCCGACAACATGGTCGAGCAGTTCCAGGAAGCGGGCGTCAGGTTGTATTACGTCAACAAGTTCGGCGGCATCTCGCCCTGGCGGTTCTTTCTGACGCTGAGAAGCTTTGTCCGCGACTTTCGGCCTGACATCATCCAGACCTGGCAGTACTCACCGAACTGCTGGGGCCGGCTTGTGGCCCTGAGTTGCGGCTACCGGCGGTTCCTGTGCAGCGAGCGGTCGGCGACCGCCACGTTCCCGCGGCCCCTTCGCATCCTGGAACTGTTGCTGGGTCGGCGAACCACCTACGCGGT
>DATIKE010000207.1:0-16358 GCA_035477895.1 Phycisphaerae bacterium
CTGCGGCAGGCAGGCAAAGCGTTCGCGGCGCGTCAAGGGCTTCCAGCCGGTCGATTGGGCCCGGCAAAATGCCGGTTCCGCAAGTTCTCTCCGAGAGGGTGTTTGAGAACTCGGCGGATATTCCGAACCGCGACCGTATGGATCGGAACCACAAGCGGGAGATGGCCGCTTCCTCGCGGGCGCGGTTCAGATAGGGCTTCTCAAACACGCCCTGAGACCTCAATCACGCAGGCGGCCGCAACCGGAAAGTCACGAACATGAGCAGATTCGCTCGGTTGTTCACACACGATATGAGCCCCGACGAGGTGCGCATGACCCTCGGGGAGCACCTGGAGGAATTGCGCACGCGGGTCATCCGGGCGCTGGTGGCCTTGGCGGTCGGCGCCATCATCTGCCACTGCTTCATCGATAAGATCATGGGCTTTCTGACCTCGCCCGTGTACGCGGCCTATCGCAAACACGGGCTGAAGCCGGCCATGCAAACCCTCGGCCCGGCCGAACAGTTCCTGACCTACCTCAAGGTGGCGATCATCGTCGGATTCATCCTGTCCGCGCCTTACAGCATGTGGCAGATCTGGAAGTTCGTTGCCGCGGGTCTGTATCAGCGCGAGCGACGCTGGGTGTACCGCTTCGCGCCGACCTCGATCGCGTTGTTTTTCGCGGGAGCGTTGTTCCTGCTGCTCGTGGTGAGCCCCCTGCTGCTGGACTTCCTGCTGTCTTACCCCCAGAGCCTGCCCGAATATGGCGTGCCCTCCTTGCTGCTGGGCGAAGGAACACCGCTGAAAACGGAGACCCAACCCGCATCCTGGCCGACCTCGCAGCCCATCATGGCATTCGACAAGGATCCCCAGGACCCGCCCGAAGGCGTGCTCTGGGTGAATCTGCGGACGCAGCAGATACGCATCCAGTACGGGCACAAGGTGTACGACGTCGCCCATCTTCAGGAAACAGTCACGGGGAACCGTCTGGACCCGACGCTGCGGCTGTCGGAATACGTCGTGTTCATACTGACCTTGTCGGCGGCGTTCGGGGTCAGTTTTCAGGTGCCCGTGGTCGTGACCTTCGTGGCCACGCTGCGGATCGCGTCGGCGGCCCAGATGGGCAGCCTGCGGCGGTACATCTGGTTCGCCATGGCAATCGCGGCGGCTGTCGTGACGCCGACCACCGACGTGATCAGCATGGGCCTGCTGCTGGTGCCGATGGTCGCTTTGCTCGAGGTCGGGCTGCTGGTGGCGCGCATGATCGAGAGAGCCCGCGGCGAGACCGGCACCGCGTGATGGCTGAACCGGTCTTGCGATTCGCGTCACAAGCAATACCGGGGGTGGATCGTGTATAGAAGTTCAGTAATCTTTTCCGTGGCATTCCTGTTGTACGCCCTGCCGGGGTGCAGGACGGGGGCCCCCGCTTCCCTGGCCGAGGTCCACGGCGTGGTGCCGGCGGATTGGCCCGCCGGCATAGCCGGACCGCTGGCCGTGCCGATCCCGGCGGACCTCGCCGCACACAAGACCCTCAGCGCGGAAGTTGAGATCGCGAGGGAGCCCAAAGCCCGCGCGATCACCCTGCAGGCCCAGCCGTTCGCCGGGCCAAGCGGCGGGGCGCAGGCCTGGATGATCTTCACACCCGTCGCCGATGATGCGGGTCGGCCGGTGACCATCCGCTTCAAAACCGCGCCGCCACCCGAACGCTCCACCATGTCGGCCGGTATCGAAGGCCCCGAAGTAAAACTCGCCAATGACAGCCAACCCATTCTGACCTACTGGCACGGCGTGAGGTCCTACCAGTCACCCAAGGCGGCCAAGCCCTGGCCGCTGACTGATTTCATTCATCCGATCATCGGGCTGGACGGTGAAACGCTGACCGATTTCGCGCCGGCGGACCATCGGCACCATCGCGGGATCTTCTGGGCGTGGGTCCGGCACGAGCAGGCCGGCCGGAAAGTCGGCGACTGGTGGATTCCCAACAATATGGAATGTGATCCGGGCGATGTCAGTGGACTTTCCGGACCGGTCTTTGCCGGCTTTGAAGCCTCACACCTACTCAAGGGAATCAGCTCGGACAACAAGACCCTTGAACCGTTCCTGCGGACCGACGTCCGCTGCCGTGCGTTTCCGATCACCAGCGATGTCCGGGCGATCGATATCGACCTGTCGCTGAGCGCGGCAGCAGATGATGTTCGTATCGGGGGGACGCTGACGCTGGACAAGGGCTACGGGGGTATGACCGTTCGCTGCGCTCCTATGAAGGACATCCGCATCGAGGCTGACGGGGAGGTGCTCGACAAGGACGGCGTACAGTACCGAGCACGCTGGGCGGACTTTTCGGGTATCGTCGTCGGGCCGGACGGCAAACCGCTTCCGCGCCGCAGCGGCATCGCGGCGATGGCCCACCCGAAGCACCCGGAATACCCCCCCGCATGGTTGCTGCGATTCTACGGCGTGATCAGCGTCTCCTGGCCCGGGCTGGAGATGGTTGACATTCCCCGCGACAAGCCCATCCACCTGTACTATCGTCTGATTGTTCATCGCGGCGACGCCGGCGAGGCTGACATCGAAAGCCGGTACCGCATCTACGCCGCGGACTGGCGGTGGAGGATCGCCGGCGCGGCGGGCCCGTGAGCCATTACCACCTGCGGGAGGTTCTTCCTTGTCCGCTCCGAAACGAATCGGCCACTACGTGAGCAGCGCCCACTGGGACCGAGAGTGGTACGAGCCGTTCCAGGACTACCGCTTCCGGCTGGTGAACATGCTCGACGACCTGCTCGACCGCATGGAGCGGGAGCCGGAGTTCCGGTACTTTCAGTCGGACGGGCAGTCGATACTCTGGGAGGATTACCTGGAGATCCGCCCGGAGCGCGAGGAGCAGGTTCGCCGTCTGGCCGAGCAGGATCGTCTGCGGATCGGCCCGTGGTACGTGCTGACCGACGAGCTGGTCGTCAGCGGCGAATCGCTGGTCCGCAACCTTCAGCGCGGGCTGAGGATCGCCGGCTCTTTCGGCCAGCCGTCGCGGATCGGGTTTGTCTCGGACCTGTTTGGCCACACGTCGCAGCTTCCGCAGATCCTGCGCGGGTTCAACATCGACAATGCCTTTCTGTGGCGCGGCGTGAACGAGGAGACGCACGGGGCGATCTTCCGCTGGCGGTCGCCGGACGGCAGCGAGGTCATCGCCTACCGGTTCAGCCCGATCTTCGGCTACGGGCTGTACGCGGAGAAGGTCCGCACGATCAGCCAACCGGACAAACCCGTGGACATGGACAGCGCGTTGGCCGGTCTGCGCGAGGTGATCGACATCGAAACCGGACGGTGCCCCACCCGGGCGTTTCTGGTCTTCGACGGGGCCGATCACCAGGAGATCGAGCCGATCACCGTCGAGCTGCTCCGCAAGGCAAACAAGCGATTCAAGGACGTGGAGCTGATCCACTCGCACCTGGATGGATTCATCGAGGACGTGCGCGAGGAGCGGGATCGGATCGAGAAGGTTTTCACGGGCGAGCTTCGCGAGCCGGGGCTTCTCGGCGACGACGGCTGGCTGGTCGCCGGTGTGCTGAGCAGCCGCATCCACCTCAAGCAGGCCAACGCTCGATGTGAAAACGAGCTGACCCGCTGGGCCGAGCCGTTCAGCGTCTTCGCCGAAGGTCTCGGGCTGCCGTGTCCCGCGGCGTTCCTGGACCGGGCCTGGAAGTATCTGCTGCGGAATCACCCGCACGACTCGATCTGCACGTGCAGCATCGATCAGGTTCACAAGGACATGACGTACCGCTTCGACCAGTCGCTGATGATCGCCCGTCATATCAGCCGCGACGCCCTGCGGCACATCACCCACCAGGTGAAGATGCCCGAAATGGGCGAACTGGACTTCGCCGTCGTGGTGTTCAACCCGAACGCCGACCCGATCGACGGGCCGGCCGACCTGACCCTGCGGTTTCCGCGGGACATCGACGCGGTTTACCAGGAGTTCTTCGGCTACGAGCCCAAGATCGGCTTCCGGCTGTCCGACCCCGACGGCACGGAGCTGCCGTACCAGTACGTCAACCAGCGGCGGGACGTTTCGGGATTCCGACGACGGCTTCGCAAGCTGCCCTTCGGCGAGCGGCGCCATGAGGTCGATGTGACCGTGCCGCTCAGGATTCCGGCTTACGGTTACACGCGGATCGTCTGCCGGCCGACCAAGGAACCGACGCGGTATCTCGGATCGATGCTGGTCGACGACCACACCATCGAGAACGAGCATCTGCGCGTCTCGGTCGCCTCGAACGGGACGCTGACCATCATTGACAAGCGCAACGGCCAGACATACACCAACCTGCTGACGCTGGAGGACGCGGCGGACATCGCGGACGGCTGGCACCGGGGCATCGCGGTCAACGACGAGATGTTTACGTCGGCGGCCTGCGCGGCTGATGTGGCCGTCACCGCCGACGGGAAGTTCAAGGCCACACTGCGCATCCGGCTGGCGATGAACGTGCCGGAGCGTTTCCAGTTCGACGCCATGTGCCGCAGCGGCCGATGCGAGCCGATGGTTGTCGTCCACCATGTCACGCTTCGCCGCGGCTGTGACCGGATCGAGGTGCGAACGGAGGTTGATAACACCGCGCGCGACCATCGGCTGCGGGCCCTTTTTCCAAGCGGCGCCAAGGCGGAAACGTATCTGGCCGACGCGCCGTTCGACGTGGTCGAGCGTTCGATCGCGTTGCGAGCGGACAACGACCGCTGCAAGGAGCTGGAGCTCGAAACCAAGCCGCAGCAGAGCTTCACGGCGGTGTTTGACGATCGCCGCGGGCTGGCGGTCGTCTCCACCGGGCTGCCGGAGTCCGCGGTCCGCGACCTGCCGGACCGGCCGATCGCCCTGACGCTTCTTCGGTCGTTCGCCAAGACGCCATTCACCGGCCACAGCGAGGACGGCGGCCAGATCCAGGGCCGACACGTCTTTGACTACTGGCTGGTGCCTTTGACGGGCCGGCCGGACACGGCTCGGCTTTGTCGGCTGGGCCAGCAGTTGGCCGGCGGGGTCCGGGCGGTGCAGGTCGAGCACCAGGACTGGGCCCGGCCCGGTCTGGCGGGATTTGAGCCCGGGAATCTCCCGCCCTCACACAGTTTCCTCGACGTCGATCCGAACGGGGCGGTCGTCACTGCGATCCATCACTCTGGCCACGGGGAAACGGCCACGGTTCGCCTGTTCAACCCCACGGACAAGCCCCTGGAGCTGGCTGTGCGGCTCAGGGGCTCCCAGAGTGCCGCCCGGACCAACCTCGAAGGCCGGGTTCTTGATCCTCAGCCGATTGACAGCCGACAACGGGCGAAGCTCCAGATAGAACCAAAACAAATTGTCACTATCCGCTTCTCGAAGGGGATGTGAGAAGTCATGCGGGACGTTGCCGGCGGGACACCACGCAAGACTCGATTCCAGGTGCGGGCCAGGCTCTCCTGGGTAGGCTCGTTCCACAGGGTCTCAATGAAAGGTTTCAGTGACTCAGCTCGTTCACATCCTCCTCTCGCAGGTTGCTTGGCGCAATCCTGTTTTCCTCCCCCATAATCAGTGATGTCCCCCTCGTCCCCTGAATGTCAACCGGGAGGCGACAGCGTCAGGTCTGGGAATGATCCTGCTGCTCGATGTCAACGAGCTGGTCGCGAAGCCGGGCGGCCTCCTCATACTTTTCGAGGCGGACGGCTTTCTTCAGCATGCGCTTCAGCAGACGCACTCGGTCGGCGGGCAGATAACGCTGGATTTCCCGGCGCAGCGCCCGTAGAACCCGGATCTCGCTGCTGCGCCGCCAGGCCCCGGCCCTGCCGTGCCGGGTGAAGACATCGCGTATCGACCGCATCCCCCCCTGGACCTGGGCCAGGGCGGCCCGGTAGTCGCCCCGGCTCATGGTCGCCAGGGCCAGGCTCTGTGCGTGCATCATCAGGATGTAGGGCCTGTAAGGTTCGAGGGCAAAACGATCTTCATCCTCGGCGGCATAGGTGGAGCACATGTCAAGCACGTCGAGGTTGCGCTGTGTGTCCTCGGCCACCGCATCAAAGTCATCGAGCACGAAGTTCGCCAGGTATCTCTGATAGTATTGCAGCGCCTCGTCGCGGATCTCCCGGCATTCGACCGGGTCCAGCACGAAACCCAGGTCCGTGCCGTTGCGCCGGCGATAAGCCTCGATCCGCTCCTTCTGGAATTGCAGCAGCGAATCGCAACCGTGAGGGTGGGCGCCGTCCGGCCGGCCCCTGGCCTCCATTTGGAGAACACCCAGGTCCACGCGCATCTGGATCTTGACCCGGTTGTCCGCGCCGCGCACACGGCGAACGCTCACCTGGCCGGGTTCGTACGGCCAACCGTCGGTCACCAGTCGCAGGTCCTTGGCTGACATCTTTGCTCCGAGCTTCTCCCGGCACTTCCGGCCGCCGTACCCCGACGGAGGCCGGCCGGGTCCGAATACCCACTCCTAAAGATCATAGACCCGCCTAGTGTACCCTTCAAACCATTTGGTCCCCGGTGAGGCTGGCCATATATTGATTCCCCGCCTAGACTTATCGGATGGCAGGGCGGTTCGAGGTGGAGCGTTTTTTTGGGGAGATCACCCCTGCCCCCGACGGGCCGCCGGGCGGCCTGAGATGGGGTGTGCCCCGCCGGAGTCCGGCCAAGGTGGCTTTGGAGCAGGTACGGAAAAAATCACACATATCGGAGGATCGCGAGATGAGATCGAATTGGCTTGTGGTGGTCGGTCTGGCAGCAATCAGCGGCGGGTGGCTCTATACCCGAACCTCGGCCCAGTCCGCGGCCGGATCCTCTCCCCAGGCGGAGGTCGGTCGACCTGCGCCCGACTTCGAGCTGAAGGACACCTATGGGAAAACCTTCACCCTCAAGGAGTTCAAGGACCACATCGTGGTGCTGGAGTGGTTCAACCCCGGCTGCCCGTTCGTGAAGGGCCGACACGGCGACCAGACCATGCAGAAGACCTACGCCAGGTATGCCGGCAAGGGCGTGATCTGGCTGGCGATCGACTCGACCGCCGGGGCCAAGCCGGACAAGAACCGCGTCTATGCGGCCGAGCAGCACCTGGCCTATCCCGTGCTCATGGACGCCGACGGCCGGGTCGCCCGGGCTTACGGGGCCAAGACCACGCCGCACATGTTGGTCATCGACCGGTCGGGCAAGCTGGCCTACACCGGGGCCATCGACGACGACCCGGGCGGCCAGAAGGACAAGAAAGAGGTCGCCAATTACGTGGCCGCCGCCCTCGATGATCTCCTGGCCGACAAGGCCGTCGCCAAGAGCCGCACCCAGCCCTATGGCTGCAGCATCAAGATGGCCCAATAAGACCGGTCAGGGCCCGGAGGGGATGCGTCCAATTATGAACTCCGGGAGCAACGCGATTCGTCCAATCGACCGGCTGCCTGCCGCAAGCGGGAAAACCGGTCCCACAAGTTCGTCCAGAGAGCCTTGCGGTCACGGGCCTTTCTCACGTCGACTGTTTCCGGATGGTCATGTCGAAATTGGCGACCATGGATCGGTAGACACCGGCGGTGATGGCCCCGTAGAGGGCGGCGGCGATGATCGTGCCGATGGTCATGAAAGCCTCGATGGCGAGGCGGCTCATGCCGGCCATGCCGCCGACATTGGTGAGGAAACCCTCCGGGTCCACGGCGAAGAAGATGGCCGTCGCGAAGGTGAACGGAGCAAACAGCGAGCCGAGGTGCGGGGTCGCGCTGACGGCGCCGAGCGCACAAAGCCCCAAGCCGAAACCCGCGACAATGAGCACGCCGATACTCGCCAGGACGGCCGTGACACTCCTGCGACTCTTGAGCGACATGTGCAGGCCAAGCATGCACGCCAGGGCCGCGTAGGCCGCCAGCAGGACGGGGAGCACAATCGCCTGAACGATGGACACCGCCGGCGGTGTCGTTCGGTCGAACAGATCGTAGATCGCGACGGCCATGACGGTCGCGGCGGGCACGGCCATCAGGGGCACGGCGAAGCTCACCAGCCCGCGCAGCTTGCCCCAGATGATGTATCTGCTGGTCAACGGCGTGACCAGGAGCAGCTCGATGGTGTTGTCGTCGCGCTCGCGGGTGACGGCGGTCGCCGCGGTGTTGACGGCCATCAGGAGTACGACCATGAACTCGATCATGACGATCCAGGTCAGCCAGGCCCGAGCGGTGGCGACGGTCGCGAACTCGCCCTTTCCGTAACTGATGAGGAAGAAGATCCCGACCAAGATCCCGCAACCGAGGTATGAGTAGCGCATGAGGGTGCTGCTGGCGGCGCTGTCCCGGGTGACCGCTTCGCGCCAGGCGATGGGGTTGGACCAGACCCGCCGGACACGGCGCGTGCGTTCGCCCTCGCCCCTGTGCCAAAAGTTTCTCACCCGCTTCCGCAGCCAACCGAGTTCGCCCTGCTTGGCCCCGCTGCGGACGAAAACCGTCGCCAACCCGACCAGCACCACCGACACCAGCAGGGTGAGAACCATGTACGCGGTCTGCGGCTCGGCGAGCATGCGATTCAGCGGCCAGGGATAATGGGCGACCGCGGCGGCCGCGGGTGGGATGGTTTGGCTCAGGGCCACCATCAGAGCCCAATAGGGATGCACGAGCGTCAGCCAGGTCATGCCCTTGCTGACACCGGGCACCACCGAGGCCTGCACGATGGTGGCCGGCAGATATCCGAGCCCCAGCCCGATGGCCAGGTAAAGCGCGATCCCGACGTAAAACGAGAACACCGTTCCGCGCGTTCCCACGCGGACCACGCTGATGAGAATGGCCAGCGAACCGGTGAGTATGGCCGTGCAGCCGGCGATCCCGAAGCTCATGAGAATCTGATCGGTGGTGACGCCGCCGAACAGCATGGTGATGCAGAAGATCGGCAGGCCGGCCAACAGCAGGGTGACGACGAAATAGAGCCGGCTCATCAGCGAGCCGAGCACGATCTGGGCATTGGTCAGCGGCGTGGTCAGGAGAACGTTGAACGTCTCGGCGTCCTTCTCCTGGGAAATCGCGCCGGCGGCGAACACCGGAGCGAGGAAGCACATCATGGCCAGTTGCAGGACCGAGATCAGCGAGAAGATCTGGCTGGAGCCCTTGGCGAGTTCGCCGAGCGGTTTGCCCGCGCTGGACTGGGACAACTGGGACACGAGCATGACGAAGAAGAGGATCAACAGGTAGAGGGCGCGGACCCAGAGGTGCTGGACCCGCCTGCTGCCGCCCTGCACGACGCGCACGACGATGGGGTTGGCTGGCAGCAGCCTCCACAACGACACGGCAATGTCATCGACAATCGCTCGCATGGCATTCCTTCGAATGCACCCCAAAACCCATTGTGGGACCGGACTTCGGCGCGCTCGGTCGAGCCGCATCCTGCCGGTCAAATGACGGGCTGGAAACCCGTCCCAAACTATTCGGGGACGCACGTTCACTCCCGGGACGGCTTCAGCAGCTCGCCGTCGAGATCTCCGAACTGCAGTCCGTGTTCGGCCGCCCTTTGCCGCACCTCGTTCATCGCCGCCTCGCGCTGCTCGGGCCGGGCCAGGGCGATGACCTTGTCACGAAACTCCCGTTCGATCTCCGCCAGCGGGGCCGCGAGTTCGTTGTACTCGTTCTCCAGATGGAAGACCCACGGCCCGAGGTTCTTCTGCTTGAGCACGTTGCGCAGGTGATACTTGACGCGGTTCTCGCGGACCCGCTGCCGCCACCTCGAGGTCATGACCGTCTCGGCCCGCGGGCGGCACTGGCCCAGCAACTGCTCGCCCTGGGCCGCCTGCCGTTCGTCGAACTTGAAGAACAATTTGGCGGTGGCGAGAAACTCGCGCCACGACAGCGGCCCCAGCCTGCGCACATCCGCGTCGGCTCGGCGCCGTGCGCTCCACAGGGCCCGCGAGGCCTGCGGCCCGTCGCCGGGCCTGGTGCCACTGGCCGAGCCATCGCCTTCCAACTCCAGATCGTCCAGGTTCTCGTCCTCCCTGGCTTCCCCGTCCACCCAACGGCTCAGGCCCCGCTCGGCGCGCTCGATGTTCTGAAATTCCCGCCGCAGGTTCTCCTTGAACCGCTCCCACTGGGCATCGGTCAACAACGGCCGGGCATCACGGGCGAAATCCTTGACCAGATCGCGCATCGCGGGCACCAGCCGCAAGCCATGCTCGCCGAACCGCTCCCGCATTTCCGGTGTCAGGTCGCGCCCGCCCCCGGCAAACATGCACTCCACGTAGGCCTCGAGGAAACCCCGGACCTGCTCGCCGCGTTCATGGGCCGCCTCCATGACCCGCCGACCGAACTTCTCGCTCAGCACTTCCTGCTGACGCTCGTCGAAATCCACGTCGGCGAACGGCCCCTCCTGCAGCCAGATCCGGGCACCCAGCTTCATCATGCTCGGTGTCAGTCGCAGGCCGCCCCGCGTCGGCCGCATGACCTCTTCCGAGGGCGGTGGCGGTGCCTCGGGAGGCAAGGTCTCGCTTGCATCCAAGCCGGACGTCTGGGCGTCCGGCGACGGCGAGGACCTCTCGTCGTGCGACAAGGAGTCCTTCGGCGCCGCGGGCTCCTGAGCGGGCAGTACCCCGCACAACACCAGCAGGAGGATCAGGCTTGTCAGCAACCGGTTCATCCGCTCCCCTGTCAGGGCTCGACATCCGCGCCCAGTGGTTCCTCGTTGGCCAACCCGCGTTCGTCGAACACAGGTTCGACAACCAATTCATGTCCGGTGACGGTTTGATCCCGCGATTCCGGCTCGACGACCTTCTGCTCGGTCTCTTCCGACGGCGTCTCGGGCGACTCCTCGACGAAACCCTGGGCACCGAGCGCCTCCAGCAATCGCGCATCGGCCATCTGGCGCTGGGCTTGGGTCGGAATGCCATCGACGCGCTGCCTGAGGTTTTGGCCGACGGCGTTGATCGGGTCGAGCATCTCGTCGTACTGTCGATCCAGCTCGTATCGCAAGGGGTGTACCCGCCCCACCCCGAGCCGCAACAACATGTTCTGCCAGAGACGATTTCGGATGGCCCGATTTCGCCAGGTCTCGTCCTGGGTATACGTGGCCGCCTGCTGCGTCGCTTCGTTCAGGATGGAGTCCGCGGCAGCCGCCTGGCCGTCGTCAAGACCGTAGAATTGCTTCGCATCCTTCACATACTTCTTCCATTCTTCCAGGGCGCCTTTCTCGACGGTCTCGCGGGCCCCGCGCTCGGCAGCGTTGTAGGCCGACGAGCGACCCGACTCGTCCAGCCTGGGCTCGGTCGAAGGCTGGAACGGGTCCTCCTCGAAGGGCCGGGCCTCGCCCCGTGCCCAGCGATCCAGGTTCTCCTCGATCGCGTTGAGGGCGGTGCTGAACGCCAGAACGTCGGCGCCGAACTTGAGCTGCTGTTTCGGAGCGAGCATCGGGCGGACATCCTGGGCGATGCCCTTGACCAGATCCTTGAAGGCCGGCATGGCCGGCTTGAGGCTTTCACCAATCGCCTGCGCGGACTTAGACTGAAGCATGGGCGCGTTGCCGGCCTCCTGCTGGCGGGCCATCACGTTCTCCACCATGAGCTCCATCGCCTGGCTGAATCCCCGCTCGTCAAGCCGATGGGCCATGTCCATGACCCGCCGGGCGACGGTTTCGGCCGCCTGCTCTGTTTTGGACTGGTCGAGCTCATAACGGGAGACCAGCACTTCGTTCGCGTACGTGCGTGCCAGGGCGCGGGCCATCTCCGGCGTGAAACGCAGGCCGTACTCCGTCGGCCGGTCAATCGCCTTGTCCCACCGGCCGGCCGACGGCTGCTGCGCCGTCAGCGGTGGGCGCGGCCCCGCCGCGATCAGCATCAGCAGCAACACCACCCAGCGTGACACCATCCACCCCACCCCCATCGGATTATTGAACGATCCCCTTGGTCAGTCGCAGGAACACGGTTTCCAGGTTGACCTCCTCCTCGTACAGCTTGGTGATCGGCACGCGGTGGTTCACCAGGGCCGCGGCCAGGAACGAGAAGTCGTGCATGTCCGCCTTCAGTTCCACACAGAGCATTCCGTTGTTCTGCTGAACGCTCTTGACCGGATCAAGGGCCTGGAGAACCTTCTGGGCGGTCTCAATCTGCCCGCCGACGCCGACGACGACGCGCATGCCCACGCGGGCCTGGCGGGCCGCGTCGCGCACCGAGCCGTGGAACAACAGTTCGCCGCGCTCGATGATTCCGACCGTCGAGCACAGTTCGGCCAGCTCGTGCAGAATGTGCGAGCTGATCACGATCGTCTTGCCCATCCGGTGGAGTTCCTTGAGCAGCTCGCGAATCTCGATCCTGGCCCGCGGATCCAGGCCGCTGGCCGGCTCGTCCAGCAGCAACACTTTCGGATCGTGCAGGAGCACCCGGGCGATGCTCAGCCGCTGCTTCATGCCCCGCGACAGCGAGTCCACCAGCGCGTCCCGCTTGTAGGTCAGGTCGGTCAGGTCCAGCGTGTCCCCGACGATCCGCCGGCGGGCCTGGCCCGTGATCCCGTAGGCCGAGGCGAAGAAATCGAGGTACTCCTGCACCACCATGTCACTGTAGGCGCCGAAGGAATCGGGCACATACCCGATCAGCGGGCGAATGAGCCGCGACTCGCACCCGACCACGTTCCCACAGACGTGAGCCTCGCCCCACGTCGGGCGAAGCAGCGTCGCCAGGATCTTGATGGTCGTCGTCTTGCCGGCGCCGTTCGGCCCGATGTACCCGAAGCACTCGCCTTCATCGATGTTGAGGTGGAGATTGTTCAGGGCCACCAGGTCGCCGTATCGCTTCGTCAGGTTGATGGTTTCAATAATCACGGCACATACTCAGAACGGAGTCACGGAGAAGAGCCCGAATAACTTTCGCATGATGCCTTCGCGCAACCTCAGCACATTAAAAATGATTTTACTATACCGTCCCTTCGCTTCTTGTATCGTTATTCTATCCCCCCGTATTGGTCCTCCGCATCATCCCCCCGCCCGATCCTTGTTGCCTGTCTTCCCACTCCGTGGTGACTCACAGCTCACGGCTGCCCAACGGGCACCGAAATCCGGTACATCACGTCGGCCCACTGGGGCACGAGGGCGGTCCAGCGGCCGCCGGCGCGATCCGACTTGCGATAGCACAGCCGCATCGGCCCCGGGTCCCTGCTGAAACCGACAAGAAGGGCCGTCTCGGGAGTCAGCTCATTCGATCGATCCAGATCCGTCAGATGCGAGCGGTGCAGTTCGCGGCCTTCGGCCAAGGCGCCGCCCAGGTTGATCTCGTCGTAGAACGTCGTCAGGAGCAGGGTCTTGGCGAAGTGCTCCTGCAGTCGGCGGGGCGTTCGGTCCGCGCCCACGTCCGCCTGGAGCTGCCCGAGAGGCAGGATGCTCCGCAGCCAGTCTCCGGCTGCAACTCTGGAAAGCTGGATTCTCAGGGCGTCGGCCCGGATGACGGCCTCGGCGACACCGGTTCTCTGCGACTCCAGTTGCGCGTAGGCGTCGGCCCGGTCGATCAGATCCTGCCAGGTGACACGTCTGCCGCGCGGCAGGTTGCCGACGGAATACATCTCGATGGCCTGGTCGCGATGCGCACGGTCTGAGGAGATCGGGCGGCCGGTCACGAAGAGGCAGCAGTCGTACAGGTCGGTCTGAAGATCGTTCTGGATCCAGCTGCTGGGGGCCAACTCGATCGAGCCGGATCGCAGATAGCGCAGCGAGGCGGCAAGTCGCGCGTTCATCGACCCCTGCCAGCGGGCCTCGAACTGCTTGAGGGTGGCCCGCATGGGCACGGACCGCAACTCACCCAGGGCGGCGACGGCCTCGTACCGCTCGGCGGCCGCATACGCGGTGACCCGCTCGGCGAGCGTCGGCAGCGGCTGCAGCAGGCGCGCGGCGCCGCCGGGCTCATCCGGCGCGGCCCACAAGGCCGGCACACGCAGGTCCAGTTGCACGTGAGTCGGCGACTTCAGGCCCAGGAAACTCGTGACCACGACCGCGTCGGAACCCGCCTGCCCGTCGACCACGGACAACTCCTGCAACCGATAGGTGAACCCGCGGATCCACTGGACGGCCAGGACGCTCATGAGGCTCCCGGCGACCGCGACGATCGCGAAGAGGTTCCATGCGTGCTGGGCGAGGTTCTTGCGTTTCAGCCAGAACCAGCCTCCCGCCGTCGCCGCCGCGATGTACGCGACCACGAACGAAAAAGCGATCAGCAGGTACAGGCCGGCGGTCACGGAAAAACCCGTTCGCTGCTCTAAAGAGGTAAAAAGATCATGGTCGACCGTGAGCATTCCCATCCCCCCGCGGGACGGTTTCTCGGGAGCCTTGACCCGCAGCCCGAGCAGGTCGCGGAGCATGGACGTGTTCTTCCGGCCGTGCCTGAGCAGATCCTCCAGTTCGGTGGCCACCAGAATGACCTCGCCCCGCCCGATTTCCCGCCGGGTCACCAGCAGATGACCGGCGGTACCCGCAGCCGAGGTCTCGCCCTCAATCTTCGGCACCACGGCCCGGGCACCCGGCACCAGGTCGGCCCGGGTCACCGGACAATATGTCAATGGAGGGTCCAGGCGGCCGCCCTGTGCGTCGAAGTCGTCCACCCCGAGCATGTTTTTCAGCCATTCCGGGGCATCCGGCAGAATCGCCGTCCCACGGAGTCTCGCCGGCATGATCTCGCCGAACCGGCCGTCCATCACCCGATCCCAGTTGCGGCTCACGCCGAGCACCAGCGTCCCGCCTAATTGCACCCACTCGATCAGCGCGTTTCGTTGAGGCAGGTCGATCTGCTTCGGGTCGGCCCCGTCCCAGATGACGGTATCCACCATCTGCAGGCCGGCGGCTTCGTCGGGCAGTTCCAGGGGCGAGCAGCGCGCGATCAGCAATGGGCGATCCAGGGTGCCCGGCTCCATCAGCTTGGATAACGGATTCACCGGCCTGGCCGACACATCCAGGATCACCCGCGCGTTCTGCGCGACGCACACCAGGCTGGGCGGCGGCTGAAGCGCCGACACTTCCTTTCCCGCGTCGTCGTGAAGTTGGGCGAACTGCCCATCCGTGGTGTATACCCGTACCGCAAACTGTTCGGGGCGCTCGAACGGGGCACCCGGCACGTAGAGAAAGAACAGCCGCATACCCTGCACGACGACATCGCGACGGGCGACCACCTCGTCGCCGTCGCGGTCGGGCTGGCAGACCTCGATCCGCCCCTCGAAGCGATCCCCGTCGTCGTTGGTCAGTTCCACCAGAACCGGCACCCAGCAGCCGACTCGGAAGTGATGTGCCCCCGGCGCGCCGCTATCGGTCATGCTGCCCGGGAAACCGATGTGGAGAACGGTCCCCCGCAGGTGGACCCCGGCGGCGACGGCCGGCCAGAGCAACAGCCCCGCCGCCACAAACACCATGGATCGTCCCATGCCGGGCATCCTCATGGTCCACTCACCCGTCGGCAAACCGGTTTCCCTCACTGCTAGAGTTTACCCGATTTCGTGGAGAAAGTTTCACAATCACCGCCCCTCGAAGGTACGTCCCCTCCGCAAGCCGGTCAAATCCACTGTGTCCAGCCGGGTCACGGACTCGGCGCAGGGACCATCCCTGCGATTATCCCCTCCTTGTTTTGGCATCCAAAGCGGCTTTTCTGACATCAGACCGTCCTGCCGGTTTGATTTTTCCGCTTTTTCAACTTTCGGCCGTAACCCCAACAGGGCAATTCATGAAAAAACTCGGCACGTCCGGCGTCTGTCGTTCAGCTTGACCGGCCCCAGGCAGCCTCCTACAGTGCCCTGACCATGATGCTGAGCTTTACCCATAAGTCTGCCTGTGCGAGCCCGCACGCAGACAGGTCGGTGAGACCGCTGAAGCCCTGGAAGGGCGTCGCAGTCGTAGCCCCGGGTGGAGACCGCCGCAAGCGGACGGAACCCGGGGTGTGCGATGATCGGGAACAACGGCGAGGTTTATTACTGCCCGGCCGCAGGCGGACGGAACCCGGGGTGTGCGATGATCCGTCCGGGGCCGGCAAACCCCCGAACGGGGGTGACGCAGTTTGTGGCCGGGAGGAAAGCCTGCCTGCGCAGACAGGCGTACACGCACAGGCAAGCCCTGCGGGAACTGATGGGCGGGACGTGGTGGCCTGCTATGCCCAGGCTTCGACTCAACGGGCTGGAACTCCAACAAGCAGGACGTGGGTAAAGCCAAGGTTCCAACGGCGGGAAAAGGAAGGGTTGGAAAACAGATCGAGTCCCGTAGGGACGCGATGATAATAGCCCACCGTTTAAACGGTGGGAAAAGGGAGGGTTAGAGAACAGAAGAGATCAAGTCCCGTAGGGACGACTGATACCTCACGTGAAGAGGGTATTCAGTAAGGTCAGTCGTCCCTACGGGACTGTGGGAAATGAATCAGGCATACTTTTCCCCGGCGTTGAAACGCCGGGCTATTATCGGTCGTCCCT
>DATIKE010000208.1:0-22722 GCA_035477895.1 Phycisphaerae bacterium
CGATCCCAGCGGATCGTGAGCGCCTCGATCACCGCGCGGGCCAGCGAACGGGAGTCGCCGTCGGGCACGATGCGGCCGAGGTCGGCCGAGATGATCTGCTCGCGGTTGCCGCCGACATCGGTGGCGACCACCGGCGTGCCCGCGGCCAGAGCCTCGCCGAGGGCGTTGCACCAGCCCTCGCTGCGCGAACTGCTGACCAGCAGGTCGGCCGCGTTGTACATGAGGTTCAGTTGCCGCGGTGATTGCGGCCCGACAAACGCGATGCCCGGCGGGCCGGTGTGGTTGGCCATCGTGCGGTTGATTCGATCGATGTCGGCCAGGAGTTGGTCGGCGAAGTCGGCTTCGCCGCGGCGGCTTCCGGCCAGGATGAGCCGCCCGCCGCCCAGGGCGGTCCGCACACCGGGCCAGATCTCCACCAGCCGATCGAATCCCTTGAGCCGCTGCAGGTGGCCGACAGCCAGCACATAACGCGTGTACGGCGTCCAGCCAAGCTCTCGGCGGGCTTCGGCACGATCCACCGGATGGAACGTCGCGGTGTCGATGCCGTTGGGGATCACCTCGACGCGCAGATCATCGCCCGCCACTTCGCGCACGCATCGGGCGAGACTCTCGCTGACCGCGATGATTCCGTCGACCCGCCGCAGCATCGCCCGGATCTGGGCCCGGCGGACTGGCCGGCGGGAAAGCGAGACGATCTTGCCGCGGACGGTAACGACGATCGGCAGACCGAGCTTGCGGGCGGCCAGGAGGGCGCCCACGCCGTCGGGATAGACGAAGTGGGCGTCGATCAGGTCGAAAGTCCGCCCCGTTGTTTTGCGCAGATCCCGAATCGTTCGCGTGAGTGCGCGGCCGTAGGCCAGGCCATCGGTGACCCAACTCAATGGTGGAACGCTCACCATGCGCGGGAAGACCGCGCGGAGCGGGGCTGTTTGCGTCGGGCAGGGTTGCGTCTTTCGCAGCAGTGGGCACCAGGGCTGCGGACTGGCGACGTCGATTTCGTGGCCGACCTGGGCCAGCGCGATCGCCCGCCGCTGAATGAAAACGCCCATGTCCGGGTGGCCGGGCGTCGGATAGCAGAGCGAGGTGGTGAGGATTCTCATGCGATCGCCTCCGCCGGTGATTGCTCGAATGCATTGTGTGCAGACGGATCATCCGCCGAGCGTCGCATGTACCTGCGGGCCCAGAGTTCCAGGCTCAGCAGTGCCCAGAGGATCGCGCCGTTCTGGCGCAGGCCGAGTCGGTGGTCGCGAAGCAGCCGGCCGATCGGCCGGGGATCGATCCAGTCCCGGCAGAGCACGCGGCCAGCATCGAGCGTGTCGTGCAACAGGTCGCGCAGCGGGCCGCGGAACCAGTCGTCGAGCGGGACGTCGAATCCTTTCTTCGGGCGGCCGGCCACATCATCGCCGAGCCAGCGACGGACGGCCCGACGCAGAATGACCTTGCCTTGTGCGCCGGCGAGTTTCAGGTCGGCCGGCATACGGGCGCACAACTCGACCAGGCGGTAGTCAAGGAGGGGGACGCGCACTTCCAGGCCGACGGCCATGCTCGCGCGATCGACCTTGGTGAGCATGTCGTCGGGCAGCAACGTCTTCATGTCGAGATAGAGCAGCTTGTTGAGCCGACTCCGCGAGGCGCATCGGGCGTGGAGTTCCCGGCCGCGGCTGAACGGGTCGTGATCGCCCAGGCCGGCGAGCAGGTCCGGTCGCAGCAGCAGGCCGGGCAATGTGCCGGCGGCCAGGGCGATGCTGCGCAGGTGGGCGGTGGCGTCGTCGTGGGCGAGGTTCTGGAGCGTGCGTTTGGCCCGCAGCGGGCGGGGCAGCCAGTCGGCCTTGGGATAGAGGTTTCCGGCCGTCGCCAGGACGTGGTGCCTCAGCCAGGCCGGGCATCGGTCGCGGACGGCGGCCTCGGCCAGGTCGAACCGGTAGCGGCGATAGCCGGCCAGCATTTCGTCGCCGCCGTCGCCGGCCAGCGCGACGGTCACGCGTTCGCGGGTCACACTGGAGAGGTAAAAAGTGGGCACAGCGGACGAGTCGGCGAATGGTTCGTCGAAGAAGCGGCTCAGTTCGACGGCCGCCCGGGCGGCATCGGGACGGACGAGGACCTCGTGGTGATCGGTGCCGAGCCGGTCCGCCACGACGCGGGCCGGCGAGCGCTCATCGTGAAAGCGTTCGTCGAAACCGACCGTATGGGTGAACACGCGGTCTCGCGACCGCCGACACATGGCGGCGGCGACCGCCGCGGAATCCACGCCGCCGCTGAGAAACGCGCCGACCGGCACGTCGGCGACCAGGCACATCCGCACCGCGTCCTCAAGCAGATCGGCGAACTCGTCCAGCCATCGATCCGCCGACGGTTCGTTCCTGATTTCCGGCTCGAACGGGATATCCCACCATTGGCGAACGCGTGTGCCGGCCGCCGTGCAGATCGCCATGTGGCCCGGCTCGAGCTTGCGAATGGACTCGAAAATCGTACGTGGCGCGGGCACGTGGCCGAAGGTCAGGTAATCGCAGATCGCACGCGGATCGAGGCGGCGGGGCACATCGGGTGCCGCCAGGACGGCCTTGAGTTCGGAGCCGAACAGAACGCGCCGGCCGTCGTCGTGCCAGTAGAGCGGCTTGATGCCGAGTCGATCTCGGACCAGCAGCAGCCTGCGCTGCCGGGCGTCCCACAAGCCGATGGCGAACATGCCGTTGAGCCGATCGACGAACGATTCGCCATACTCCTCGTAGAGGTGGACGATGACTTCGGTGTCGCAGCGGCTCCTGAGCGTGTGTCCGCGGCGTCGAAGTTCGTCGGCCAGGGCGGGAAAGTTGTAGATCTCGCCGTTGAAGACGACGTGGACGGAACCATCCTCGTTGGAGACGGGCTGATGGCCGCCGGACAGGTCGATGATGCTGAGTCGGCGGTGGCCGAGGCTGGCGACGCCATCGGTGTACAGTCCGGTATCGTCCGGGCCGCGATGGGCGAGGGTGTCGGCCATGATCGCGCCCCCCCGCCGTTCCCGAGGTGCCAAACCTGCGAATCGGATCATGCCCGCTATT
The DNA here is from genome assembly GCA_035477895.1 of Phycisphaerae bacterium. Classification (GTDB taxonomy): domain Bacteria; phylum Planctomycetota; class Phycisphaerae; order UBA1845; family PWPN01; genus JAPKGY01. The sequence goes on from DATIKE010000208.1 coordinate 3,042, forward strand.
CCGCACATGCCGGAGTCCCTCTTTCAGCCAGATGGCGGTACAGCGTCGCGTAGCGGTCGATCCAGTGGTTCATGTCGTGCTGTTCCAGCACGGCGCGTCGGGCGGCCTGGCCCGTGCGCTGCCGCGTCGCGCGGTCTATGAGCGCCGCCAGGACGGTGTCCGCCAGACGGTGCGGTTCGTTTTCCGGGATGAGCCAGCCGGTGTGGTTGGGCTGGATCAACTCGCGCATACCACCGACGTCGAAGGCGACGACCGGCAGGCCGCTGGCCATGGCTTCGAGCGTGGCGTTGCTGCCGGCTTCGTATCGGCTGGGCAGCACGAAGAGGTCGGCCGCCCGGAGCAACGCGGGCACGTCGTCCCGCCGCCCGAGAAAGCGGACGCGCTCGGCGATCCGCAACCGGCCGGCCTGTCGAACGAGCGATTCATGCAGCGGACCTTCACCGACGAGCCACAGGACCGCGTGCGGGTCGGCCATCACGACCCGGCGCCAGTGATCGAGCAGCACGTCGATGGCTTTGATCTCATGCAGGTTGGCCACGCAGATCACCACATGGTCGGACGGCGACCTGGGAGGCAGATGCAGCCCGGTCTTGTCGGCCGGCCCGACCGGCGTGAATCGCTCCGTGTCGACACCGTTGTGGATGACATGAATCTTCCGGCGGGGGATTCCCCATTCGGCGTGCAACATGCGGCCGGCGTCGTGCGAGACGCTCAACACGGCGTCGGCGCGACCGCACGCCCAGCGGTGGATCCAGCGGCGCAGCCGACCCGGTTGTCCGAGATGCGTGCGGCCATGAAAGCTCAGCACCAGCCTGGTCCGGGGATCGCGGTACGTGACCCATGCGGCATCGAACCAGACGGCGGTCGTTCGGGCGTGAACGACATCCGGCTCGAATGAGGCGATGACTTCGCGCAGTTGTCGCCGGGCTCGGCGCCGGGTTGGCCGGTCGCCCGGGGCGCTCAATACAAATGTGGCCGCACTTGAACGGCAGCGCTCCAGGAGGTCGGCGTCTCCGCCGCCCAGCACGCAGACGCCGTGCTCGAGGTCCGGCTGTTCCTGCCGCTGGCCGCGATGGTCGAATCCTTCCATGAGGCCCACCAGGGCCCGCTCCATGCCGCCGCCGTGCAAGGAGGGAACCACGTGCAGCACGCGCGGCGGCGCGAGGCCGCGGATCAGTTGCAGCCGGACGGACGGCGTTTCCCGGTCCGGCAGTGTGGCGGTTGGACTCATGAGCCGGGCTCCGTTTCACCGTACGGTTTTCGTAGAAGCCAACAGAAGAGCGATCCGCCGTCGGGGGCGATGGCTCGAAGCGCGGCATCGGCCAGGTTGCGGGCCGCGGGAAAGAATCGCCCGGTCTCGCCGAGGTAATCGAACGTCTTGAGCATGAGGACGCGGTAGCCCGGCAGGGCCTCGCCGAGCAACGCGCCGGGATCGAAACCCGTGTGCCTGTCCTCGCCGCGGGCGTGTGGGTCGATCAGGTCCAGCAGGCGTGACGCAATCAGCGGCCGATCGATGAGTTTTTCCCGCAAGAGCTTTTCGTTGATCCGGCCGGCGGCACCGGTTTCGAATGAGAGGGTCGCGTCGATCCGGCCGGGCGATCCGACCAGACGACCCACCAGGTTGCGTATCCGCCTGCGGTTCTGTCGCGGGTTGGCGTACCAGCAGAGCCGGTCCATGCCTCGCGCCAGTCGCGAAAAGACCGGCGAGGCGAAATGGGCCCGGTTGGGCTCGAAGCCGAGAGCGAATTTGCCGCCAGGCCGAAGAACGCGGTCGATCTCGCGAAGGACGGCCATCGGGTCCGGCATGTGGTGCAGGGCGGCATTGATGGTCACCAGATCGACCGACTCGTCGGTCAGCGGCAACGTCTGAATATCACCGGCCAGACGAACAAGGGCTGGGGCTTGCGGCCGAGATTCGCGGAAGCTGTTCCAGTTTCGGCCGGTGGTGCGGAGTTGCCCTTCGCCCAGGTCGATGGCGATGAGCCTGTCAGTTGGCGCGAGATACGATCCGAGCGTCCGGCTGACAAATCCCGTCCCGCAGGCCAGATCGACGACGATTAGGGACTTCGAAGCGTAGTCCGCGGCGCGGCGGTTCGCCGGCAACGTGCGGGCAACGTATTCCCAGAAGGGCTTTTGAATGCTGAACCGGTGGCGGTGAACCCGCTCGAAGGAATCATGGGTCAGCTCGTGGTAGAGCTGGTTGATCCGGCGAATCAGGATGGCATCATCAGGGCACAGCATTTTGGTGACCGCGTGAACCTCTCAGTCGATGTCAGACCGCCGGCCAAGCGGACGGCTGCAACGAGCAGGCCTGTTCCAGCTTGTTCCGCAGGATGAGTTCCTCCCTGGCTTCCGCGCGGATCTCGGCTTCCACCACTCGCTCCAGGCAAACCGGGAGCATGATGAACCACCACGCACCTTCGGTGTAGAAGCGGCTGACGAAAAGCCCGGCTATGGCATACACCAGCAGCGCCAGGCGGTTGGCGAACACCATCAGCTCCAGGAAATCCGTGTTGGCCAGGCGCGACCGAATCCGCCGGTTCAGTTTCGACAGTGTGTGCCAGGCGATGGCCAGCGTGGCCACGTAGGTGATCAACCCGGGGATACCGGTCTCGGTGGCGCACAGGACGAACGAATTGTGCGCGTCGCGGTTGGCCAGGGTGGGGTCGTCAACGTAGTCGCCGACCACGTCGCGGAAGTGTCCGATGCCGACACCCAGCGGGTAATCCCTGATCATCTCCCAGGCCGCCTGCCAGAGAACCAGGCGCGAGCTGGCCGACCGGTCACGTTCCTCGGACGAACTCAGAATGGTGAGCATCCGCTCCCAGAACCAGTTGTCGCTGAGGATGATGCCGCCGGCTGACGCCAGAACGAGCACCAGGATGACCCAGCAACGGTGCCGGCGCGGGATGTACCAGATGGCCAGCACGCCGGCGATGATGCCCGCCAGGAAGGCCGACCGGGCACGGCACAGCAGGATCGCGTTCATGCCGTAGCCCGCCGCCAGGAACGCCAGAATCTTGAGCCAGAGCTTCTTCTGGCGGAACACGATGGCGACAAAAGGCATGAGGGCGAAGAGGTGGATGGCCAGACCGGCCGACTCGCGGAAGTCCGGTCCGCCGATGCCGTCGAGCCGATTGCTCGTGAACGCGCTGGGCGGGGCGGTCCGGGCCTCATGGCCGAGATAGAGGGCCATCACCGTAAAAAGTAACGTCAGTTGCCACAGCCGATGGCGGCTCACGACCACATGCGACATCATGAACGTGAACAGGAACACCTTGGACATCTTGTCCAGGACGAACTCGGTTCGTTCGCTCCAATACAGGCCGGTTGCCGACGAGAGCAGCATGGTCAGAAAAAGGATCAGGGCCATCCACTCGAGTGGATGGACGAACCGCCGCCCGAACTGGAGTCGATTAAGGTTCAGGATCGTGCCGATACCCAGGCACAAGCCGCAGACGTACGAATAGCGGATACCGAGGAACTGCAGAGGCGCTCCCCACCATGTGGTCTGTGGATAAACGTGGTAGAGGACGACGTAGCAGATCACCCCGATCATGGGGACGGCCAGCGACAGGGCCGAGCTCCCGAGGAAATAGGCCAGAAAAGCGATGCTACGAAGCGGCATATGTCAGCGCCTCCTTGCCGTTCCGGGGGTGATCCCGGTCATCCTCGGGTGCCGCCGGCGGCGCCGCGACCGGCGCCGGTCCGCGAAGAACCTGGAGCATTCGTTCGGCCATTCGCGGCCAACTGTATTGCCTGCAGACCATGGCCCGGCCGGCCAGGCCGATGGTCCTGGCCAGTGCGGGGTTCTGCAGCAGGGTGACGACCTTGTCGGCGAACTCCGCCGGTCGATCCGCCAGAAGCGAGCCGTTGTTTTCGCCGCAAGGCAGGCCGGCCACGCCGAGCGCGGTCGACACCATCGGACATGCGGCCGCACTGGCCTCCAGAACCTTGTTCTTGATCCCGCTGCCGGTGGTCATCGGGGCGACAGCGACGCGGGCCCGCTTCAGCCAGTCCGTCACATTGTCCACGGCCCCGGTCACGACGACGCCGGGCGCGCGGGCCAGGCTCCGTACTTCGGGGCCCGGCGACGTGCCGACGATGGCCAGTTGGGCCCGCGGATGGGAACCGGATCGCGCTTCCTGTCCGTCGGCCATGGCCTTGAGGACCAGCGGCCAGACGCGGCGCACCAGCCAGCGAGCGGCCACGGCGTTAGGCGGAAACTGCATCGCCCCGGTGAAGACGACCAGGTTTTCCCGGGAGCTGTCGAGACAGCCGGCGTCCGGGAGGACGACCCCGTTCGGGACGACGGGCACCTTCAGGCCGGTCGCCGAGGAAAGCTGCTCGCCGTCCCGCGGGGCGACGGCCGTGCAGGCATCCAATTGAGGGATCAGACAGGACCGGAACCGGCGAACGACGAAGGCCTGCTTGAGACCTCGTGGTCGCAAGCAGGCCGGAAGCGTCTGGCTTCGCCAGGTGATCCAGGGGTCGTCGATCATGTCCGCGACGATTCGCGGGCGTTCGCCGCGACGAGCAAAACGAGCGGCCAGGAGGCAGGCCACCGACACGATGTCGAATCCGAACACGGCATCGAATCGGCCGACCCGCTCCGCCGTCGCGCGCAGCAGCGGCTCATCAATGCCGATGAAACCCAGCACCCTGCGATCGATGCCCTGCAACGGCAGCACGTCCGCCGGCCAGCCATCCGATGCGTGTGTGGCCGCGGCATCCGGCGACTCGACGCGGATGTTGGGCAGTGCCGTGCGGGCGGCCTCGGCGCGGATGTCGCCGGGCACGAGGCAGGTCAGATCGCAGCGGTGGTTCATCTCGCGCAGCAGGTGCACGATTCGCAACGTCCGGCCGTTGGCCATCACCGACAGGTCGATCGGCAGAGGAACCAGCACTTTCATGCGCAGTCCTCCACCATCGGGCCGGCCGCAAGCGACAGGTTCGCGCCCAAGGCTCCGGAAGGCTCTTGTGCACCGACGGTCTGTCCCAGTGCCCGCAATGTTCTATCGAGAGTCAGTCCGATGCTGAATTGCTGATGGACGGACTCGCGGGCGGCCCGGCCCATCGGGACGGCCTGTTCTTGCCGATGGATGATGTTCTCGAGCATGTCAGCCAGATCGGCGGGTTCGAAGCCGCGCAACTGCCAGCCGGTGCGGCCGTGGTCGATCTGGTCGCGGGCACCGGAGGTCGGCGTGCCGACCACCACTCGTTCGCAGGCCATCGCCTCGGCCAAGGCCAGGCCGAACGACTCGGTCGCGCTGCACAGGGCGAAAACGTCAAGGGCACTGTAGAAGGCGGGCATATTCTCGATGAGTCCCGCCCAGATCGTGCGGTCCGCGACGCCGAGGCGATCGGACATGACCATGAAATCCACTCGCCGAGGGCCGTCCCCCGCGATGACCAGCCGGAAGTCGCGGCCGCGTTGTTTCAGAATGACCGCGGCCTCGAGCAACAGTTCAATTCCCTTGCCGGAAACGAGCCGGCCGGCGGTGCCGACGATCATGGGCTGACCTGTCTCGTGGTCCGCCAGGTTCCATTGACGCCGCCACTGCGAGCGGCCGGCCGGATCGAAGCGGAATCGTTCCAGGTCCACGCCGTGCGGCACGACGTGGATCTTCCGGCGGGGCACGCGATGCCACCGGATGATTCGTTCGCGGTCCTCGGCGTTCAGGGTGACGACGGCGGTCGCCGCGGCAGCGGCGGCCATGTGCCTTATGGTCTGTGGAATACGCCAGAGGTGCAGGCCTTCGAAGCGGCCGCCGAACCTGCTCGGCCGGATGTGACGATGGTCCCGCGCGTCGATCATCTGGTGGACCCAGACGCAGGGAATTCCGGCGAGTCGTGCCAGCAGCGGGAGCAGCCAGTACCGCCGCCGACCGGAGGCGTTGACGACCAGCCCGTCCGGCTGTTGGCGGGATCGCATGGCGACAAAGGCACGGACCAGGCCGACGAAGCTGCGTCGGTCCTTGAACGGCATGCGGGTCACGTTCAGCCCCGAATCACGGGCCCAGTTGAATACATCGCACCGGCCGGCCGGGGGCGGCAGCCACCAGATGCGCGGCTCGATGCCGCGCCGCCGCGCCGCCTGGGCCATGGCCACGATGTAGCGCTCCGCGCCGCCGAAGTGCGGTGCGTCGCTCACAAAAGTCAGTCTGTGAAACAAACGTCCCACGATCCGCCTGGTTCCTCGAACGGAACCTCCGTCCGCTGCGTGAGAATGGACCGTCGTCGGGCCGCCCGACAACAGCGCGCGGAAGTCCCGATAAACGCTCTCACCAGTAGATATCGGTCTGTGGTGAAACGAGTTGAGGTATGGCTCCGGCGGCAGGGCAGGCCTTTTTTGCGCCTCTCAACCGAGCCCGGTGCGAAGCAGTAAAGCCGATTATCAGACGTCAGCGGGAGTCGCCCGCGGGTTATCGGCCGTGGTGCCTGCACACCTCGGCGAGGCAGTCGGCCCAGGCCGCGGCAATCGAACGGCGGTCGTACCCGTCGAGTGTGGGCCAGTCACGGGCCGCCTTCAATCGGCGGGCGAAATGAGCGGCGATGACACCCTCGAGGGCGGTTGCCATGCGTTCGGGATGCTCGTACGGGGCAACGGTACAATCGCCGGCTTCCAGTAATCGTTTCTCCGTTTCGCTGCCCGGCGGAACCAGGCCCAGCACGCGGACCGGCAAGGCGATCAGCTCGAACATCTTGGCCGGCAGGCACAATCTTGTGTGCTTGCAGTCCGGGACGATCATGACCGCACACGCGCACGAACGGACCAGGCTGATCATCGACACATGGTCGAGATAGCCGGCCAGGGTCATCCATTCCGGCCGATCCGTTTCCCACCGGCGGCGCTGCCGGGCGTCAAGCGTACCAGCGACCACCAGTCGGACCCGCCCTCGCCAGGCAGGGTGCCGCCCAAGCACCCGTTCCAGGGCATCGACAAGCCCGGAGAGTTCGCGCTGGCCGTAGAACGAGCCCGCCGCAATCAGGGTGCACGAACCGTCAGCGGAGGAAGGCGTGGCGTTTTTCTTCAAGGCCGCGAGGAGGTCTTCGCGGTCGAAGCCGTTGGTGATCGCGCGGATGCGGCTTCGCGGATAGCGTTCTCGGAAGTCGTCGGCCAGGGTTTCGCAGGTGGTGACCACGGTGTCGGCTGATTCGAGCACCCGGCGTTCCAGGCCCAGCAAGGTTTGCAGCTTTCGTCCGTCGGGTTTCCGGCGGTCGTGATCGCTGACAAACGGGTCGCGGACGTCGGCGATCCACGGCAGGTGTGTTGTGGCGGCAACCCGGGCGGCCACCTGATGGACGAACGTCGGCGGGCCGGTGGAGATCACGGCGTCAAAGGATTGTCGGCGGTGCCGGCGGACAGCGGCCCGTGCGGCGGGCCCGACCCAAAGCGATTCGCCGTTACCCAGGCCGACCCGATCCGCCCAGCGTGCCAGTCGCCAGTAAAGGCTGTTTTCGATTCGCGGCAGTTCCTTGCCGGTCAGGTTCACGAGCAGCCGGCCCGTTTTCCGGGCGATGCAGGCGGGCTCCCAGCCCGCAACCCGATGAACATGGCAACAACTTGGCACATCAGCCAGCAAGCTCGGGTCGTGCCAGGGAAATCGTTCGTGGCCCGCGGCCAGCACCTCGACCGTCCAGCCGAACTCGGGAAGGTACCTTGCGAGCTTGGCGGGGCGTTGGACGCCGCTGCCACCGGTGGGGGGAAACGTGTAGCTGATAAGGAGCACCCGGCCGCCACCACTGCCGCCTGATGTAGTGACGGCCGGGGCATTCTCGATCCAATGTCGCCACGCGTCGTGGGTGACATCGGGCACATTCGTTATCGGAATCGTGAGTGTCTGACTCATGTCAAAAAAAGAGAAACGCCTGATAGTTTATGTTGCATTTCAGTCCGCCGAGTCAATCGGCTGGGCGGCGAGCATCGCCGCATTCCGTAGCACTCAAGCCCTCGCCGTCACAATTATTGTTACCGATCGGCTATTGCCGTTCAGATCAGACGGCAGCGCACAAGCTGCTGAACGGGCCATGGCCACCTCCTGAATGAATCCCGCCGGACAACGCGGCGGGCGAGCCAGCGTTTCATGAACCAGCGAGCGCGGAACGCCGTCTTGGCCGTCGCCGACCCCGTTCGCCGACCGATTGCGACCAGCGCTTGCGCGATCCAGTCGGCCACCTCGGTCGGGGCAGGCTGTCGATCGACCTCGTGAAACCGAAGAGGGGTAGCCAGCGGGTTCCAGAAGGTTTCATAGCGCTGGCGGTTCGTGATCTGCCACGGCGTCCACAGGCACGGTTCGCCCGGATACCAGACCACGTGCGGGCAGCCGCACAGCGACGCGAGGTGCAGCCCGCCTGTCGATTGGCCCACCGCCAGATCGCAGTGCGAGGCCGCCTCGATGGCCGCCTCTGATTCATATGAATACACGGTCGTATGGATTCCGCGGCGCGAGAGAATCTCCGCCAGCTCGGCCCAGGCCCGCGGCGACCAGTTGGCCGATCCCATCGAGCGGGTCCGCTGGACCAGAACCACCCACGGCGCGGGTGGGATTTCAGCGCGGGGCCGCTCGAAACGGACGAACCGCTGGTGCTCGGGCTCGCACGGGTGGATCGTGCCCGCGTAGTCCGGCCACAGCACCTCGACCTCGTCGCGCCGGTTTCGCAGGTGTGCGACCAGCATATCGACCATAGGCTCGATGGTTGCCCGGATCGCGCCGGCCGAGACGGGCTCGCAGTCCGGCGTCAGAATCCGGCGATCCTCGTAAGCCTGCCCCGGCAGGCTCGACAGGTCCACGTCGCGGTACTCGCCGGCCATGTCGGCGTAGAAGGCCGCCTTGCCGGCGGCGCCCAGAACGACGAGACGGTCGAATCCTCCACGCTCAAATTGATGACGCACCCGTCCCTGCCAGGACATGAGTTCCCAGCCGACCTCGCCGACATATGGAGCGCTCACGAGGACGCGCATAGCGGTTCTCCCATTGCGTCCGGTGCCGAGCAATCCATTTTTCGGAATCGCAGGTGATGCGGTTTGTCCGCACGCAGCCGCGGGCAGCTCTCCAACCTGCGAACGTAGGTTTCAAATGTCCCGAGGGTGAGCAGAATCAAGGCCTGCCGGGGGTCTGAATCGGCCTGATCCCACGCGGCGCGCATTTGGACACCGTCGATCCAGTCCAGTATCCGCGCGCCGGGTTCGAGCAAGACCGGGAGATCCCCGTGTTGCCGCCAGGTGTTGAAGATCCACATGGTGACCAGATCGCCGCTCCAGCCCCATCGGCGTATTTGCGGATGCCGGCATTTCGCCCATGCGCGGTACAGCTTCTCGCGCTGCCAGGCGTATTCGCGCAGCAGTCGATCCCGGCTGACGGGCAGGCCGGTGGAGCCGGAGCGCCCGATGCGCGCGAATGCGGGGAATCGCTGAGACAGCAGGTCCATGTAGAAGCGTTTGCCGCGTCGCCGGTCGGCGGGCAGGCTCGCAAGAAAGGTCATGAAATCCGCCGATGTGCCGGGGCTGCGGACGAGCACGTGATCGCGCATCAGGTTCGTCCCGAGTACATCGATGCGGCCGCTTCGGCCGTTCATGATCGTGTACTCCGCCCTGTCCCACGGGTCAGTGCCGGGAAAACGGCGGTAGCGGTCGTCGATTTCTTCCTGCCATCGCTCGAAGCTGGATCGCGCGATCTCGGGGCGAAGCAGGGCATTGATCGTCTCCGGCCGGCCGCCGGCATGGAAGTGTTTCAGTGCCCATCGGCAGGCATGGGCCGGCCGATCGATCGCCAAGTCGTCGTCCTCGACGGTCGCGGACCCCCCGACCATACCGAAGAGGTATCCTTCGAGCACCACGCTGCCCTCGTGGCCGGCCAGGCACTCCGGCAAGGCCGTGGCCAGACCAAGGTGGCGGGCGCTGTGCAAGCCGTCGCAATCGACGATCAGGCGAGGAAGCCTGTCCAGCAGCCGCTGATCGTCGGGCACGACGAGCATGTGCGGCGCGCCGGCCGCGCGGGCGAGCTGTTGCCCGAACCGGGAATCCTCGCTGAACGGCCAGCCGATGGTGTAGCACGTCGGCTGCACGCCCAACCCGTGACAGGCCGCGAGAATCATCCGGGAGTCCATGCCTCCGCTGATCCCCATGCGCAGCGGCACACCGCCGGAGATAAATCGCTCGACGGTGCGAGTCAGGACCTCGCAGCCGGAGGCCAGGGCCTCTTCATAAGAAGCATTCGTCCGCGGCGGGTTCAGGTATTCCCAGTAGGTTTCGATGCCCGGCGGCCGATCGGGCTGCCCGCGTGCGGGCCATGTGAGCGAACTTCCCGGCAGCAGCCATCGAACGTTGCGAATCAATGTCCTGTCGCCGATTCCGTTGGTCGTCCGCAGGACGCCGGCCAACCCTTCCTCGTCGATGTTCAGGGGCAAACCGGCCGCTCGCCATGCCAGATGAGCCTGCGGCGCAATCACGATTCGGTCGCCAACCACGGCATGGAAAACCGGCAGCAGGCCCCAGCGATCGTTGAAGATGGTCCAGCGGTCATTGCAGCCGTCGTACCACGCACCGCAGAAAGCACCGTCGACCTCCCTCAGGGCACTCGTGCCGAACTCGCGCAGCCGACCCAGCAGCACGCGGGCCGGCCGGCCGGCCGGCCACGTGTCCGGCGGCATCAGGTCGCCGGTCCAGATCAGCAGGTGCCCGCCGTCGGCCACGGCCCCGGCGCCGCATTCCGGCAGCCGAGCCGGGGGCCTGATGACCGCCGCCGCCCAATCGCGACCGCAGAAGGCATGCACCTCGGGATGTTTGAGCCCGCCCAGTGCTTCGACCATGCCGGCCACTCCCGTGGCTGCACGGTACGGCCGCGGATCGACGATCATGAGCAGGCCGGGTTTCACGACGAGGTCTCTCCCTCTGGGTACGCAGGTTGCGGCCGGGAACGGCCCCGGCGCAGACGGTGTTGTGGGAGACCGGCATCCCTGCCTGCGGCAGGCAGGTTGCCGGCCAAATGACGGGCTGGAAGCCCGTCCCACACGTCTGAATATCGGTCTTTGGCGGGTCCGGCTGAGGTTATCGCGCGTTCGCTTGTTCGAGGTCTGGCCGAGTTGGGGTTTGAGGCATGGGTGGTCGCGTTTCTTCAGGCTGACGCGCAACCGAAATCCGCTGCGGGGCTGATCGGTGTATGATTATCGGACATCGCCTCAGTGACGCCGCGTACTTTCCATCGTCGGTCGGCTGCTTGGCGCAACAGGTGCCGCCACTGGTCGGCGATACCGCGGGGGTCATGGCGCTGCAGTACCGCTTGGCGGGCCCGCCGGCCGAGTTCACGACGGAGCGGCTCGTTTTCGACCAGGCCGGTCAAGGCGGCGGCCAGAGCATGGGGTTCCAACGGCGGCACGCAGATTCCGAGGCGGCCGTGGTCGACCAGTTCGGGCAGGCCGCCCACCCGGGTGACCACTACTGCCAGGCCGGCGGCCATCGCCTCCAGAATCATGTTGCTCGAGGACTCCCGCGGCGAGCACAACGTGACCACGTCACACTGCCGATAGGCGGACCACACATCCCGCGTGGGGCCGGCCCAGGTGATTCGCTCACTTACACCGACTTCGTCGGCCAGGGCAGTAAGTTTGGGTTGCTCGGGTCCTTCACCCCAGAGCATTAAGCGGACCGGACGCGGGGTATCCATCCGCGCGAGTGCGTGAATCAGGACCTCGATACGTTTCTCGCGGCTGATTCTTCCGACGTAGCCGATGGTGCAGCCGTCCGACGGCGCAGACGCGCGTTGCACGGGGCCGGCCTCGGCCGGCGGTTCGACGACGTTTGGAATGACGATGCTCTTGCGGGGCGGGTAGAGGTAGAGCCGTTCGTAGTTCGCCCGCACTTCATGGCTGTTGAAGACGGTCGCCCGAGCCATGCCGGCCGTCAACCAGGTCTTGAAGACTACCTTGCGGCGATGCAGGTGCAGGCCGGGCAACAGGCCGAAGAAATGCCGGTGTGCGGGCACATCCTCCACCGGCCAGGGCATCGTGCGGTGCGTGGTGACGATCGGCACGCCGGCCAGGGCGGCGCCGACGATCGAGGCCCGCAGCGGGGTGTTGGAGGATTGCACGAAGACCGCCACGTCCGGCCGAACGCGACGGAACCAGCGGCGGCGATCCGCGATCCGGCTCCACTGGTAATCACGGTCGCCGGCGAAGGTATGATCGAGCCATTCGACGCGGTCGATGCCCAGTCGGCCGCCGGATGTGGTCTCCAGTTCGTCATAGATGTTGTGACCTGAAAGTGCGGCGCTCACGAGCCAGTCGGTCTCAAGCAGGCTGCGAACCAGGAAGCGGCAGAACTTCTCCATGCCTCCGGTTTGGGCCGGATGCCCGGACACCACGGCGACATGCAGAGGTCGGCTTCGCTTGCCGTTCATGGCGAAGCTCCGGGGCTTGGTTGCCTGGAGGAGTGTCGCAGCGCATCCCATGCCCGCAGGGCGGGCATCGGCCACCATCGGCGGCGGCGGAGCATCTGAATCTCGGCGTCATCCGGGGCCAGTCGGGTTGCCAGTTCGAGCAGCCGGCGATAGCCGATCGGCTCGCGGTTCCAGTAGGCCTCGCGGACCGTGCGCAGGACGGGTTCGATCATGTATCGCCGGATGGACTCGGCCGGCAGTCGGGCGAATGCCTCGGGGCAGCGCAGGCGGAACTTTTCCTGGGCCAGCCAGTGATAGTAGGCCATGTTCGCCTTGCGGTTGGTCATGTTGCCGTCGTGGCGGCGCATGCGGTAGAGCGGCTCGGGCAGGTGGACGAACTCGCAGCGTGTGGCCGCGACCAGCGACAGGCCGTAGTCGTCCGTGCCGCGCAGCTCGGGGTCGTAATTGCCGAGTTTCAGGATCGTCAGCCGCCGCATCATGACCGACGCGCCGCAGACGGGGTTTCGCTCGAACACCGCCTGGAGACATCGGCCCGTGGCCTCCTCACCGCCCCTGCGGACGTGCGGCGGGCATGAATAGTCGTCGTAAAAGATCTCGGCTGCGGTGTGGACGAGCGTATCGGGGACGGCGGGCTCGAGCACCGCGATTTGTTTTTCGATTTTCGTTGGATGGATGGTGTCGTCGGCGTCGCAGAAGGTGATGAACGTGCCGCGGGCCTCGCGCGTGCCGCCGCCCCGGGCTCCGCCGGTGCAGCCTTCGCGGTTGGGCAGCACGCGCACGGGCGGACCGAACGACCGGGCAATCTCCACGCTGCGGTCGGTGCTGCCGTCGTCCATGACCAGCACTTCCATGGGTCGGGCGGTCTGGGCCAGGACGCTCTCGATCGCCTCGGCCAATGTGGCCTCCATGTTCAAACAGGGGACGACGACGGTGACGGGAGCGACGGAGTCTCTCATGGTGCGGTCTCCAGGAGGTCGGATTCTTGTCGATCGGCGGCTTCCGCGTGTTGGATACCGGCTGGTGAAATCACCTGCCATCCGCGCATCTGGTGGACCGGCCCTTCGGTCGCGTTGTCCGAGGTCACCTGGATGCGATAGGCGCGGTCGTGCCAGTCGTGCTCGGGCAGGCCGCGGGCGTCGGCCAGGGCCACGCCGATCTGATAGATTCCCTCTCCGAGCGCGAGGTTCGGGAGATCGACGGCCAGGGTGCCGGCGCCGACGCAGTGGCCGAGGTTCACCCCGTCGCGGCGGGACTGGAACTGATAGTAGAGCCCCGCGCCGAACATGTGCACGGCGATGACGAAATTCGGGTTATCGATGCCGCCGCAGGCCGGGTCGATATCGTAGTCGAGTTCGATGCGCAGGGGCGAGCCCGCTCGAAAAGTGTGCGATGGCCTGCCCTGGCCGTCGAGAATCCGCACCGCCGTGATCGCCGCCGGACCGGTGCGGGCCCGTCCGCCGATCTGCGAGTGCTCGATGCCTTCGGGATTGGCGTCCTCCATGTCGCTGACCAGCCGGCTGTACTCGGCGATGGCCATGTCCGGCGAGCCCTCGCAGCCCACCGTGCCGTGGTCGAGGAGGACCGCGCGGTCGCAGAAGCGCTTGATGGCCGCCAGGTTGTGCGAGACGAACAGGATGGACGTGCCGCGTCGGAGAAACGACCGCATGGCGTCCATACACTTGGCCTTGAAGGAGACGTCGCCGACGCTGAGAACCTCGTCCACCAGCAGCACGTCGGGCTCCATGTGCGCGGCGATCGAGAAGCCGAGTCGGACGTACATTCCCGACGAGTACCGCTTGACGGGCATGTCGAGGAACTCACCGATGCCCGCGAAATCGACGATTCGGTCGAACTTCTCGCGGATTTCCCGCTGGCTCATGCCCAGAATCGCACCGTTGACGAAGATATTTTCGCGCCCCGAGAGGTCGCCGTGAAAGCCGGCCCCGACCTCGATCAGTCCGCTGAGTCTGCCGTGGACGGCCACCCGGCCGCGGTCGGCCCGCAGGACGCGCGAGAGGATCTTGAGCAGCGTGCTTTTGCCCGCGCCGTTCGGTCCGATGATCCCGACCGCCTCGCCGCGGCCGACTTTGAAGTTCACATCCTTCAGAGCCCAGAAGGTGTCGCTGGCCCCGAAGTCGCCGCGCAGTAAGCCCCGCGCGCCGCGGGTAATCGTTTCCCAGAGCAACCCCTCGGCGCCGCCCTTGCGGAATCGTTTCCAGCAGTGGTCGACCTCGATGGCCAGTTTGTTGGGCTCGGTCATCCTTTCCGTGCCTCCGGTGCCCGGGCGATACCGTAGATGTTCCGGGCCGCCGCGGACTTTCGGCCGAACAGCCGCCGTGTCCAGTCGGCCCGCATGCAGCCTTCGTCCTTGAAGCCCGGGTGCGTGTGTTCCGCGTGGGCGCGGACCCGCTCGAAACCGGTCTCGGCCAGGAGTCGGCCCAGGTGCACGGGGTCCATGCAGTTGATGTGGCCATATTCGTGCCGATAGAACCGCACGTGCTCGCCGCGGCGGCCGCGCAGAATCGTGCCGTCGATCGCTCGGACGTAACGGCTGAACAGCCGATCGGGCATCCAGGCCATCGGCACGAGCATCGCCAGGAGTTTCCATCGCGAGGGCTCGAACCAGTAGTAGTGCCGGCTCGGGGAGGTCTGAACGACCAGGGTGCCGCCCGGCCGCATCACCCGTTTCAGCCCTGAGAACATCTGCCGCAGGGCGTCGTCGTCGAGGTGCTCGACGATGTCACAGGCCACGACGGCGTCGAAGAGGCCTTCATCAAAATGGCGATCCAGGGCCCGGACGTCGCCTTCGACCAGGTGAACACGTTCGGACAGCCCCATAGAGTCGGCCAGCTCGCGGCCGCGTTCGATCATTGCCGGCAGCACGTCGACGCCCCAGGTTTCGTGTCCCTTGCGGGCCAGTTCGATGGCGTGGCAGCCGATCGCGCAGCCGACGTCCAGGACGCGCAGCGGCCGGCTGTGGTCGAGGTACTTCACCATCGCACGGTGCAGGCAGGTCCACGCGTTCGGCGTGCCGGCCAAGTGCTCTGCGTATGGCCGCAGCATGTTCTCGACAAAGGGCACGTGCCGGGCGAGAACCTCGTAGCCCTCGCGGTAATGGCCGGCCTGAAGCAGCGACACCATCTGCCGCGACCAGCTCTCCGGGCGCGCCGGATCGATGAAGCGGTCGATGTCGACCGGCTGCGCGATGGGCTCGATGGCGGTCGTGGTCATGGTATTCAAAACGCTCATACCTGTCGGATTCCCTTCGGGGCTCATACTCTTTCCGCGAATTTCCCCTCAAGTGCGCGGTACATCATCCAGCCGGACCAGGCCAGCAGAACCGCCACGGCCGATGCACTCAGCAGCCCGGTCATCTCCGGCCAGCGTCCTTCGATCACGATCGCCCGGCAGGCCGAGATGATCGGCACCATCGGGTTCAGCACCGTGAGCCACCGCATCAGCCCCGATCCGTTCTCGGGCAGCGGGTACAGCACGTTGGTCAGGAACATCCACATCTGAATGCCGACGGCGAACAGATACTTCACGTCGCGGTACCAGAGATTCGCCAGGGCCAGCCACAGGCCCAGGCCGACCATGAGCAGCAACTGGATCACCAGGATGACCGGCAGCATCAGAAGCGTGGAATGGAAAGTGAACTTCCAATCGGTGGTCAGGTGGTAGTAAGCGACGAGGGCCACGAGGACCAGCGACGCGACGAGGAAGTCGAAGAGCGCGCTGGCGATCGCGGTCAGCGGAAGGATCTGCTGGGGGAAGTAGACCTTGGTCACGAGATCGCGGTGGGAGGCCAGGCTGGTCACGCAGCCGATCAGCCCGGAGGCAAAAAGAGTCCAGGGCAGCACGCCGACGTAGACAAAGAGTGGATAGGGCACGCCCAGCCGCTGGATCACGCCGACGGACACCGCTTGGGTGAAGACGAAGGTAAACAACAGCATGAGCCCCAGCGGCTGCAGCAGGGCCCAGCCGATGCCCAGCACGGAGTGGCGGTAGCGTACGACCACTTCCCGTCGCACCAGTTGCAGCAGCAGATCGCGATAGGGCCAAAGCTCATTCATGCGATCGACAGTCCTCCCGCCCGCACCCGGGGCGACGCGCGCAGGGTCCACGCGCTTTGGCCGGCCGCGAATTGCCGGGACCGGGCTATGAATGTTTTCGGAAGTTCCCGGGGTCGAGATAAGTTCGCCCTATAAACAAAAAACGATCCGAAGTGCTTGTGGAAAATCAGGTTAGAGAGGGCTCCAGGAGGGCCTCCCGGGACGGGTTCCCCGTCGGGGTTATCGGAACCGGCCTGGTGCGCGAGCCCAGCACGTCGGACACGAGTTGGCTGATCCGCTCGAGTCGGGCGGTCCAGGCCTCGGCGGCCATGAGCCGGGATCGCCGGAGGCGGTCCCTGGGCTGGTTGTGCCGCAGGGCCTCGCTGCAACAGGCGGCGGTTCGGTCGGCGCTGGAGGCCAGCCAGACCGAGCCGGGCATGGGTTGGACGGCCGGCAGCGGTGTGCTGACGACGGGCACCCCGGCGGCGAGATACTCGTACAGCTTGATCGGGTTGGCGTTGTGGGTCAGGGGCACCTGGCGGAAGGGGATCAGCCCCACGTCAAAGCCGGCCAGGTAGTTCGGGAGATCCTGGTGGCTTCGCGCCCCCAGCCAGTGAATGTTGGGCAGACCCGCGATGCGCGGCGTGGACGTCGGGCCGATCATCACGATCGATGCGTCAGGCCTGCGTCGGGCCAGACCCGCCAACAGGTCGAGGTCGACCCACTCGCCGACCACGCCGACGAATCCGAAAACCGGTTTCGGCAGACGCCGCAGGTCCTCCGGCACGATCGGGTTGTCCGTGACCGCCCGGGACAGGTGTTGGTGATCGACGCCGTGCTGCACGAGTCGCACGTTCCGGTGCAGGGGGCGCTTGGACTCGTACAACGGCTGCGAGGTGGTGAGCACGATGTCGCTACGGTCGATGAGCTTGCGCTCCAGCCGGGCGATCAGCTCGCGGTCGTAGCCGGGGAACTCCCCGAAGGCGTCCACGCAGTAATACAACGCCAATTCCTCGCCGAAGCAGCCGACGAGATCCGAGACATCCGGCGCGAAGGACCAGAGCTGCACCGGTCTTTTCGGAAGTTGTTTGAGAATCCCGCGGACGGCTCTCCGGACGAGGCAGGCATTGGTCTTGCGTGCCCATGCGGACGACGGGAGCGGGAGTTGCGGGGGCGTGGTCACGGTGATGTTGTCGGACGCCTGCCGCGGCCCGCGCTGGATCTGCCAGAGCTTGCCGGCCATGGTCTTGAGGTCGTCCAGGCTGAGCCCGGGGCGGCGGGACGAGTGCCAGTTGACCCAGACGACGTGGTTGTGCTCGGCCAATCCGCGCATCACATGATGCTTGCTGGTCGGATGGTAACTCCAGCCACTGGCGAAGCAAACGATGTTCCTTCCCTCGATCACGCGTGACTCCCGACGGTTTGACCGTGCAACAACAACTCTTCGAGTCTGGCCAATCCCCTGGCGGGCTGATAGCGCCGCCGGATGAACTCCCTTGCCGCCTGCCCGATGGCTTCGGCCCGAGGTCGGTCTTCGAGCAAACCGGTGACCGCTTCGGCGAAAGCGGCCTCGTCGTCGGCCACGAGGATCTCACGGCTGGGTTCGGCCCCGATGCCCTCGGCCACGCACGACGTGACCACGCAGGGGCGGGCCGCGGCCATGGCGGTCAGCACCTTCGTCTGCACCCCGCGGGCCAGCCGAAGCGGCGCCACGGTGACGCACATGCGGTCCAGATAGGGCTCGACGGCCGGCACGGTTCCGGTGACCCGGATGGTCCGCCCGTCGTCCAGCTCGCGAACGGATCGGCCGGGCGATCGCCCGACGATCCACCAGCGGGCCTCCGGTCGGCGGTGACTAATCCGCGGCCAGATCGCGTCCGCGAACCAGCGGACGCCCTCGATGTTCGGCGGATAGTCCATGGCACCCAGGAAACCGACCACCGGCTCATCAGGCACGGATTTCGCCGGTCGATCCGGCTCGTCCTGGTCAATCGACCCGATCTCGGGAACGCCGGTCTCGATGACGTGCAATTGTGGCCGCAGTCTCTGCTCGGTCACCAGGTCCGCCTCGCGCTGGTTGCAGACCACGCACGCGTCAAAGGCGGCCATCCATTCCCTTTCGCGTCGGCCCAGGCGCGTGCTCTCCGCGCGATAGACCCAGTTCATCGGCCAGCGGGCCTTGGGGGCGGACTCGGCCCATTTGCGGCTGTCGAGGTCCACGAAGTCCAGGATCCGCCTGCGGGCCGGCACTTCCAGGGCCAGGGGGGCGATGCCGCTGGAGAAGGCCAGCACGGCATCGAACTTCACCTTGTCGGCCCATGCCATCACGCGGCTTCGCAGCCGCCGCGAGGTGAAATACGCTTCGGTGGCCGTTCCGCCCACCAGCAGATTGAAAGCCGCATGAGTGCCCGCGAGCATCGGGTACAGCGGGATTGCCGCCAGATCGCGGCAACGTTTTCGCAGTTCGGCAAGAGACCCGGCGGTGGCAATGGATTCCCTGTGATTTTTTGGGGGGTCAATGAAGCCGGCGCACCACACCTCGTGCCGCCCCGTGAGCCAGCGCAGCTCGTCGGCGGCCCGCAGCTTGGCGCCGCGGTCCGGCGGGCAGGGCAGTCGATGGGTCAGCACCAGCAACTTCATGTCGATCTCCGCGGTCCTGTTCGGAACCGCATGCCCTTTGTCCCCGGCGACTCTCACCCCGGGATCGACTTGGCCAGCCAGGCGCCCAGCGGGCGGGTGACCGCCAGGGGCAGACGCGGCCAGACGCGCCGGGCGAGCTTGAGCCCGCGATTGTCGGGATGCAGGTCCGGCGCCCGTCCGCCGCGCGGCACGTAGTACTGATAGTGCAAGGGGGTCGGCTCGAACCCCTGGAAACGCTTGAAGTCGTACGCGCCGCTGTTGTCCACCCGGGATCGGCCGAAGTCGAACTGCTGGCAGCCCAATTCGACCCCCCGCTCCATGGCAGTGAGATAGAGGTAGTTATTGGGATGGACCTTCTCGAATCGCTCGTCGCAGCCGGCAAAGTACGGCATCAGCGTGTCCCGGTGGATGAAGCTGAGCAGGGCGGCGATCGGCCGGCCCCGGTAGCGCACGATCTGCACCAGGTGGCCGGGCCGCGATCCGCGCTGGGCGTTATCCTGGGAGCCCCGGACCGGAACGGTCTGGTCCACCAGCATCCGGAAGAACCGGGGCGGATAATTAATCGACGCGACCCGGCGCATGCTCTGACTG
>DATIKE010000209.1:0-6530 GCA_035477895.1 Phycisphaerae bacterium
AGTATCGTCCCGGCGGCGCCCGCCTGCAAGCAAGCCGCGTATTGGCCGCGTCTTGACTTTGCGCGCCGTGGCGGGTACCGAAGGGCCTTTCCCGCTCACCGCCGGGGGGCGGCGGGCGCAGGATACGTCAACACGCCGACGAGCGTTAGAACCCGCGGGGGATACACTTGAGGCCCGAGGATCTCCAGGAAATCCTGATCCGCATCCCGGTGCTGCTGCTGGCATTGACCGTCCACGAGGTCAGCCACGGGTACTTCGCCTACCGGATGGGCGATCCGACGGCCGCCCGAATGGGCAGGCTGTCGCTGAACCCGCTTCGGCACCTGGACCCGCTGGGGACGGTGTGTTTGTTGTTTGCGCCGATCGGCTGGGCCAAGCCGGTGCCGGTCAACCCGCTCAATTTTCACGATCGGCGAAAGGGCATCCTGGTTTCGACGGCGGCAGGCCCGATCAGCAACCTCATCCAGGCCGTCCTGTTCGCACTGGCCCTTCGACTCATACTGGCTTATGTCGGTCCGGCGGGTTCGTCCGGCAATCCCCAGGTACGGCAGTTCGTGATACTGTTGTCCGAGCTTTGTTTCGTGGGCGTGTTGATCAACACGGGCCTGGCGGTATTCAACCTGATTCCGCTCTATCCCCTGGACGGGTTTCATGTTCTGATGCAGACGCTGCCGGCCAGGTTTCAGCAACGATTCGCGGATACCGCAGTCTACGGCCGGGTGGTAATCCTGATTCTGGTGTTCGCCGGGCCGGTGCTGAAAGTCGATGTGCTGGGTATGCTGATCCTGCCGCCCGTGCGGTTTGTTCTGCGGCACGTGGCCGGCCTCACATAGGAACAGTTGAGTCAGTCAGAGCCCGCCGAGGATACTGCGAACATGCGAGTGTTATCCGGAATTCAGCCTTCGGGAGCCCTGCACCTGGGGAACTACTTCGGGGCGATGCGGCCGCAGATCGAGTTGCAGGCCAAACATGACTGCTTCTACTTCATCGCGACCTACCACGCGATGACCGGCCTGAGCGATCGCAGGCGGCTGGAGCAGTACACGCGCGACGTGGCCCTCGGATACCTCGCCCTGGGGATCGACCCGAAGAAGACCGTTTTCTACCGCCAGACCGACGTCCCCGAGGTGACCGAGCTGGCCTGGATTCTCTCGTGCGTGACCCCGATGGGCCTGCTGCAGCGTTGCCACTCCTACAAGGACAAGATCGCCCAGGGGCTTTCGCCGAATCACGGGTTGTTCTTCTACCCGGTGCTCCAGGCCGCTGACATCCTGATCGTCAAATCGCATCTGGTCCCCGTCGGCCAGGACCAGAAGCAGCACATCGAGATCACCCAGGACATCCAGACGAAGTTCAACCAGGCGTATGACTGCGAGGTTCTGGTCCGGCCCGAGCCGCTGATCGGCTCGGACGCGGCGGTTGTCCCGGGCATTGATGGCCGCAAGATGAGCAAGAGCTACGACAACTCGGTCGAGCTGTTCTGCCCGGAGAGCAAGGCCAGGAAACGGATCATGTCCATGAAGACGGATTCGACGCCGGTCGAGGAGCCGAAGGACCCGAAGAAGTGCAACGTGTTCGCACTGCTGAAGCTGTTTTCTTCGCCGGAGGAGACCAGGGATTGGGAGCAGCGCTACCGCAAGGGCGGGATGGGCTACGGCGAGGCCAAGAAGCGCTTGTGCGATCTGTACGTCGAGACGCTCGGCGAGGCCCGGAAACGCCACGAGGAGCTCACCAACCACCCCGAGGAGATCGATCGCATCCTGGCCGACGGCGCCGAACGCGCCCGAGAAGTGGCGGCCGAGACCATGCGCGAGGTCCGCAAGGTTACCGGCCTCGTGAAAGCGCGGGAATAAATCGCAGTTCGATGTCCATCGCCCCCTCCTCGCGCGGGGGATCGCATACGCTCTCACACCAGCGCGCGGCGGATGTCAATCGATCGGGACGCCGATATCTTTGGCGACCTGCTTCATCTGCTCGATGGCATCGGTGCAGACCTTGACCGGCCGGGCGGCGAAATCCTCCCCGGCCTTGTACATGGGCAGCCCCCGTTCCCACATGGGGATTGTGTCCGCGGCCTGTTTCAGCCCCTCGACGTACATGCGGAAGTAATGACGGGCCTGGTCCTTCTTGTTTTGGGCGATCCCATCCTTACCGACGATCTGCTTCAGTTCCCACAGGGCCTTGAGCGAACGGATATAGCCCTGCACGACGAGGCTTTCCTGCACACAGGCCGGGATGCCCAGCTCCTTCGCGAGTTCGAGCGCTTTGTCGGTTTTGGCGACGTTCTCGTTGAGCTGCTCGACCGTCTTGATGTCGGCCCAGGGTGAGCGATAGACGCCCCACAGGTCGCTTCCGAGCGGACCGAGTTCGCCTCTGACTAGGCGCACGGCGACCCGTGGCGGCGTGTTCTCCCGCAATTCGCCGTGCGGCCAATCCGAGCCATAGATGTCCCAAGCGACCGGGGAGATCAAATCAACCCAGTCGGCGAACCGTTCGGGGGCCTGGTAACCCTGGCGGACCGCCCAGGACGCGGAGAACTCGCGCGGCGAACGGCCTTTGACGTTCCAGGCCCACTCGGCGGCCGCCTCCACGCAGAAGAACTGGTAATACAGCCGCGGCGTCGCGTAGCCGAGGAGGCCGGACATGCCCTTGTCCACGAACTCGCTGAGACGGTAATGGATGAAATGCGGGCTGGTGCACGGCCCGGCGAAGTGGATGACCGGAACAATGTTCGGGCACACGCCGATCCAGCGACCCTTCTTCTTCGCGTATTCCTCGAGGTAGGGGCGGAGCATCGGCGTCTCACCCGCCGTATAGGTCAGCAGGCTGTGGTAGTACCAGATCTTGATGTCGGGGTAGAGCGTATCAAAGACGTCCGTATTGCGGTCTTCGGTTTCCTCACTGGTGAGGATGCGCAGGCCAAGCGGGCCTTTGACGCGTTTCTTCGCCTGATCCCAGGCGGCGTTGATGACCCGTGCTTCCAGCACGTTGCGGTCTTCCTTTTTGCAGCCGTCGCACTGGCAGCCCTTCTGGCCGGCCATGTTCTCGGCCATCCACACATCGACCTCCTCGACGCCGGGCAGACCGCGGAGCGAGACGATCCAGTCGGCCAGCACGGTGACGAACTCCGGGCGACTGTAGCAGATCGCCCCCTCCTTGCACTCACCCTGGCCCTTGAGCTGCGGGTAGTTCTTTATCACTCCCTTGTCGGCGACCTGTTCAAGGTGCAGGACGACCGGCACGGGCTTGAGGCCGACCTTCGGTCCGATCTCGATCATCGGTTCCCGGCCGTCCTTGAGCTTGCCCCAGCCCCGGCCGTCGTCGTTGACGCCGACGGCCGAAATCTGCTCGGCAATGTTCATCTTGCGGTCGGCCATCCACTGGATGTGGTCGTAGTTGTTCGTGCCCCAGGTGCCGCGGTCCTCCATGTCCGGCCAATCAGTCATGGTCAGCAGCGGCATGTCGCAGAAGCCGTCCTTGACGGTCGGCCTGACAAGCTGCTGGAGCGTCTTGACGCCGTAGTACAAGCCGAGCGGCGCGGTCGCCACGATCTTCAGGCCGTTACCATCGGGCGCCGGGGTGATCCGGCAGGCCTGGTCGGCGTTCCTGAGCTTCGCCAGGTCGGCCGCCTCCGGACCGTCGATCTGCAGAGTGATGGTGAACGCGGGGCTGGCGGGTGGGCCGCCGTCGCTCAGGCCGAGGCACGATCGCAGTTCGATGATCGCCTGCCTTGCGACGATATCGGCGGACTCTGGCGCGACGATCGCGACTCCGGCGGTCGGCACGGCGACCTTGGCGGATATCTCGATCTGCCTGGGCAGCGGGACGGTGTGGCGTATCCAGGCCTGGCTGTCGACCTTGGTAAGCGGGACTCCCGCCGCACCGGCGGCATGGGCGGACATCAGACCCAGAACGGCAGCAGCGATGGAAACGGCTCTCATAACCTCAACTCCTCCGGGGAACGTAATGGATACCGTGATTGTACCGGGCCGATACCGCCCCGGCCCGGCGCATGGTCGGCGCAGAATGATACACCCAGCGCCATGCGCGGTTGCACACATGTTTTTTCCCCCCGGCCGCCGAGGGTTCCACCCGCCAGGCGCGGTGGAGCCTTCCGTCTGTCGATCCAATGTCTTCAAAGCCGTCGCCTTGAAGGCGGTGGTGGTTTACTTCCCCTTGGGGTTAACCGCCCGGTGGCCGATGTCGCGGCGGCAGTAGGCGCCTTCGAAGCGGATCTTGTCGATGGCGTCGAGGCAGCGCCGGCGGGCGTCGAGCAGCGTGTCGCCCAGGGCGGTGACGCCGAGGACGCGACCGCCCGCGGTGACGACCTGGTTGCCGAGCGGTTTCGTGCCGGCATGGAACACGACGGTGTCGGGCAAGGCGTCGGCCGCGTCCAGGCCGGTGATCGGTTTGCCGTTGATATACTCACCGGGGTAGCCGCCCGAGGACATCACCACGCACATGGCCGGGCGGGGATCCCACGCGAGGGTGATCTGTTCGAGCTTGTCATCAACGACCGCCTCAAACGCATCGAGCAGATCGGTCTTGAGCCGCATCATCAGCGGCTGGGTCTCGGGGTCGCCGAAGCGGCAGTTGAACTCGAGGACCTTGGGCCCGCCGGCAGTCAGCATGATGCCGGCGTACAGGATACCGCGAAAGGTTATTCCCTCGGTGCGCATCGCGTCGAGGATCGGCACGAGGATCTCGGCCTGGATCTGGTGAAGGACCTTGTCATCGGGCTCGGGCGTGGGCGAATAGGCGCCCATGCCGCCGGTGTTGGGGCCGATGTCGCCCTCGCCGATGGGTTTATGGTCCTGGGTGTTCTCCATGATGTAGATCGAGTTCCTGTCGACGAATGCCAGGATGCTGACCTCCGACCCGACGAGCTTCTCCTCGACGATGACCTTGTCGCCGGCCGATCCGAATTCGCGATCAACCATGATCCGCTCCAGGGCCAGGATGCCGTCGGCGGGGTCGTCGCAGACGATGACGCCCTTGCCCCTGGCCAGGCCGGCGGCCTTGACCACCACGCCGCTGTCGCGGCTGGCGATGTAGGTCCTGGCATCGCGGAACTTGTTGAACATCCGGGCGTCGGCTGTCGGGATCGAGCGGGTTTGCATGAGCTCCTTGGCGAAGGCCTTGTCGCCCTCGAGACGGGCGGCGTCGCGGGTCGGGCCGAACGCGCGGATCCCCTCGGCGGTCAGGGCGTTCACCAGGCCGAGGCAGAGCGGGTCCTCCGGCCCGACGACGACCAGATCGGCCTTTTCATGCCTGGCGAAGCCGACGATGTCGGCTATGTCCTCGCCATTGATGTTGACGTTCTCGGCCCGGACGGCGGTGCCGGCGTTGCCGGGCGCGCACCAGAGTTTCCTGATCCGCGGGGATTGGGCCAGCTTCCACACCAAGGCGTGTTCACGCCCGCCGCTGCCGACGACCAGTACTTTCATGGTTGAACTCGCTTGACTCTCTCAACAGGTTTCGCCGGTTCGCTTGGTGCCTATCCCAGCTGGTGTGGCACGGGCGTCTCGCCCGTGCCACACCAGCCTACCGAGATAGGTTCTTAGGCGTGCCGGGCGCGAACGCCCTCATGCGCGCATGCCCGGATGCCCGCCGATCGGGATTGTCGTCGAAGCGGCAGTGCAAGTAAAGACGGTTGCACGATGTTGGCAGGGTGGTTATATCAGATGCGGAGAAGTGTACGGGCCGAACGGCGGCGGAAGGAAAAAGGAGACGAAGAATGACCGGGCGGAAGAACAGCAGCGTGGGCAGGAGGCAATTACTGGGGACAGCCATTGCCGCCGCGGGCCTGACGTTCGTCAAGTCGCGGTCGGTCGCCGGCACCCAGGCGAACTCGACGATCGAGCTGGGGATCATCGGCTCGGGCCGGCGGGGCACGTGGATCGGCAAGCTGTTCCAGAAAGACGGCCGTTACCGGATCGTCGCCCTCGCGGACGTGTTTGATGACCAGCTCGCGGCGGCCCGCGGGGAATTGAGCGTGGATGCCGCCCGCTGCCACAAGGGCATGGAGGCTTACAAGGAGTTGCTGAACTCGAAGCTGGACGCGGT
The DNA here is from genome assembly GCA_035477895.1 of Phycisphaerae bacterium. Taxonomy (GTDB): domain Bacteria; phylum Planctomycetota; class Phycisphaerae; order UBA1845; family PWPN01; genus JAPKGY01. Next base: position 6,067 of record DATIKE010000209.1, read on the forward strand.
GGCGATCGAGAGCCCGCCTTATTGTCATGCGGAGCAGGCGGCGGCGGCGGTCGAGGCGGGCAAGCATGTGTACCTGGCCAAGCCGGTGGCGACGGATGTTCCGGGCAGTCGGCTGGTAATGGAGGCGGGGAAGAAGGCGGCCGGCCGGCTTTCCTTCTGGGTCGATTTCCAGTCCCGGGTCACCGACAACTTCATGGAGGCCGGCAAACGCGTGGCTGACGGAGCGATCGGCAAGCCCTTCAGCGGACAGGCGTGCTACTACTGTGGCGCGATCCCCTACAAGGGCGACATCACCAAGAAGGACCCCGAAACGCGGATGCGCAACTGGATCCACGACACGGCCCTGTCCGGCGACATCATCGTCGAGCAGAACATCCACGCGACCGACGTGGCGGACTGGTACCTGGGTGGCCATGCGCTCAAGGCGTTCGGCACCGGCGGCCGGAAGGTCCGCACGGAGTACG
>DATIKE010000210.1:0-5429 GCA_035477895.1 Phycisphaerae bacterium
CGTTCAACCACTTCTTCCGCGGCAAGGACAACGACGGCGGCGGAAGAAGTGGTTGAACGCCACCTCATACAGCGTGGCCGCCGAGGCGTAGGTGGAAATGTGCCCGCCGATGCCGGAGGACTCACGGTTTGCCCGCACGACCATGGCCATCGCGTTCCAGCGGATGAGGCTCTTGATGCGGCGTTCGATGTCCCGGTTTCCGGGGTACGGCGGCTGCTCGTGAGGCGGGATGGTGTTGACATATGGGGTGTTCGCGCTGAAGGGCTGAGACGCACCCTTCTCGTTGAGCCGTTTGCGGAGGGCATCCAGCAGTTGCCAGGCCCGGGCAGGCCCATCCTGCTCAAGCACGTAATCCAGCGATTCAATCCACTCGCGCAGCTCGGCGGTTGATTCATCGTGTTGCGGGACGATGTCCGTGGGCATCGGGTCAATCCTCGTCGGCCGACTCAAGAAAGCGACCCCCAGACTGTAGCACCCCGGGGGCGCGGCGGCCATCGCATTTCGGTCGGCAAGTATCGCCGAGGCGTCCGAGTGGTGTCAACGCATGGCGGACACCAGGCCGTTGCGTCGTGCCGCCAGTTATCGTACACCGGCGAAACTATTATTATCGAGGATCAATTCATGAAAAGGGACACCAGGGCTGACAGGATTCTTCTGCGATGACGACAAGGGCCTTACTGAAAGTGCAACCTGCAACCCTGAAATCCGACCGGCTGGAAGTCGGTCCCAAACGGGTTTTCGGATGCACTCTGAATCGTGCCGTGGTTCTTCTTCTGGCGGTTGTGATCTCTTGGGTCTCTACGAGAATCGGTTCAGGGGCAGCAACAACCACACCTGTTGAGGCAAATGGCAACACGAGGCCCGCCAGCATAGAGAACTTGGGGCAGGTGGGGCTCAGTTCGGCGGACACTTTGTTGACCTTCAATCGGCGAACGGGCGACTGAGGCTGACCTTCCGCGAGCATCCGACCCTCGATTTGTCCGCAGCGGTGACGGCCGAGGTCGATGGCGCCGGTTTCATCCGGCTGCGCCTGAACGTCCAGAACAATACGACATTGGCCATCCGCCGCGTCCTGTTTCCGCACATTCCCTGGATGCCCACCCTGGGAGACAGCGACGACGACCGTCTGCTGATCCCGTGGAACAACGGGCAGTTGATCAAGGCGCCCGGCAAGGCGGACGGATACTGGGAAGCGGATTAACCCGGTCTGGCATCCGTCCAGTTCACGACGTACTACGATCGGCAGGCCGGCGTGTACCTGGCCGCGGAGGATGCCCGCGGACACGCCAAACGCTGGCAGCGGGATTCGGCGGCCGGCCTGCACGTCGCCATGAACCTGCTGCACCTGTACGATGAATCGCCCGGCAACGACTTTGAGATGAGTTACGACATGGTGGTGCGCACGTTCGCCGGCGATTGGCGCGACGCGGCAGCGCTCTACGAAAAGTGGGCGGTGCGCCAGCCCTGGTGCGCGAGAAGGCTGGCGGATCGGCCAGAGGTCCCCGCGTTCCTCAAGGAAGGCGCCGGCATACTCATCAAGGCGGGTTTCAACAACACGCAGGACATCGAACGCGAACTTGGACCAAACCTCGAGCGGCTGCCGGACCTGGTGGAGGGCAAATCCATCAATCCGAAGCTCGGCTTATGCCTGGAAGACACCTGTGAGCCGGCCATCCCTTACATGGCCACGTACTGGAGCCGGGAATTCAAGGGCGGATTCGACGACGCCAAGCCGCCGCCATCCAACTATCCGAATTCGGTCGGGCTGTTCTCCTATCTGTACCACGAATACACGACGGCGATCGGCACAGCGTGCGTGCAGGGCCAGGGTGATCAACAAGGTCCCCGGCCCCCGGCTGAGGCGCGGTGTTTTATCCTGTCGAACAACCTGTGCCGCGGGCTGATTCCCGGCCCGCTCATCCACGACGTGCCTCTCGAACCAACCAACGACTGACACCGGATGGTTTCTCGTGCGTACTTCTCGTACTGCCAGCTTTATGCCCGGTTCCCCGAGTATCTGATGCTCGGCGAGGCTCTTCGACCTCCGGATGTCGATTGTGCGATCATCGAGATCCCGCTGGCGGGCACCGTTCAAGGTCGGCCGACGTCGAGACCCCCGCAGAAAACTCCGGGTGCGCGATTCCCCGCAGTCAATGTGGGCGGCTTCCGTGCGGCGGACGGTTCAGTCGCCACCGTTCTGGCCAATACCACGGAGAAGCCGCAAATAGCCAAGCTGTCGGTAGCGATTGCCGTTTCCAATCCGACCCTGTACGACGCCCAACGCCGTGAGCTTCAGCAATGGAACTCCGTACCCGCCGGCCAAGCGGTGCGGATCGAGCTTGAACCCTTCGGCACGCGTATCCTGATCGATGGGTAAGGCTTGGCCGGTGAACCGCCAGATCGACCATACGACAGCCGGCGGATACGATACGCACCACCGGTCGATCCATGATCGGTTGCCATGAACGATACCAGCTTCCCGGAGGTGCCAGCGATGTGGTCCAAGCGTGTTTGCCCCTGGTTTTTCGGATTGTTCCTGCTCGGAACGGCTGTTTCGGTTGACGCCGCCTCGTACAGGCTGGCGGAGGCGACCGTGGTCACCGCGAAAGACTCGCCGGCCATGGTGCGGCTGGCGGCTGATGAAGTCCGAGCGTACGTGTATCGACTGACCGGCTCGTGGCCTGCGCTTGCTGAGTCGGTCGCGGCCGGCAAGCCGGCCATCATGCTGCGTTCCGGGCCGGGTGGAAAGGTCCCCCCCGGTGGACCGGACCCGAGCCAGAACTTCGTTCTGTACGCCGAGGGCAGCCGGCAGATCGTTCATGGTGCGTCCGAGCGGGCCACGCTCTGGGCTGCATACCAACTGATCGAGTCCTGGAGCATCGGCTTCTACCTGGGCGGCGATGCCGTCCCGCCCATAGACGCGAACAAAACCGTCGATCTGATCGAACATGCCGGCGTGCCGGTCTTCAAGATTCGCGGCAACCTGCCGTGGTTCAATTTCCTCAACAGCCCCACCACCTGGAACCCGCAGGACTACAAGACGTTTTTCACCCAGATGGCCAAGCAGAAGGCCAACCTGATCAACTTCCACGCCTACGACCACGAGCCCTTCTGCGGCTACGACATCAAACACGAGCCGTTTTCCGGGTCCACGCTCGTGCCCACGGAAACGGTGATGGGCGGACCGCTGATGACCACGATCTCGGAGTTCCGCTGGTGGTCGCCGCATCAGATGACGACGAAGGACCACCTGTTCGGAACGGGGTTATTCTTCGACCGCGGCGAATGGGGCTGCGAGGTGGGCATCGAGGACGCGTGGACGTTCGCACCCGGCCGAGCCGTGCGGCTACAGCAGAAGATGATGGCCGACGCCCTGGCGTACGCGCGGGCCCTCGGCATCGAGACCTGTCTGGGCTTCGAGGTCAGCGGCGATGCCCTGGACCAGACCAACGAGGAAGGTTTGCGCAAACGCATCAGCCACGTTCTGAAGACGTACCCGCTGGATTATTTGGGCATCTGGCAGGCCGAGCACCTGGGACTGCGCGGGGCGACCGTTCTGCGGAAAGACGACAAGGCCCCGGACGCCGACGAACTCTGGAACGCCTTCAGCTACTTCCCGGCACCCCGGCACCAGTCTGAAGGCGTGCGCATGGCCCGGCTGATCCGGCTGGCCTACCAGGTAATGCAGGGAGTCGCCCCGAACGTGAAGATGGTCGTCAGCGGCTGGGGCGGCGATCAGCACATGAAGTTCACGGACTACTACATCGGTCTGGACAAGGTTGTGCCCGGGGATGTGATCTTTGCCGCTCTGGACAACATCGACCCGCGCAGCGCGGACCTCGTTTCCGAGGCGTATTCAAAGCTGTCGCCCGGCCGGGTTCGCTGGCCGATTCCGTGGTTCGAGTCGGACGCCGGCCACACGCGGATCGACCAGACCGGCCCGCAGACCAACGTCACCGCGTTCGAGCCGCTGCTCAAGGACATCGCCGACAAAAACTGCGAAGGAGCGTTGGGCATCCACTGGCGGACGCGCAACGTCGAGGATGTGGCCGGCTACCTCTACCGCTTCGGATGGAACAAGGACCTGACCGCTGCCGACTTCTTCAGGCAATACGCCCGCGACCAGTACGGGCCGGCGGACGCCGAACACATGGCCGCCGTGCATCTCAAGCTGGAGGAGTTCGGCCCGCAGTACGTCGGCGCCCGCGGCACGGTCGAGTGCGGCACGAAGTCCTTCAACTGGTTCAACCGTCGCGACGACAGCCCGATCGTCAACCACGGACCTAACCTGTCAGGCAACATGCCGGTGCCCAATCGGTTTCCCGAGTTGGAGGCCATGGCAAGCGACCTTCTGGCGCGGAGCCGACAAGCGGCAACGGATGACCGCGGCCATGCAGCGAATCAATATCACGATCTGGCCATGACCATTCATTGGCTGGTTACCCGGGCGAAAGTCGGCCTGGCGATCTGGGGCGAGAAAGCACCTCTGGAAAGGCGATTGCGCGAAGCCGAGCAGAAGCTCGACGAGGGCAACGTCGCGGCCGCCCGGGAACTGGCCGGCTTCGTGCTCTCCGACCTCGAGAAACTCGACTTCCGGTCCGCCTTGCAGGCCCTGGCGTCAACTTGCCGGACCCGCGGCGAGCTCGGCATGTTGACAACGGCCAACGCGCGATACGGGCGGTACTATGCGACGTTCGTTCAGCGGATCGCGCACATCATGGCTCAGCCGCTGCCCGGATCGCGCGGCTTGGGCGAGTGGGACGGCCCGCCGGTGACCATCCTGTATCCAGTCCCGAACCACGTGGCGGCCGGCACGCCGGTCAACTTCGACGCCGTGCTCCACCCGGCCCTGGCCAATCCGGTGTTCCGGATCGTACTCTCGAAGCTCGAAGGGCCGGGTGAAGCCGAGACCACGCTGCAACTCGAACGACTCGGCGGCGCGTATTACCGGGCGGTCTTCTTCCCGCCCGGCCGAGGCGTCTGGGCGTGGCGGTTGGTTCCGGTCGCAAGCTTCAAACAGGCGGTAGCGGAACAAGGTGTGCTGATCGCAGAATGAAAAACGTGCCTCCTCAGCCATTACGACCCGTTCTTCTCCCCAGGCCGGTAATAATGACTGCCGGGCAGAGATCTAGGCCGCGCCCCAGGGGGAATCACATATCTGGAACAGCCCAACCATTACTTGTGCCGCAGAGGCTGTTTCTATTGTTTTGCGCACAAAGGAATCCCGGGGCCGACCTATTGTCACGACTTTGATTATGCAGTGCTCTATCATGGTGTGTCTGGATCTTACCCATCTTCGACAGTTGGCAACGAGATGTTGTCCCGGAATCGCCGTTATGCCCATCGGCAGGCCCAGACCGCCACGGCCGACACGATCAAGATCGGGCCGTCGCTGGGTTTCGAGCGTCTGTGGGGCCGGTTAGGGCTTC
>DATIKE010000211.1:0-3638 GCA_035477895.1 Phycisphaerae bacterium
CCCCTCGGGGCGAGGCAGAAGGCACGAAAATGATTCCGGGCACCGTTTTCTTCGCCCGCCTCGGCGCCACACGGGTCCTGCCGATGAATGTCAGAACGTCAGGCCCAGCAGCGACAGGATGCGCGCGGCGACCCGGCTGAAGGCGTGCCGGGCGTCCAGGCCCAGCGACAGGCTGACCATGACGAACGTGTAAGTGGTCAGCCAGCACAGGGCGGTGTTGAGCGGGGTACGGACAAGGCCCAGCCTTTCAAGCCCGCGGTACAGCGGTGTCGAGCGCTGTCGCTGATTCTTCCAGAGGTGGTCCCACCATCGCCGGCCGGCCAGGGCCAGGCCCTGCAGCAGGCCGCCAAGCACGTAGCATGGGTACTTGCCATGCCACGCGCCGCAGAACAGGAAAGTGAGCGTGAAACTCCAGAAGAAGTGCCAGCGGTGCCGCACGAGCGGGATGAAGATAAAGTCCTTGAGCCACATGCTGAGCGTGATGTGCCAACGCCTCCAGAACTCGTCGATGCTGGCGGATCGGAACGGGTAGTTGAAGTTGTCGGGGACCGCGAAGCCCAGTAACCGGCCGATCGCGATCGACCAGTCGACGTAGCCGCTGATCCAGAGGTACAGTCCGAGCACGGGGATCTGAATATAGAAGACCAGCTCCAGTGCGCTGAGCGTCTCGGGTGCGTCGTAGAGCGTACGGATGCGGTCGTCGGCGACCAGAACGCTCATCGCGGCCAGTCGGATGCAGCCGGTGAGGAAACGGCCGGCCGCCCGGGCAAGGCTGCGATGGACCGCCGGGCCTTCGGCCGTCTGCCGGGCAAACTCGCCGTAACGGTAGATCGGCCCCATTCGCAGCGTGGGAGCAAAAAGGAGGTAGGCCAGGAAGTCGTGAAATCCCGGGAGGTTCAATCTCCCGCCGGCGACGTCCGCCAGCACATGGTACGAGCGGAGGAACAGGTAGCCGATCCCCGCCCAGTGGATGTAGAAGTAAACCGGCTCGGTCACCGGCGGGAGCCAGGGGGGTTGGGGATAGAGAACGAGCGAGCCGTAGACGGCCGCAAGAATCAAGGCGCCGGGCGCAAGGCGTCCGCGCGCGCCGAATCCCCGAACGACCGCCCAGGCGATCAGACCCAGTGCGGCCATCATGGCGGCGTACGCAGGCCCCAGCGTAACAATCGCTAGGACCAGGCTGCTGATCCACAGGTAGCCCGATCGGCGCCGCTGCGGTAGAAGCCAGTAAATCGGCACAAAAGGCAGGTAGCAGAGCAAGCCGAGCGGCCCGCGCGGCAGGTTGTAGCCTTCGTGCACGAACCGGATGAATCCGTCCGCCCAGAAGCCGAACTGCACCGCGGCCGCGAGGATCAATGAACGCTCCTTGCTGCGGGGCGCCGGTTCGCGTTGCCCGGCCGTCAAACCCGGCTATAATCGCCACCGGCTGACGGAATGCAAGTGGTGAGGTGGCCGAGTCCTGATAATGGAGGCTGGCGGCCATGTCGGACATTGTGTGCCTGTTGCCTGGTGACGGGATCGGCCCGGAGGTGACGACTGCGGCCCGCGAGGTCGTGGACGCCTCGGGCGCGGATATCGAGTGGGTGAACCTGCCCGCCGGGGTGACCGCCCTCGAGTTCTGCGGCAGCGTCCTGCCGGAACGCACCACCGCCGCGATCGAGGGGCACGGCGTCGCCCTGAAAGGACCCCTCACCACGCCCATCGGCACGGGCCACAGCAGCGTGAACGTGCAACTTCGCAAGCGGCTGAACCTGTTCGCCGCCGTTCGGCCGGTCCGCTCGATGCCGGGCATCAAGACCCGGTTCGACAACGTCGATCTGGTCATCATCCGCGAGAACACCGAGGGGCTTTACAGCGGGATCGAGAACGAGGTCGCCGAGGGCGTCGTTACCAGCCTCAAGGTCGCCACCTCCAAGGCCTGCCGGCGTATCGCCCGGTTCGCCTTCGACTACGCCGTCTCCCGCGGCCGGAAAAAAGTGACCGTCTTCCACAAGGCAAACATCATGAAGATGTCCGACGGGCTCTTCCTGACCTGCGCCCGGAAGGAGTACGAGCCGTTCGCCGACAAGATCGCCTACGAGGAACTCATCATCGACAACGGGTGCATGCAACTCGTCCGCGACCCCTCGAAGTTCGACGTGCTGCTGCTGGAGAATCTCTACGGCGACATCATCAGCGATCTGGCGGCGGGCCTGGTCGGCGGCCTGGGCGTCGTGCCGGGAGCGAACATCGGGCGGACCTGTGCCGTCTTCGAGGCGGTGCACGGGTCGGCCCCGGACATCGCCCGCAAGGGCATCGCCAACCCGCTGGCCTGCATCATGAGCGCGGTCATGATGCTCAACCACATGGGCAAGACCGAACAGGCCGCCCGCATCCGCACCGCCTATGATGTCGTGTTATCCATCGGCCGGCCCGAGGATCTCACCCCCGATGTCGGCGGCAAGGGCACCACGCAGTCGTTTACCAGGGCCGTCATCAAGGCGATGCAGTGAGCAGTTCCCCCGACACTCTGGTCGTCGGTACGCGCGGTTCGTTGCTGGCCCGCACGCAGACCCAATGGACCATCGATCGGCTGCAACAGGCGCACCCGCGTCTCGACATTCGCATGGAGATCATCCGCACGACGGGGGATAAGCTGCAGTCGCGCCCGCTGCCGGAAATCGGCGGCAAGGGACTGTTCACCGCCGAACTCGAAGAGGCCCTGATGGCCGGGACGATCGACCTGGCGGTGCACTCGGCCAAGGATCTGCCGACCGAACTTCGCGAGGGATTGACCAGCCTGGCCTGCCCGCCGCGCGAGGACCCGCGGGACGCCTGGATCTCGGCCGACGGCCGGCCGTTCATGAAACTGCCTCCGGGCGGTCTCGTCGGCACGAGCAGCCTGCGTCGGCAGGCCCAGTTGCTGATCCATCGGCCGGACCTGACGTTCATCGGCCTGCGCGGCAACGTCGATACCCGCATTAGGAAGGTCAAGGAGGGTCAATGTGCCGGGGCGGTGTTGGCCATGGCCGGGCTGAACCGCGCGAATCTCGCTCGCCACGTCACTGAGGTGTTCGACCCCTCGTTCTGTCTGCCGGCGCCCGGCCAGGGGGCGCTGGCCCTGGAAGGCCGCGGTGATGACCCGCGAGTGGCCGACCTGCTGGTACCCATCCACGATGCCTCGACCGCCGCGGCCGTCGAGGTCGAGCGAGCGATTCTGGCCGCCCTGGACGCCGGCTGCCGGGCCCCCGTGGCGGTGTACGCGGCCTGGGAGGGGAATGTGATTTACTGTGAGGCCCTGGTGGCCAACCCGACCGGCACACGGGTCATCCGCTCCACGGCCGAAGAAAAAGACGCAACTCTTTTTTCGCGGTTGGTCGATCGGATTGTCGTAGATCTCAAATCCCAGGGGGCCGCCGACATCATCGCCGAGTGCCGCGCGGGAGAATGACCGCAGGGCGGCCCCGCCAGACCCGACATCCATCTTGCTCCATACCCGTTCACGAGTGAAATCGCTAAGAGCGTGTGTGAGAAGCCCCATTAGCCGGGTGCGAGCCGATGAAGCATCACATTGATCATTGCGATATACACCATGGCTTCGCTACTGGCGGGGAGCATCTCGTAGTCCTTGCTCATCCGCCGGTGTCGCCCCAGCCAGC
>DATIKE010000212.1:0-2850 GCA_035477895.1 Phycisphaerae bacterium
GGCGCAAGGCGGCCGAGTTCACCATCGCCACGACCACGCAGGCCTACGACCCGCGCAAGGGCTGCTGGGCCGACGAGCTGATTGGACAAATGGACCTGCCGCGGAAGATCTTCCCCGAAATCATCCCGACCGGCTCGGTGCTCGGACCGGTTCGCAAGGACATCGCCGAGGAGACCGGCGCCGGCGATGTCAAAGTGATTGCCCCGGCCGAGCACGACACCGGGGCCGCCGTGGCCGCCGTGCCTGCGGTGGGGGGGCGGTCGTGGGCGTTCCTCAGCTCGGGCACGTGGTCGCTCATGGGCATGGAAACCGACAAGCCGATCATCAACGCCAAGTCGCTGGCCTACAACTTCACGAACGAGGGCTGCTTCGGCGGGACGTTCCGGTTTCTGAAGAACATCATGGGTCTGTGGCTGGTGCAGGAATGCCGCCGGACCTGGGAGCGGGCCGGCAAGAGCTACAGCTATGCCGAGCTGACCGACCTGGCCGCCAAGGCGAAGCCCTTCCTGGTGTTGCTCAACCCGGATGATCCGTCGTTCCTGGCGCCGGGCGACATGCCGGCGAGGATCGCCGAGTTCTGCAAGAAGACCGGGCAGCAGGTGCCGGGCTCGCCGGGCGAATTCGTCCGTGTGTGCCTGGAGAGTCTGGCGATGTCGTATCGCCGGGTGATCGCGCGGATGGAGGAATGCGCCGGCCGCAAGCTGGAGTTGATCCACGCGGTGGGCGGCGGCATCCAGAACCGGCAGCTCTGCCAATGGGCGGCGGACGCCACCGGCCGGCCGGTCATCGCCGGGCCGGTCGAAGCGACGGCGACCGGCAACATCGCGATCCAGGCGATCGCCACCGGCGTGCTGGCGGATCTCAAGGCGGCCCGTCAACTGGTCAGGCAGTCGTTCGAGCTGGTGACGTACGAGCCGAAGGACACCGCCCGGTGGGAGGAGCCGTACCGCAAGTTCGAGCAGATCACGGCATGAGCGCCAAGCAGGTATGAGTTTTACATGCTACCCGAACCCGCGTCAGCTCGAGCGCCGACATCCGTGGTCGTCGGCATCGACGAGGCGGGTTACGGGCCGCTGCTGGGGCCGCTGGTCGTTTCGGCGGTCGCGTTTGATGTTCCCTCCGACATTCTGAAGGCTCTGTCCGATCCGGCCGTCGGCCCGGACCTGTGGGCGTTGCTCCGCGCAAGCGTGACCGCCAAGCGCGGCAAGCGCGACTCTCGTCTGGCGGTCGCCGACAGCAAGAAACTGCACGGCAAGGGCGGTGACGGGGACAAGGCGATCCTGCTGCTCGAGCGGGCGACGCTGACCTTCCTGTCGCTGGCCGGCAAGCCGCCCGCGACACTCGGCGGACTGCTCGACCGTCTTTCTCCGGGTGTTCGAATCAACCTGGACGCTTGTCCGTGGTACCAGAACCTTGACCTGCCCTTGCCGATCGCGGCAAGCAACGCCGACGTGAGCCTCCAGCACAACTCCCTGGCCACCGACCTCCTGGAAACAGGTGTCCGATTCCGCGGCGCGTGGAGCGAGGTGTTGCCCGAGCGTCAGTTCAATGAGCGTGTCGGAGCGACGCGCAACAAGGCGGTCGTGCTGTTCGGTCTGACCGCCCGGCTGATGCAACGGGTGGCGGACAGCGTGGGGCCTCGGTCGTTACGCATCTGGGTGGATCGGCAGGGGGGGAGGACGGGTTACCGACGTCCGCTGATGCGGGCCTTCGAGGGCGCCGAGCTCGAGATACTCGAAGAAAGAAAGGAGCGCAGCGGCTACGTCCTTAAGCATGCACAGGCGTCCTGGGCGGTCCGGTTCGTGACCGGCGGTGAGAGCCACCATCTACCGATCGCCTTGGCGAGCATTTTCAGCAAATACATCCGCGAACTGCTGATGGTGTGTTTCAACCGCTACTGGGTCGCCCGGGTGCCGGGCCTGCGGCCGACGGCCGGGTACTACGCCGATGGCCAGCGGTTCCTGGCCGACATCGGCGATGTTCTGCGACGGGACGGCTTGGCCCGGGAACATCTCGTGCGCGCATTGTGATCGTAGGGGTCAGGAGTCCTCCCGGAATCAAATGGTGAGTTGGCCCGCTTCACTGTGGCGGGCTTGCCACGGGGCGGAAACCCTGGAAGACTCCCGACCCCTTCCCTCCGCGTTGACACGTCCCCGGGGCACGGGTAGATTGAACCGCGGCTCACTGTACACACGTTGGAGGCATTCGTTCCATGCCGATTCAGAACTGGTCCGATGATGTGCTGCTTCTGGAACTGGCCGACGACCCCCAGTTCACCGACGACATGACGGCTCTGCTCGAAAGCGTCGAGAAGAACAGCAATGTCGACGTTGTCCTGAATTTCCAGAATGTCCGCTTCCTGAATTCGTCCAACATCGCCAAACTGCTCAAGCTCCGCAAGCGGCTCGTTGTGGGTCATAAGCGCAAGCTCAAGCTTTGCGCGGTCAATACCCATGTCTGGGGTGTTTTCCTGGTCACCGGCCTGGACAAGATTTTTGATGTCTACGACGATGTGGCCAGCGGCGTGCTCAGCCTGCAACTGTAAGGGTGACAGTTGCACCGGCGCTCATCTAGGCTTGTGCCTTCAGTTTCAAGTGACTCATGTCGTGTGTTACGACGCGGTTGGTTTCCGTGTGAGCTTGCCGTGCCCCTGCGGTCGCGGTTTGCAGACCCGTGCCACCCGACGGCCTTGAGCTATTCCTGATTCATCCGCCCGTGGCGGGGGCGGCCTTGACGACGACTTCCTCCGGCTTGGCGGGCCAGGGCTGGCCGGACGCGATCCGGATCCGCATCACCAGGAGCGAGGCGTTCAGTTGCGGGTCGATCTCCGGCCAGTTGTTGGGATCCTCG
>DATIKE010000213.1:0-2652 GCA_035477895.1 Phycisphaerae bacterium
GCTGATCTCCGGCGCCGTGCACTTGGAGGGCGCCGCTGGCCCGCGCGTCACGGTCGCGCTCGTCCAGTGGGACGACGAACTGCCGAACCGGCTGGGCGGCGTGCGCACGGAGGTCGAACGACTCGGCGCCGAACTCGCAATGTACGCCGCGCCGCGTCGCGACGACGCGCCGGTCGTGCGCGGTTCCCGCGGCGTCGTGTTGAATCCCGAAATTGGCCGCAGCCAGGCCGATCTGGACCGGGCATTCGCGATGGCGGGGCGCAGGGCGAAAAACGCCGTGGAAAACCTGCTGCGGGAAAGCCAGGCGCGGACCGTGACGTGCGATGCCGTCCGCGGCCGGTTCGCCTTCACGAACCTGGCGCCCGGTCGCTACCTCGTCTGCCTCATTGCCGAGGTTCGCGTCCCCGATTCCGGCCGCATGCCCCGCTTCGAGACGCGCTATTGGTGGGCCGACGCGATCCTCGACGATCGCGATGCCGCCACGGCGGAGTTCACCGGCGCCGGACTGACCTGGCGCAATATGTTTCCATGAGCGCGGCCGCTCGGCGCGCTCCGCCAGGATATTCCGCCGCGTCCGATCGCCCTCCAGCGTGGCGCGCGCGACGGCGCGACGAAGCGTTTCGCCCATCTTCTACAGTTTCGAGGCTGGATCGGCGCGGAATTCCTCAAAAATCGAGGAAACTCGCGAATCGCGGTTTTCAAAAAGCGAAATGTGTTGGCAATATTTTTAGCAGACCACAGAAATATATTGATTCGATAGATGTCGGGGCGACAAGCTGTGGGCACACGAGGCGCCGATGTTCTTCCGCGTAACCCGAGCCGGCCGACATCAGTATCTGCAAATCGCCCGCAGCTATCGCGACCGGGGCGTCACCCGCCAGCAAACCCTGCTCTCGCTGGGTCGGTTGGAGGTGTTGCAAAAGAGCGGTCAGTTGGATGCGTTACTGCGATCCGGGCTGCGGCTCAGCGAGCGACTGACCGTACTCGACGCGCACGCGGACGGTCAGACCGAGGCCGTTGGCCTCACGAAGATCGGACCGGACTTGGTGTTTGGGCGACTGTGGGAACAGAGCGGCGTGGCGGAGGCGCTGAACGCTCGCGCGGTCGGACGCCGATTCGGATTCGATATCGAGCGGGCGGTGTATTTGACCGTGCTGCATCGCCTGTTCGCCGCCGGCAGCGACCGGGCGGCGGAGCGATGGCGATCGGAGGTGCGCATCCCGGGCACGGAACGCCTGGGGTTGCATCATCTGTATCGGGCGATGGCCTTTCTGGGGGAACCGCTGGAGGGGGCGCCGGAGGTGTTGGGCAGTCCCCGTTGTGTGAAAGACCTCATCGAGGAAGCGCTGTTTGCGAGCCGGCGGGATTTGTTCAGCCAAGTGGATTGGGTGTTTTTCGACACCACGTCGATCTATTTCGAAGGGCGCGGCGGCGACACCCTGGGACAGTACGGTCACAGCAAAGACCACCGGCCGGATCTGCGGCAGATGATCGTGGGCATCGCGCTGGATACGCAAGGTTGGCCCTTGTGCTGCGAAATGTGGCCGGGGAATACCACGGACGCGAAAACGCTGCTGCCGGTGGTGGACCGGATGAAGCGCCGGTTTTCGGTACGGGAACTGTGCATCGTGGCCGACCGGGGGATGATCGGCGCGGAAACGATCCGGGCCTTGGAGTCGGCCGATCCGCCCGTGCGCTACATTCTGGGCGCGCGGATGCGCCGGCAGAAGGAAGTCGCCGAAACGGTTTTGGGCCATCGGGGCCCCTGGCAGGAAGTGCATCCGGAGCGGACCGGCGGCAAGGGGCCTGCGCCTTTGAAAGTGCGGGAGGTTTGGGTGGCCGACCGTCGTTACGTAGTCTGTCTGAACGAAGAGGAACGCCGCAAGGACGCGCATGATCGGGCGGCGATCCTCGAGAGCCTCCGCCGAAAGCTCAAGCGCGGCGACAAGAGTCTGGTCGGCAACAAGGGCTTTCGGCGGTATCTGAAAGTGGAGGGGGATACCCATTTCGTCGTGGATGAACAGCAGGTGAAAAACGATGAGCGGTTCGATGGCATCTGGGTATTGCGGACCAATACCGGCTATTCCGCCGAACAGGCGGCACTGGCCTACAAGGGGCTCTGGATGGTCGAGGACACGATCCGTACGGCCAAGTCGATCCTGGAGACCCGCCCGATCTACCACAAGTGCGACGAGACGATCCGAGGGCATGTTTTTTGCAGCTTTCTGGCGTTACGACTGAAAGTCGACTTGGAGCGACGCCTGGAGGCGCGGGGCGAGAAATGGGAATGGGCCGAGGTCATCCGAGGGCTGGACCGCCTCGAGGAAGTCGAGGCGAAGTTTCGGGGGCGTAGGTATCTATTGCGCAGTCAATTGAAAGGGGACGCGTACGCGGCCATCCGGGCGGCGGGAGTTGCTTTGCCGCCCACCATTCGAGAGGCCTGACCATCCATGGACGGAACGAGGGTGTGTTGGCACAGCCCTCCTGCGTCGTCATAAGTCATTGATCAACAATGATCCAGTTTTTGAAACTGTCGAAGATGGGTCTGAGGATGCGATGGGGTAGCGAAAAATGCCATGCGTCAAAAAGCCGCTCTTTTATGGAATTCCTGGGCAGCGACGGAAGTCCCGTGTCGCCTTGCCGGGAAAGCGC
>DATIKE010000214.1:0-2423 GCA_035477895.1 Phycisphaerae bacterium
CCGAGCGTCCTCTTCGAGTTTTCGCATCAGGTCCAGGTGTCTCTGATAGGCACCGTTCTCTTCGGACAGCCAGCTATCCACCGTCTCCCCGGCAGGGCCCGCCAATCGGGCCTTCTCCACCTCCGTCGCCGCCCGGATCTCCGTTTCGTGGCGGCGCATATTGCCCCGGACGTCGATGTCGATCCCGAGGTTGTGCAGCGAAGCGGACACCCCGCCGACCACTCGCTGCGCCAGGGCCTCAGTTGCCGACTTGAGTTCGTCCTGTGCCGACCGAACCGCCCTGTCGATGTTTGACGCCGATACGCTGTCGAGCTGGGCATATTTGAGCTGCTCGTCCGCCGACAGGCCGCTGATGTGCTTGATGATGTCGGACCGGAGTTCGTCCGCGTCGCGGACCCTAGGCGGGAGACCCGCCGCGAAGTCGTTTCCGCCGTACAGCAAGGCCCGTGGGTCGTTTCGCGTGTTCCGCGAAAACGCATCAAAACCGGACTCCGTCACCGGAATCCCGAACTGGACCGCCATCTTTTGCAGCTCAAACTTGTCCGTGGGCAGGTTCCGACCAATCGCGTACTCGCGGGCAAGACCGGACCCCGGAATGTTCGATTGGTAGATCGCCTGGAGCACGCCTTCACCGATGGTCACGCCGATCGCTTTCCACAGCGCGATCGAGGCTTTGAACGCGGCCAGAATCGCCTCCCCCAGAATGGACGCGCCCAGCTTCATGGCCTCCAGGATCACCTTCCCGAACCCGCCGTCCTGCTGCATCACCTTGCCGATCTCGCGGGCTACGTCGAGGGCCGTCGCGAAACCCGCCAGCATCTTGACCCTGGCCTCGGCCAGTTGCTCGCCCAGTGCGATACCCGCCTGCTTGGCGTCCCCCATCGCGCTCTGGATCAAACGGATCATGTCTCCGACCAGCAGCTTGGCCTCGGTCAGGAACCCTTCTCCGAACGTGTTGCGGATCGCGTCCAGCGCGTCGCCAAGGTTCGACCACAACCCCTTGATGCCGCGGCTCATCCGCTCGATGCCGCCCTCGAACTTGTCCATGAACACGTCGAGCACCGCCTGCTGGCCTTCTTCCCAGCCCTGGGCGACGACCCGCTGCGCCTCCCCCATCTTGTTGCGGAACGTGAAGACGAACTCTTCCCCTTCCTTGCGCGCCTGGATACCCAGCCGGCGAAGGGGCTCGGTCTCCATACTCTTGACCGCCGCGGCCACGTCATGGATGTTTCGGTTCATCGCAGCCGCCGCTTCGGCCACAGCCTGGACCGCCTTGGACCCGCGGACCCCGACCGACTCCAGTTCGGTCCGGACCTGGACAATCTCCTTGGCCGAGAACGGCGTCGTCGCCGCCAGAGCCAGACTCTCCTGAAACGCCTGATCCGCCGCCTTCTTGGTCACCAGGATCGTTTCGAGCTGCATCCGGAGCGACTCGAAGTCGCCGGCCGTCTTCACCGAGGCGATCCCGACCGCCAGCACGGAAGCCTTCGCCGCCGCCATGGCCCCGACCACCGCTTTGAGCGGCGCGACGAGCAGCCCCGCTGCCCGGCCGATGACGTCGAAGTCCGACTTCACCCGCCGCGCGAAGCCCGTCACGGCGTTCGCCGCCGAATCGATGCCGCTCTCGAACCGCTTGAGTTCACGCAGGGCATTGGCCGGGTCTATGACCAGTGCGAGTCCAGCTTCATCTGCCATCTTTCACCGCCTCTGCCGCGTGGTCCAAGAGCACGCGATCCATCGCCATGATCAGCCGACAGTAGGTGTCCCGCACGTCCGCGTCCTCGATCCCGCGAATCTCGAACCACGCCAACATCTGGTCCCACCCGATGGGGTTTGGCCCAAACCCGCACGTCCGGCAGGAACTGAGGTCTTGGAAGGCGTCCCATACATCTGTCAGGTCTTCATAAAGCTCCGGCCTGGAGTCCCAGGCCGGAGTCGGATACCCGTTGCGAACACGATCCCTCAGGAACTCTTCTTGCTGTCCCCAGGCGAGCTTCCACTTGAGGACTTCGGTGAGTTTTTTGCTGAGTCCTCCAGCAGGTCCTGGCGGTACAGCTCCGCCTCGCCGGCGGCATCGAGAATGAATCGGTAGAACTCCCCGAACCGCGGGTCCTGGAAGTACGCCAGGGCCTTCGACGGCGAGTACGGGATCGGCTGGCCGTTCTCGTCCTCCAGGTCGGACCACCCCAGCAGCAGGTGCTCGGCCGCCACCGGCTTGAGGATCTCGGATATGTCGTCGTACGTGAGCGCCCCGGACCGGATGTCCCGCAACCGCGGACGCAACGCGATCTCCCTGGCCTGCTTGTACGACTTGGAGTTGATGGACGCGACGCACAACCGCACGCCGCTGGGGTGCTTGACCCAGGTGCCTTTCTCGACACGTTCCAGATCCAGCATGATCGAGCCAATCTTTGCCACAATGA
>DATIKE010000215.1:0-4148 GCA_035477895.1 Phycisphaerae bacterium
CGCGAGGACGCCGTGATCCTGAAGCTGGAGCTGAGATCGGACCCGTTGGACAGCACCCCGCTGCCCGAACCCTGAACCCATCGAACAGGAGGACCCATGACCATCAAGATCGGCATCAACGGCTTCGGCCGCATCGGACGCCTGATGTTCCGCGCCGCGATGAAGAACCCCAAGGTCCAGGTGGTGGCCGTCAACGACCTCACCAACGCCGACACCATGGCGCACCTGCTGAAGTACGACAGCGTGCACGGGATGCTCGACATCAACGTGTCCGCCTCGGGCGACCGCATGGACGTCGGAGGCGCGCAGGTGCTGATCCGCTCGGTGCGGGAGCCCGACAAGATCGACTGGAAGGGCATGGGGGTCGACATCGTCGCCGAGTGCACCGGTCTCTTCACCAAGCGCGACGACGCGGCCAAGCACCTCGCGGGCGGAGCGCGCAAGGTCATCATCTCGGCCCCGGCCACCGGGCCGGACGCCACGATCGTGATGGGGGTCAACTCCAGCACCTACGACCCCAAGAGCCACCACATCGTCTCCAATGCCTCCTGCACGACCAACTGCCTGGCGCCCGTGGCCAAGGTGCTGCACGAGACCTTCAAGATCTCCCGAGGCCTGATGACCACCGTCCACTCCTACACGGGCGACCAGCGGCTGCTCGACTTCCCGCACAAGGACCTGCGCCGGGCGCGCGCGGCGGCGCTGTCGATGGTGCCCACCACGACCGGGGCCGCCAAGGCCGTGGGCCTGGTCCTGCCGGAGCTCGCCGGCAAGCTCAACGGCCTGGCCGTGCGCGTGCCGACCCCCAACGTCTCGCTGGTGGACCTGGTCGTGACGGTCGAGAAGACCGGGGTCACGGTGGCCGACGTCAACGCGGCCCTCAAGAAGGCCGCGGAGGGCCCGCTGAAGGGCATTCTCGGCTACAGCGAAGCGCCGCTGGTCTCCGCGGACTTCAACGGCTGCCCGCTGTCCTCGATCGTCGACGCGCCCAACACCTACGTGATCGAGAACATGGTCAAAGTCCTGGCCTGGTACGACAACGAGACCGGCTACTCGACCCGCATGGTGGATCTCGCAGCCATGATGGGCTCGACGCTGTAGGAGAAACGCAATGGCCAGCCGCAAGCCCCTGATCGCGGGCAACTGGAAGATGTACAAGACGCCGGCCGAGGCGGCCGCCTACGCGGCCGCGTTCCTGCCGCTCGTGGCCGGCGTCGCCGACCGCGACGTCATGCTCGCCCCACCCTACCCGGCGCTGGCCGCCATGGCCGACGCGCTCAAGGGGTCATCGGTCGGGCTGGGCGCCCAGGACCTCTTCTGGGAGAAGGAGGGCGCCTTCACGGGCCAGGTATCGCCCCAAATGCTTTGCGCGGTCGGCTGCCGCTACGCGATCGTCGGGCACTCGGAGCGCCGGCAGTTCTTCGGCGAGACCGACGCCGCGGTCAACCGCAAGACCAGAGCCGCGCTCGCCGCCGGGCTCGTCCCGGTCGTGTGCGTCGGCGAGAGCGAGGCCGAGCGCGAAGCCGGCCAAACCTTTTCCATTCTTGACAAACAGCTCCAAGGTGGACTACAAGGCTTCTCCGCGAACGACATCGGGCCGCTCGTCGTCGCCTACGAGCCCGTCTGGGCCATCGGCACCGGCAAGACGGCGACCTCCGCCCAGGCCGAGGAGGCGCACCGCTTCATCCGCTCGCGGGTGGAGGGGCTCTTCGGGGCGGCGGCGGCCGCGGCCATGCGGATCCTGTACGGGGGCAGCGTAAAGCCCGACAACATGGCCGAGCTCATGGCCATGCCCGACATCGACGGCGGCCTGGTCGGCGGCGCCAGCCTGAACCCGGAGTCGTTCGCGAAGATCGTGCGGTACAAATAAGAGGAAAGGCGGCATCAGCCAAGCCCATGACAGTTTTTCTCGTCATCATCCATGTCATCGTCTGCGTGGCGCTCATCATGATCGTCCTGCTCCAGACCGGCAAGGGCGCCGACATCGGCGCGGCCTTCGGGGGCGGCGGCAGCAACACGCTCTTCGGGACCTCCGGTGCGTCCACGTTCCTGAGCAAGGCCACCACGGTGGCCGCGATCGTCTTCATGATCACGTCGCTGACGCTCGCGTACCTCTCGAGCCAGCGCACAACGACCTCGATCGTCACCGAGGCCCCCGCGGTCGAGTCCAAGGCCGCCGAAGCCACCCCGGCCCCGGCACCTGCGGCGGCCCCGGCGCCGGCCGAAACCAAACCCGAAACCCCGGCCAAGCAGTAGCCGGGAGCCGATACCGATTTACGCCCAAGTGGTGGAACCTGGTAGACACGCTATCTTGAGGGGGTAGTGGCGAGAGCCGTGCCGGTTCAAGTCCGGCCTTGGGCAACATATTCAAAATCAAACAGTTGAATCAGAAGACCCGGTTTCGGCCGGGTCTTCGCGTTTTGATGTCCTTCCCGCATCAGCGCAATACAACCGCGCATCCCACCGTTCGTTCCCGTGCCAGCAAAATGCAACAACGATCGCTCGTGTCCGCGCGCAGCCACACGAAAGCATAGCACCGTGGTCAAACTGCGGTCCTGCCGGCGCCTTGATCTTTACCGACATTTGGTATACCAGTCTAAACAGTACACCTTTTTAGCCTGTGGAGGTCTTGCGTCATGGATAATCCCGTTTTGAAGGAAATGGCTCGTCATCGCGGACTAAAGGTCGGCGGTTTCATCATGGAGTTTTTCACTCCGAGCATCGGGCAGATGCTTAAAACCGGGGGGTGCGACTTCGCGGTGCTCGACATGGAACACAGCGGCGTCGGCTTCGACACGATAAAGAGCACCACACGGTTTATGAGGTCGGCCTCGATTCCGGTCATCGTGAGGGTCCCCAGCAAGAGCAGCACGGACATCGCTCGAGCTTTGGACGCCGGTGCCGAAGGCCTCATGCTGCCTTCGGTCTCCTCGGCTGAAGAGGCCGCGCACATAGTAAGCTCGTCCAAGTATGTTCCGACCGGCAAGCGCGGCGTGGCCTTGATTCCCGCGCACGACCGCTGGCCGGAGTTGCCGCTCGTGGAGAAAATGGCGGCTGCCAACCGGCAGACCACCCTGTTTCTCCAGATCGAAACCGGAGAAGGGGTGGCGAATGCAGATTCAATCGCAGCGATGGCTGAAATCGACTGCCTCTGGGTCGGACACATGGACCTGAGTTGTTCGTTAGGAATACCCGGTCAGTTCGACCACGAGAATTTTAAAAGGGCCATCGACACGGTCCGCTCCGCGTGCCGAAAGCACAACAAATCGCTGGGACGGCTGGCCCGGAATGCGGATGAGGCCGCAGCCCTGCATCGCGAGGGTTTTGACTTTTTAAGCTACTCAAGCGACGTCGGGCTGTTCCAAGCCGCCGTCGGCGACGGCATCGCCAAATTAAGGAAACAGTGCAGCATAGTGCCGTAATGGCAGAAAGGATCTTGTCTTGGAAAAGTTCAGAATTGGGTTCAGCAAGGCATTCCTCAGGCCGGACGGCACGCCGGCCTACCCGGACGTCGATCTAACGCCACTGCGTGCCGATGGCAGAGTCGAGGTTGTGTTTGTCTCCAACGAAAGCGAGATCCGGTCGGTAGACGTCGCGAAGCTCGACGCCCTGGTTCTGTTGAGCGAGTCTTTTACCAGCCGCAGCCTGGATCCGGCGGGACGGTTAGCGATTGTCGCGCGTTTCGGGGTCGGCTACGACAAGGTGGACATAACGGCTTGCTCTCGATCCGGAGTGGGCGTCAGCATTACCCCGGACGCCGTGCGAAGACCCGTCGCCGCAGCAGTTATAGCGATGATGCTGGCATTGACGGGTCGGCTGCTGATCAAGGATCGTCTGGTCCGCCAGGGACCCGCCGGCTTCAACCGACGCAGCGACTACATGGGGTATGGTCTCGAAGGGCGGGTGCTCGGTGCGGTCGGGCTGGGGAACATCGCCGCGGAGGTTTTCAGATTGGCCCGCCCCTTCGGTATGCGGTTCATGGCGCATGACCCGTTTTCACGGCCGGAGATCGCCGCGGAGTTGGGTGTCGAGATGGTGGACCTCGCAACCCTCTTCCGGCAGGCGGACGTACTGTCGATCAACTGCCCTCTGACCCCTGAAACCCGGAGGCTGGTGAACCGGGAGCGCCTGTCTTTGATGAAGCCGAC
>DATIKE010000216.1:0-5779 GCA_035477895.1 Phycisphaerae bacterium
CCGACACCCACGCGGCGGGAAGTGGCCCAACACAATCTGAAATCGCTGGCCCTCGCCCTGTACTCCTACGCCAACAACAACCACGATGATTTCCCGACCGACCTCATCATGCTGATGCCGGCCGGTGGGATCTGCTCTCCAAGCATCTTCTGGAATGCGGGAGACAGCGACCCGGAGCCGACGGAGATCACCAACTCAGCCCCGAACGCGCTGAACAGCACGCAGATCAGCTATGCTTACATGGGAGGCAGCACGGATTCCCCCGACGGTACCCTCGTCATGCTGGACAACAATCTGGCGAACAATGGAGGCTCGGGATTATTGGCGGTCACCTCTGACGGGGCGGCGTCGCTTCTTGAGATAACCACCTCTCCGAACCAAACCGTGACCATGAACCTTCAGCAGATCGGCATAGCACTCTATCTCTACGCAATTGACAACAACAGCCGATTCCCGACCAAGCTGTCGATGCTGTATCCCCATTATGTTGCCAACCCGACGGTATTCTGGCATCCGGGAGACAACAATCCAATTCCAACGACAATCAACAACGACTTGCCCGATAAACCCAACAGCGCTCAAATCAGTTATCGATACCTGGGCGCCGATTACAGGACATCGTGTGACGCAGGTGTAATACTGCTCGTGGACAATTCACTCTCTAACAACGGCTGGGCCGGCATCAATATCTTCACCGCCAGCGGTCAAGTGTATTTCTATGCCCCGGTCATGCCTTCATGCCAGTTGCCGCTGTCATGCATGAGCACCGCGGCCGCCAACCTAAGAGCGATAGGTATGGCGCTTTATACCTACGCCAACGAAAACAACGACGATTTCCCGACCACGTTTTCCATGCTGTATGACTATGGCCTGATCACAAATCCGAGGACATTCTGGAATCCGGGCGACTCGGATCCTTATCCAACGACAATCGACAACGATCTACCCGACAAACCCAACAGCTCACAGATCAGCTTCGAGTACCTGGGGGCGGGAAGAGGCGCATACATCAACCAGAGAGAGATCGTTGCTCGCGATAATACAGCAGCAAACAACGGCGGCTTCGGAATCTACGCTCTCTATGCAGACTCCCACGTGGCCTTCATTCCCAGCCGGACGCTGACCGGAATCGCGATCACCTCGGGGCCGGATACCGTCCCGGAAGGCGGTATCGGAGAATACACCTGCACGGCCACCTTTGACGACGGCGAGACCCTGGACGTGACGGCCTACGCCGATTGGTCCGTGTCCAGCGGGCCGGGGGCATCAAGCAATGGCCTCTTTGCCGCGCCGTTGACCGTCCTGGCCGACACACCCGCGACCATCCATGTGAGCTTCACCGATTTCAGCAATATCACCAAGCAGGCAGACAAGACAATCACCATCCAGAACGGCACCCGGATCATGACCGGCGTCGCGATTTCCGGGCCGGCCACGGTCAATGAGGGCAGCATCGGCAGCTATACCTGCACGGCTACATATGACGATGGTTCGACGCAGAACGTAACCACATCGACCACATGGACCGTCAGCAGCGGGCCGGGCATGATCACCGGTCCGGGCACGTATGCCGCGCCCGCGACCGTCCTGGCGGACACGCGCTTGACACTCCATGTTCGATATCACGAGGGCGGCGTTACGAAGGACAACATTAAGACCATCACGGTCCAGAAATCGGCGCCGCCACCACAGCCGGCGGACACGGATAGTGACGGTGTAGCCGACAACCTGGATCAGTGTCCTGCCACACCGACCGGCTCGGTCGTGGACGCCAACGGCTGTGCAGCCTCGCAGCGTGACAGCGACGGAGACGGTGTCATGGACAACGCGGATCAGTGCGCAAGCACACCCGCCGGCACCGCCGTTGACGCAAAAGGTTGCCCGCTGCCGCCCGATGCGGACCGGGATGGTGTGGCTGACGCCAACGATCGGTGCCCAGGAACCCCCGCGGCCACGGCGGTAAACAATGCCGGTTGCTCGGCCGCCCAATTGGCTGACAGCGACGCCGACGGCGTCATCGACAGCCAGGACGGCTGCCCGAAAGATGCCAACAAGACGGCGCCCGGCACATGCGGTTGCGGCAAGCTCGACACAATAGGGTGCGGCATGCAGTACACGCTGCGGATCACGAGCAACCAGTCGTTGCCGACCGGGGAGCCGGCGCCGCAAATCCATCTGGCTGGTGTCTATTTTCAGGTATGGGCTCCCGATGCCCCAGCTGGATACCACTTCAGCCATTGGAGCGGCGATGTCTCCGAAACGACCAACCCCATTCAGATCCAGATGGATCGAGACATGATCATCCAGGCCAACTTCGAGGCCGACGTCTCGGCTGCACTCGACGAGCCAGCCGCGCCTCGGTTGATAATGCCAAACTGCGGATTTGGAGCATCAATGGCGATGATGGCTGCGTTTGTCGGCCTGTACGCGATGCGCGTGCAGCGTAAGTCCTCGCCGACACAGTGAGATAACCGCGACCTCCAGGGAGCCGGTCCCCATTTTCGGCCGTTCACACGGCCAGGGGCCTGACGTCCCTCGAAAACACGCGAAATCCTTGACTGCCCCGCGATCTTCGGTCACACTCGCGGCCATCTCACCCCCGGAGGGCTTCCAACACATCCTGTTTCACAAGGAGGCGCTCATGTTCAACGGCATCTTCAAGGTTCCACAGCCGGCCAACGAACCTGTCCGCAGCTATGCCCCCGGCACACCGGAGCGGGCGTCGCTGAAGGCGAAGCTGCGCGATCTGCTCGGCCAACAGGTCGACGTCCCGATGATCATCGGCGGCAAGGTGGTCCGCAACGGCGCACTGGCGAAGATGGTCTGCCCGCACGATCACCACCACGTGCTGGGAGAATACCACCAGGCCGGCCAGGAACAGGTTCACCGGGCGATCGCCGCGGCCAACGCCGCGAAGAAAGAGTGGTCGCAGATGCCGTGGGACGCTCGGGCGGTCATCCTGCTCAAGGCGGCCGACCTGCTGGCGGGTAAGTATCGCGCGACGCTGAACGCGACCACCATGCTGAACATGAGCAAGACGGCACACCAGGCCGAGATCGACGCGGCGTGCGAACTGATCGACTTCTGGCGGTTCAACCCGCATTTCATGGAGGAAGTCTACGGCGATCAGCCGATCTCCCCGCCCGGGGTGATGAACTACATGGAGCATCGCCCGCTGGAGGGCTTCGTCCTGGCGCTCACGCCATTCAACTTCACGTCGATCGCCGGCAAACTGCCGACGGCTCCGGCCCTGATGGGCAACACGGTCGTGTGGAAGCCGGCGTCGGCCGCGGTCCTGCCCGCGTACTTCATCATGAAGATCCTGGAAGAGGCAGGCATGCCTCCCGGCGTGATCAACATGATCGCGGGGCCCGGCCCGGTCGTAGCCCCGCCGGCGTTGAACCACCTGGGTCTCGGCGGCATCCATTTCACGGGCAGCACCTACGTGTTCTCGACGATCTGGCTGGCCGTCGGGTCGGACATCCGCAAGTACTGCTCCTATCCGCGAATCGTGGGCGAGACGGGAGGCAAGGACTTCATCGTCGCCCACGCCAGCGCCGACGTGGACGCCCTGGCAACCGCCCTGGTCCGCGGCGCGTTCGAGTACCAGGGCCAGAAATGCTCGGCCGCCTCACGGGCGTACATCAACGACAAGCCGACCGGAGCGGTCGTCGGCCAGCAGCCGTTCGGCGGGGCCCGGGCCTCAGGAACCAACGACAAGGCCGGCAGCTGGCTCAACCTGGAACGCTGGGTCTCGCCGAGAACGATCAAGGAGACCTTCCTGCCGCCCACGGATTTCCGGTATCCCTACATGGCCGAGGCGTGACGCAGAGCGCGGCTCTTCGGACCGGAATCGGCCGGCTTGAGTAACACGGTTGGAGTGTGTGCCGTGACAATGTACGACAGGCTTCCAACCCGTCATCCGACCGGCAAGATGCCGGTCCCACAAAGAGGCTCAGATCTATCCCGGATGGCGCCTGTGCCACACAACCCGGGGTTTGGCAAAGGTGTCACGACCTTGGCAGATCGCCTCGGCCCTTGGTCGGCAACTCGGTTTGGCCCATGAGGTGGAGGTCGACGCCGCGGGCAGCCTCGCGGCCTTCGCTGATCGCCCAGACGACGAGCGACTGGCCGCGCCGGGCGTCGCCGCAGGCGAAGACGCCGGGCACGCTGGTCTGATAGTACTCGTCAGCCTGGATGTTGCCCCGGTCGTCGAGCTTGCAGCCGAGCTGAGTGACGATGCCATCGTTTTCGGGACCGACGAACCCCATCGCCAGCAGCACAAGGTCAGCCGGCCAGGTCTTCTCGGTGCCGGGCAGCTCGCGCATCTTGTGCCCCGAGCCGTTCGACACCCACTCGACCTGCACGGTCTCCAGGCTGACCACCCGACCGTCCTTTCCGTTGAGATGCTTGGTCGAGAGCGACCAGAACCGCTCGCAGCCTTCCTTGTGCGAGCTGCTGCTGCGAAGTTTCATCGGGTAGTAAGGCCAGGGCTGGTGCCCGGGGCGATCCTCGGGCGGCTTGGGCAGCAACTCGAACTGGGTGACGCTCCTGGCCCGCTGGCGGTTGGAGGTGCCCACGCAGTCGGAGCCGGTATCACCGCCTCCGATGATGATGACGTGCTTGTCGGTCGCGATGATGTCGCGCTGGTGGCGGCTGAACCACCAGCCCCGCGATGTGAACGCCTGAGAATCCCCGGCCACCCGCTTGTTCTGCTGCGGGAGGAACTCCATCGCGAAATGGACGCCGGTCAGCTCGCGGCCGGGCACAAACAGGTCGCGCGGGCGGGTCGCACCGCCGCAAAGCACGATGGCATCGAACTCACGGCGAAGCTGCTCGCCGTCAATGTCATAACCAACGTCGACGCCGGTGCGGAAAACGATCCCCTCGGCCTCCATAAGATCCAGTCGGCGATCGATAATGCGTTTTTCGAGCTTGAAGTCGGGGATGCCGTAGCGGAGCAGCCCGCCGATGCGGTCGGCCCGCTCAAAAATGGTGACCAGGTGCCCGGCCCGGTTGAGCTGGTGGGCAACGGCCAGTCCGGCAGGCCCCGATCCGATGACCGCCACCTTCCTGCCGGTGCGATGCGTCGGCGGCTCCGGCTGGACGAACCCAAGCTCGAAAGCCCGTTCGATGATGGCCAGCTCGATGTTCTTGATCGTGACCGGGGGGCTGGTGATGCCCAGCACGCAGGCATCCTCGCACGGCGCGGGGCAAACCCGGCCGGTGAACTCGGGGAAATTGTTGGTCGCGTGCAGGACGCGGATCGCCCCCTCCCAGTCGTCCCGATACACGAGATCGTTGAAGTCGGGGATGATGTTGCCCAGCGGGCAGCCGGTGTGGCAGAAGGGCAGCCCGCAATCCATGCACCGGGCTCCCTGCTCCTTCAACTTGACGACGGGAAGCTGGAGGAGGAACTCGCGATAGTTCTCGACGCGCCGGGCCGGCGGGAGTTCGGACGGCACCTCGCGCGGGTACTCCTTGAAGCCGGTGGGCTTACCCATTTTCCACCCCCGCCAAGGCACCGACCAGCGGCTCGACCTCGTAGTGTCCACCCGACCGGGCTTGCTCCTGGAGTACCCGTTTGTACTCGTGGGGCGTGACCTTCACGAACCGGGCCAGGTGCGCCTCCCAGTCATCCAGTATCCGCCGGGCAACCATGCTGCCGGTGTAGCGAAGATGCCGCTGGATGAGGTCCTTCAGTTCGGCGATGTCCTCGGGCTCGATGACGTTATCGATCTCGACCATCTCGCGGTTGCAGTGATATTGGGCGAAGTCG
>DATIKE010000217.1:0-17914 GCA_035477895.1 Phycisphaerae bacterium
CACCGACGGCAACGAGAACACCGGCAACCTGTACGACGAAGTCGAGGCCGCCGCAGCCGGCAAGGTCGGCATCGACGTCGTGCCGCTTCAGTACCAGCACGACGCCGAGATCCTCTTCGATCGCATCAGCGTGCCGGCCCACGCGACACGGGACACGAAGATCCCGCTGCGTTTCATCATCAAGAGCCGCCGCCCGACGCGGGCCAGGCTCTCGCTGTATCACAACAACACGGAGGTTCCGCTGGCCGACCCAGACCTGAAGCTCGATGGCGGGATGCAGCCGAATCCCTTCACGATCCCGGTCGAGCTGCAGGGCGGGGGCGTGCATCGGTTCGACGCCCGGCTGACCCCGCTGAGCCCGACCGACGACGCGGTCATCGAGAACAACCAGGCGACCGCCTTCACCTTCGTCAGCGACCAGGGCCGCGTGCTGATTCTCACCCCGCCGGGCTCGCGCGACGACCTGCGGCTGGTCGATGCCCTCAAACGAGAGCAGATCGACGTCGCCCTGCGCGGTGTCGACCAGGTCAACATCGACCTGCTCGCGCTCCAGGAGTACTCCGCGGTCGTTCTGGCCAATATCTCGGCCGACACCTTCAATTCCGAGCAGCACAAGGCCCTGGCCAGCTATGTCCGCGACTTCGGCGGCGGGCTGGTCATGACCGGAGGCAACGAGGGCTTCGGCGCCGGCGGATGGATCGGCACGCCCGTCGAGGAGATCAGCCCGGTCGCGTTCGAGGTCAAGCAGAAGAAGATCATTCCCCGCGGGGCCCTGGCCATCATCATGCACAGTTGCGAGATCCCCAAGGGCAACTACTGGGGCGAGCAGGTCGCCCTGGCGACCGTGGACACCATCAGCTCGCTCGATTACCTCGGCGTGATCTGCTACTCCTTCCGCGTCGGCGGCCCCAACTGGGACGTCCCCATGGCCCCGGTGGCCGACAAATCCGCGGTCAAGAGCAAGATCAAGCAGATGCAGATCGGCGACATGCCTGATTTCGACAGCACCATGCGCCTGGCGACCCAGGCCCTGATGGCCAAGAAGGACGCCTCCCAGCGGCACATGATCATCATCAGCGACGGCGACCCTTCGCCGCCCAGCGCGGCCACTATCGGGGCCATGCAGGATAACGGCATCACCTGCTCCACGGTCGGCATCGGCTACGGCGTGCACTGCATTGAGCAGACGCTCCGCGACATCGCCACCAAGACCAAAGGTCGCTTCTACGCCGCCAAGGATCTCAATCGCCTGCCGCAGATCTTCGTGAAAGAGGCCAAGGTCGTCCGCCGGCCGCTGATCGACAACCAGGAATTCAGGCCGCAACTGGTATTCAACTTCGCCCAGACCACCCAGGGCATCAGCCCGAACGAGCTGCCGCCGCTCGGCGGGCTCGTGCTCACCGAGGCCAAGCCCGACAGCCTCGTCCCCATCATCCGCCGCGGCAGGGACGGCGACGACCCGGTCCTGGCCCACTGGAACTACGAGATGGGCAAGATGGTGGCTTTCACCAGCGGATGGTGGACCAATTGGGGAACCGACTGGGTGGCCTGGGACAAGTTCGGCAAACTCTGGGCCCAGGTCCTTCGCTGGGCGATGCGTCAGGAGGCCTCCGCCGACTTCGATGTCCTGACCCGCATGGACGGCAACACGGGCCGCGTGGTCGTCGAGGCCCTCGACAAGGACGCCTCCTACTTGAACTTCCTGAGCTTCAACGGCCGGCTGCTCACCCCGACGCTCGAGCAGAAGAAGATCTACCTGACCCAGACCGGCCCCGGGCGCTACGAGGGGCAGTTTGACATCACCGACCACGGCAACTACCTCATCAACCTGCAATACAACACGCCGGACCGCCAGATGGGCATGATCCGCACCGGCCTGAGCCTGCCCTATTCACCCGAGTTCCGCGAGTTGGGCACGAACCTGAGCCTGCTCAACCGGGTGGTCGATCGCACCGGCGGCAAAATGTTCGGCGACATGGACCCCGAGAAGAACGACATCTTCCGGCGGGACCTGCCGCCGGTCGTCGCGCGTCAGCCGGTGTGGCGCTGGGTGGTCGCCTGGCTGCTGCTGCCGCTGTTCTTGCTGGACGTCGCCGGCCGGCGGCTCGCCTCCACCGTGGCCATGTCCGTCTACGTGGAGGTCGCCGTCTTCGTTGTCGCCTGCGCCGCCCTGCAGACTGCCCGGGCCCCGGCCTGGGCGTACCTCGGCGCGCTCCTGCTGGCCGAAGTCGTCGGCTGGTCCATCCGGTACCGCTCGATCATGCCGACGATCCAGTTCTTCACCAGCGGGGCGGTCATCCTGGCCCGGGTCGGCCAGCGCAGCCGGGCATCGCTCGAACAGCTCAAGGACGTAAGCGAGAAGGTCCGCGAGGACCTGGATTCGCGGCGGGCGACACAGAAGGAGGCGGACACCATCCCGCTGGAACCGGCGGCGGACCGCCGGCGCCGCTTCGACGTCGGCGACGAGGCCGCCGCTCAGCCGGCCAAGGATCTCGCCGAGACCCTCGGCGAGGCCGCCGCCCGGGCCGACGAACGCCTCCAACAGCCGGACGCGGAACGCAAACCGGGCCAGCCGCCCGCCGGTCAGCCCCAGGACCTGACCTCCCGGCTGCTCAAGGCCAAAAAACGGGTTCAGGACGAACTCGATAAACGGGAAAAAGAGGAATAAACCGTAGAGGCCGCCAGGAACGCGGAGGAATTGAGAATGGAGAGTGGAGTGTTGAGAGCCGAAAAAGCACCTCTCGGTCGCGAAACCCTTCCGACCGGGAACCCGCTCTCTTCATTCTCCATTCTCCATTCTCCATTCTCAAATCTCAGATCCCGCTCGGCGGCCGGACTCGAATGTCAATCGGCTTGAAAGACAGGAGACAGATGCGATGGCCGAGATAGATCCCCGAATCGAAAAGGCGACCCAGGAGTTCTGCCGCAAGTACAAGAGGCTCCGCGACGAGATCGGCAAGGCCATCGTCGGGCAGTCCGACATCGTCGACGGCGTGCTGACCTGCCTGTTCGTCGGCGGGCACGCGCTGCTCGAGGGCGTGCCCGGCCTAGGCAAAACGTACCTGATCCGCACGCTGTCGCAGGCCCTCAGCCTGAAGTTCAGCCGGATTCAGTTCACCCCCGACCTGATGCCGGCCGACATCATCGGCACCAACATCGTGATGGAGGACCAGGCTACCGGCCGGCGCGAGTTCCGCTTCCAGCACGGGCCGATCTTCGCCCAGATCGTCCTGGCCGACGAAATCAACCGGGCCACGCCCAAGACCCAGTCGGCCATGCTCGAGGCCATGCAGGAGCACGCCGTCACCGTCGGCGGCACACGCTACGCGCTCGAGGAGCCGTTCTTCGTGATGGCCACCCAGAACCCGATCGAGCAGGAGGGCACCTACCCGCTGCCCGAGGCCCAGCTCGACCGCTTTTTCTACAAGCTGGTCGTCGACTACGCCTCGTGCGACGAGCTGAAGGTCATCCTGGATCGGACGACGACCGGCTTTGCACCAAAGATCGAGCCGATCATGACCCGCGACGAGATCATCGGCTCGCAGAAGCTCGTGCAGCGGGTGGTGATGGCCCCCCATGTGCAGGACTTCGTGGTCCGGCTGACGATGGCCTCGCACCCGGACGGCGAGTTCGCGACCGAAATGGCCACGCGTTACGTCCGCTGGGGCTCCAGCCCGCGAGGCGCCCAGGCTCTGACCTTGGCCGCAAAGGTGCACGCCCTGCTCGACGGCCGCTTCAATGCAAGCTTCGAGGATATCAAGAAGGCCGCCCTGCCCGCTCTGCGGCACCGCATCCTGCTCAACTTCGAGGGCGAGGCCGAGAACCTGACCACCGACCTCATCGTCGAGGACCTGCTCGAAAAAACGCCGACCGTCCTCGGCGCCGTGGCGTGAATGAGATTGCCTGACATGTTGACTGCAATGAAATACGGCGACCTCCTCGACCCCGAGTTCATGAACCGCCTCGAGCGGCTGGACATCGTCTCGCGCAAGATCTTCGCCGGGAAGATGAAGGGCGAGCGCAGGTCCAAGCGCAAGGGCCAGTCCGTCGAGTTCGCCGACTACCGCAACTATGTGGCCGGCGACGACCTGCGGTTCCTCGATTGGAACATCTATGGCCGGCTCGATCGCCTGTTCATCAAGCTGTTCTTCGAGGAGGAGGACCTGCACGTCAGCATCCTTCTGGACGCCAGCAACTCGATGGATTTCGGCAACCCGAACAAATCGATGTATGCCCGCCGCGTGGCCGCCGCGATCGCCTACATCGGCCTGGTCAACTACAACCGCGTGACCGTCTGCGCGTACGGCGACCGCTTCGGGCCGGAACTGGCCGGCGTCCGCGGCCGACACCAGGTCTCCAAGGTCCTCAACCATCTGATCGGCCTGGAGCCCGGAGGGGCGGGAAACCTGACCGCCGCCTGCCGGCAGTTCGCCATTCGTCACCCGCAGCGCGGCGTGGTCCTGCTGCTAAGCGACTTCATGGACAAGGGCGGCTACGAGGCCGGCCTGCGATACCTCGTCGGCCGAAACTATGATCTCTACGCCATCCAGCTCCTGTCGCCGCAGGAAATCAACCCCGACATGGTCGGAGACCTGCGGCTGCGCGACGTCGAGGACGACGACATCGCTGAGATCACCGTCAGCCGGATGCTGCTCAATCGGTATAAGCAGAATCTCAGCGCCTATTGCGGCCAGCTCAATGATTTCTGCACGCGGCGCGGGATCGTTTACCTGTTTGCCGGCACGGCTGTCCCCTTCGACCAGCTCGTGCTGAACTACCTTCGCAGGCGGGGGCTGCTGACATGAACTTCCTCGCCCC
Organism: Phycisphaerae bacterium; assembly: GCA_035477895.1. Classification (GTDB taxonomy): domain Bacteria; phylum Planctomycetota; class Phycisphaerae; order UBA1845; family PWPN01; genus JAPKGY01. The sequence continues at coordinate 4,819 of DATIKE010000217.1, forward strand.
GTGGTACATCCCGGCCATCGCCCTGGCGGCCGCCGTCCCGCCCCTGGTGCTCCTCTACTATCTCAAGCTCAAGCGGCGGGAGGTACCCATCGCCTCCACTCTCCTGTGGCGACGCGCGGTCGAGGATCTCCGCGTCAACTCGCCATTTCAGAAGCTGCGCAGCAATCTGCTGCTGTTCCTCCAGCTCCTGGTGCTCGTTCTGGCCGCCCTGGCCCTCAGCGAGCCGTTCCGCTCCGGCACCCAGCAGATCGAGCAGAGCGTCGTTCTGATGATCGATCAATCCGCGTCCATGGCCACGCGCGAAGCCGGCGACAAAACTCGCCTCGAACTGGCGCGGGAAGAGGCCATGCAACTGATCGACGAGATGAAGCCCGGAACCCGGGCGATGGCCATCGCTTTTGCCGACCGCGCCCGCGTGCTCACCCCGTTCACCGAGGACCGCAACGTCCTTCGCCAGGCCGTCCAGTCCGTCCAGCAGACCGACGCCGTCGGTCGTCTGGCCGAGGCCATGGAGTTGGCCGAGGCCCACTCGACGCCCATCGGCGAGGGCATCGGCACGGAAGTCGAGGTGGCCAGCTCCCAATACCTGCTCCTGACCGACGGGCGCCTGGCCGACTCCGGCAAGGTTTCCGTTCAGCGCGGCCGGATGGAGGTCGTGCGCATCGGGCAGGCCGCCGACAACCTCGGCATCGTCGGCCTGGACGTCCGCCGCAATTACGAGAAGCCCGAACTGCTCAGCATCGTGGCCCGCGTGCGGAACTTCGGAACCGAACCCGTCGACACGGACGTCTCCCTTTTCGTGAACGGCGTGCTCAAGAATGTCCGCTCGTTGAAAGGTCTTGCTCCGCTGGCCGCGCCGGACAAGATTCAGACTCTCCCGCAGGCGGGGATGCCGCCTGACGGAAACGAGGCCCCGGTCGCCTACGAACAGGTGCTGGACACCGCCGCGGACCTCGAACTTCGCCTGTCGCGCGCGGACGGCTTCCCGGTCGACAACCGGGCGTGGTCGGTGGTCGCCCCGCCTCGCCCGCTGACCGCCCTGCTGGTCAGCCCGGGCAACCGCTACCTGCGCGACCTGATGGCCGCCATGCGGATGAGCCGCTTCGACGTCTGGACGCCGAAGGAATACGAGGAGGCGCCGCTCGACAAACTTGTCGAAACCGGTCGATGCCGCTACGACGTGGTCGTGCTCGACGCCCATTCCACGGAGCGGCTGCCTCCTGGCAACTACCTCTTCTTCGGCGGCGTGCCGCTGATCGACGGCGTCGATGCCGGCGACACAATCAAAAACGGCATCCTCCTCGACTGGGACGACACCCACCCGATCCTCCGCCACGTGGCCGTCGGGGCGGTCAACGTGTTCTCCTGGCTCAACCTGACCCTGCCGCCCGAGGCCCGCTCGCTGATCGAGGGCAACAACGGCCCGGTGCTCGCACTGCTGCAGCGCGAACGCCACCAGCACCTCATCTGCGCGTTCAGCTTCTTCGACGAGACCCGCCAGATGCTCAATACCGACTGGGTCTTCAACGAGGGCGTGGTCGTCTTCACGCAGAACGCCATGCGCTTCCTGGCCGGCAACACGAACCTCGGCCAGCAGCCTCCGGTCGCTCCCGGCGAGGCCATCAGCGTCGCCACCACTCCCGGGACCACTTCGGTCAACGTTCGCCGACCCGACGGCACAAGCGATCAGGCCCCCGTCCGGGCCAGCGGCCTGGCAGCCTACGGCAGGACCGACCGCGTCGGCCTGTACCGTCTCGAAACCGGCATCCCCGACCAGGAAGTCCGGGCCGTCAACCTCTGCGATGACGATGAAAGCTTCATCGCGCCGAATCGCGACTTCCACCTCGCCGGCGGACAGGTGGCCGCCTCGGCCGGGGCGGAGAACCGCCCCAGCGCCCTCTGGCCCTACGTCCTCATGGCCCTGGGCGCCGTGCTGTTGTTCGAGTGGTTCATCTACAACAAACGCGTCTTCATCTGACCGCGGCATCCTGAGTGCCGGTGTCCAAGCCTCGGCTGTTTCCGCCCTCTTCGCATCAGGGTATACTGTCCGGACTTTTGCCAAGCCTGGAGCCGCCGGCCGGCCATGTGGCGTCCGCCGGCAGTCCTGCGACGCAAGCAACCATACGGATCGAGGACCGAGATGAGCAAGCCCTGTTTTGAGGAGATTCCCGTTCACCCCGTCGAGACCAGGCACCGCCGGATCGTCGCCAAGCGCCTGCCGGTGCCCGAGACTTGGCCGCTGCTGGAGGAATCGCACCGGTACGAGCCGTGTTCGATGGGCGGTCAGCCGCCGATCGTCTGGGACCGTGCGGAAGGCTTCAACGTCTTCGACGCCTACGGCAATCAGTGGCTCGACTTCTCCAGCGGCGTGCTCGTGACCAACGCAGGCCACGGCCGCAAGGAAATGATCGAGGCCATCGTCCGGCAGGCCCGGCACGGGCTGATCCACAACTATTGCTTCCCCGGCGAGCTGCGGATCAAGCTCGCCCGCCGGCTCTGTGAACTCGCGCCCGAGCCGCTCAAGAAGGCATTCCTCATCTCCACCGGCAGCGAGGCCACCGAGTGCGCGGTCAAGCTCATGCGCACCCACGGCCGGCAGCTCAAACCCGGCAAGGACATCATCGTCAGCTTCACCAACGCGTTCCACGGCCGGACGCTCGGCGCCCAGATGATCGGCGGAATCCCGGCCCTCAAGGACTGGATCGGTCACCAGGACCCGGCCATGGTCCAGGTGCCGTTCCCCGACGGGTTCCGCTGCGAGGACACCAGCTTTGACTTCTTTCTAGAATCTCTGTCCGGGTTAAGCGTCGAGCCGGCCGACGTCGCCGGCGTCATCACAGAAACCTACCAGGGCGGCGGGGCCAGCTTCGCGCCGCCCGAGTACGTTCGGAAACTCCGCGCCTGGTGCGACCAGTGGGACGTCCTGCTGACCTTCGACGAGGTCCAGGCCGCCTTCGGCCGCTGCGGCAGGATGTGGGGTTTCGAACATTACGGCGTCCTGCCCGACCTGATGTGCCTCGGCAAGGGCATCAGCAGTTCGCTGCCTGTCTCCGCGGTCGTCGGCCGGCCCGACGTCATGGACCTCTACCCGCCCGGCTCGATGACCAGCACGCACACCGGCAACCCGATCTGCTGCGCCGCCGCCCTGGCCAACATCGACATCATCATCAACGAAGGTCTGGTCGAGAACGCCGACCGCATGGGAGAGGTGCTTCACGAACAGCTCTGGCAGCAGTTCAAGCCCTTCGACTCGCGCATCGGAGCGATACACGGCAAGGGGCTGGTGGCCGGCGTGCAACTCGTCAAGGACGAAGCGTTGACGCCGGATAAGGAGCTGGCTCACAACGTGGTCTGGAACGCCGTCGGGCGCGGGCTCATGCTCTTCGCGCCGGTCGGCTTTGGCGGAGCGACCATCAAGATCTGCCCGCCGCTGTGCATCACCGAGGACGCCGTCATCGAGGGCGTCGGCGCCTTGGCCGACGCCTTCGCCGACTGCCTGGACAAGTAGATTGACAGCGATGATCCATTGGGAAAACGTTCTTGCCGGGGCGGATACCGACGCGGCCATCCACCTCGCCGCCGGGCATGTGGTCGCCGCCTTGAACCACCCGTCGGGCCGGCGATGTGTCGCCCTGGCCGGCGGAGGAACCCCTAAATCCCTCTACTCCGCCCTGACACAATCGCCCTGGCGCGGCCGCGTCGATTTCTCGAACGTCGAATGGTTCTGGGGCGATGAACGCGCCGTGCCGCCCGATCGCCCCGACAGCAACTATCGCATGGCTCGCGAGACACTGCTCGCACCGCTCGGGATCGACCCCGCCCGCATTCACCGTATGCCCGCCGACGCCGCCGACCTGCCGGCCTCGGCCGAATCCTACGAGCGGACGATCCGCGACATCGTCCCGGCCGGCAAGTCCGGCATTCCCGTTTTCGACCTGGTTCTACTCGGCATCGGCGCCGACGGCCACACCGCCGGCCTGTTCCCCGGATCAGCCGGCCTCAACGAGCAAAACCGTCTTGTCGTCGCTCACGAGGTGCCTTCGCTGCGCATGTGGCGGATGACGATGACCTTTCCGCTCCTGAAGGCCGCCGCCCGAATCCTCTTCCTGGTGACCGGCCCCGGCAAGGCCGAGATCATGTCCCAAATCCTTGGCCCGCAGGCAGATCCGGGCCGACTCCCGGCCGCGTCGTTTTGCGGCCTTCCAGACAGTGTCACCTGGATTCTCAACGCCGACGCCGCCCGGCTTGTTCGGCCGATCCGTCCCGTTTAGAATCCTCCTCCCGGTGTCCGGAGCGCCGGGCCATCCCAATCACAACGATCACGGAGCACAGGAGCAAACGGCATGAAACTCTCGCAGCGCCTCCAGCAGCTTGAGGAATCCGCCACACTCGCGGTCGCCGCCAAGGCGGCGGCCATGCAAAAGCAGGGCATCAACGTGGTCAGCTTCGGCGCGGGCGAGCCCGACTTTCCCACGCCCGAGCACATTCGCAATGCCTGCAAGGCCGCGCTCGACGCCGGGTACACCGGCTACGCCAAGCCCGCCTCCGGCATCCTGGCCGCCAAGGAGGCCGCCTGTCTCAAGTTCAAACGCGAGAACCAGCTCGACTACAAGCCCTCCCAGGTGCTCATCACCGTCGGAGGCAAGGAGGCCCTCTACCTCGCCTCCATGTCCCTGTTTGATCCGGGTGACGAGGTTATTCTGCCGGCGCCCTACTGGGTCACCTACCCGGAGCAGATCGAGCTCTGCGGCGCCAAGCCGGTCATCATCGAAGGAAGCGAGTCCCAGAGCTTCAAGCTCACGCCCGAGCAGATCGCGGCGGCCATCACGCCGAAGACCCGCGGCCTGATCTTCAACTCGCCGAGCAACCCCGGCGGGTTCACCTACAGCCCCGAGGACGTGAAAGCCATCGCCAAGATTGTGGCCGGCAGGGACATCATCGTATTCAGCGATGAAATGTACGACCGCCTCATCTACGGCAACCAGCGGTTCATGAGCTTTGCCGCCGCTTCGCCCGAGGCCTACAACCAAACCCTGACCTTCAACGCCGGCTCCAAGGCGTATTCCATGACCGGGTGGCGCGTCGGCTACGTCGCCGGGCCGGAACCGATCGTCAAGGCCATGGCCAACCTCCAGAGCCAGACCACCAGCGGCACCGCCACCTTCAACCAGCACGGGCTCGTCGAGGCCCTCAAGGGCGATCAGGCCTGCGTCGAGGTGATGCGCAAGGAGTTCGAACGCCGCGCCGAGTACATGCACCAGCGGCTCAACCAGATCAAGGGCGTCACCTGCGTCCAGCCGACCGGCGCGTTCTACGCTTTCCCCAACGTCAGCAAGGCGTTTGCCGCCCTCGGCGCGAAAAACTCGCTCGATTTCTCCGCCAAGGTGCTCGAACAGGCCCACGTCGCTCTCGTGCCCGGCGTCGCCTTCGGCATGGACAACTACGTCCGCCTGTCGTTCGCCACGAGCATGGAGCAGATCAAGGAAGGCCTCGACCGCCTCGAAAAACTGCTCGGCGGAAAGTGATCGCCGGGGTCGCATGTCATATTAGGTGGTCCGGGCTGCTTGTGGCCGAAAGGACCGCACCATGAGCGAAGTGTTTGGCCCTGTGTACTCCCGGAAGGTCCGCGGATACCCCCCCAATTGCCCTCCATCTGATCAGAGCATCATGCTCGCGGAGGTTATATGAATCGTCCCCTCGCCTGCTGCATCGCTGCTTGTTGTTTCATGTTCGCCCCGGTAAAGGCTCTTGCCGCCGACAACCTGCCCCCGCGCCCCAACGTCATTCTCATCATCACCGACGACCAGGGCTTCTGGGACATGGGCGCCAACGGCAACCGGACCATCGAAACGCCGGCCATGGATCGGCTGGTATCCCAGGGCGTCATGTTCAACAGGTTCTACTGCTCGCCGGTCTGCACGCCTACCCGGGCGGCACTGCTCACCGGCCGGCACCCCCACCGCAGCGGGGCCATCGACACCTACATGGGCCGCGATGTCATGGACGCCTCCGAGATCACCCTCGGGCAGGTCTTCCAGAAGAAGGGCTATCGCACCGCCGCCATCGGCAAGTGGCACCTCGGCCGATACCGCAAGTATCACCCGACCCTCCGCGGATTCGACCGGTATTTAGGCTTCTGGCAGTACGGCTTCATCAACCGATACTTCGACTCCGACGAGCTGTTCGACGACATGACCCCGGTCAAGACCGTCGGCTACATCACCGACGTGCTGACCGACCAGGCCATCGCCTTCCTGCGCGACAACCGGGACCACCCGTTCCTGCTCTACCTGCCGTACAACGCGCCGCACAGCCCATACCTGGTGCCAGATCCCTACATCGAGCGCTACCTGCGCAAGAACGTCCCGTTGACCGACGCCCGCATCTACGGCATGGTCACCTCGATCGACGAAAACGTCGGCCGGCTGCTCAAGGTGGTGGACGAACTGGACCTGGCTGACAACACCATCGTGATCTTCATGAGCGACAACGGCGGCGTGAGCCGACCCTTCAAGGCCGGCCTGCGCGGTTTCAAGGGCGGCACGTACGAAGGCGGCATCCGCGTGCCGCTCATCATCCGCTGGCCGGACCATTTCCCCGCCGGTGCGCGCGTCGACGCCCCGGCCCAGCACATCGACCTCTTCCCCACATTGTGCGAGATCATCGGCGCGCCGCTGCCGACCGACCGCGTCATCGACGGGCGAAGCATCCTGCCGCTGCTCAAGACCGGCCGGGGCGACAGCCCCCACGATTACTTATTCCACCAGTGGTGCCGCGTCCGCCCGTCGCCGGACAAGAGCTGGGCCGTTCACCACGGTCGCTACAAACTCGTCAACGGCGAGCTGTTCGACCTCCAGGCCGACCCCGGCGAGAAGAACAACATCGCCGCCGACCATCCCGATATAGTCAAGCAGCTCCGCGAGGCGTTCCTGGCATGGTTCGCCGACGTCACCAAAGGCAGAACTTACGAGCGGGTGCCGATCGAGGTCGGCCGACCCGACGAGAACCCCGTCGAGATTGACGTCACCTGGGGCGAACCGGTCGGCAGCAAGGTCAAACCCATGTACCACAACTACAACCGCGACAGCGTGACCGACTGGAGCGAGCCCGGCGACACCGTGCGATGGAAGATCGACGTGGTTCGACCGGGCAGGTACGAAGTGATGCTCGACTATGGCTGTCCGCCGGATCAGGCCGGCTCCCGGTTCCGCATCGTCGTCGGCTCCGCCGGGGTCGAGGGCACGATCCAACCGACGCCCGGATGGGACGTTTTCAAGTCCTTCACCGTCGGCACATTCGAGTTGCCCAAGGGGCCGGCCGTCCTGGAAATGAAACCCGTCACCATCGCCAAGGCCGAGCTTGTGCGCCTGCACAAACTCTGGCTGCGAAAAATGCCCTGAACCTCATACAGGATCGTCGCCTCGGTAAAAACAGCCGGGGGAAACAAAAGCACTTTGCGGCTTTCGCCGCGGAATGCCCTTGTCTCCCCCGCACTGTTGTAGTCTGTTTGGCTTCCGCCGCCCTTACGGGATCAGGTTGAGCATGTCAGCGGTCCAGCCGACGGCGAGCAAGTGGGCAACCACGTCATGCACGATGCCCCAAGTGCCACCGCAGCCGAACTGGCAGACGGCAACAAGCGCCGCACACGTCACAAGCAGGGTTTTCTTCATCTTCTAACTCCTTACGGAACATTACCACCCTGCGGCACAACCGCAGGAGATTCTCCCGCCGGGCCAGCCCACGCCAGCCGATCCTATCAGCGGTGATCCAATGGAACAGACGATACCATAGAGCCGGCGGCCCGTTATGTCAACACTCCACCGCCCGCTATTGAAACTTATATCGGCCACTTGGACCACCCGGGAACAATGGAGCCCGGACCCGATGGCCGCCGTCTTCCCAATCTGAACATGGTCTCCAGAGCCGATTCAGGTGAAACAGAAGGAGACATCAGGCTTTCCGCTGGTGACGAAATACCGTCCCCGGGGTGCGGACCAAGCTCGATCCTGCCGTTCCCAGGATGCGAACGCGTTCGCGAAGTTGGTTACGATATGAGGTCGTGCGTCCCTCTTGAACCGTGCAAACGAGGCAGACATGGACAGGAGCCTTGGCCAGCCCGTGCTGCCCAACCGCGGGGGAATACCACCGGAGACCCACGCCCTGCCCGCGGAATCGCGAGTCAACCTGGACGAGCAGATCCATTGGTGGCGGCCGAGCTGGCGCGACGCTTTTCATCTCGCAGGCTACCGGTGGCTGCTGTGGACTCCAATAGTGATGCTGCTGCTGCTTGTGGGGATCGGTCTGGCAGCGTTGAGTTATATCTTGATCGGGTCCGGGGGTGCCCTGCTCATCATGGGTTTCAAAGCCGCGGTGCTGGCCTTCGGGGCGGTTGTCGCCATCGTCGGGGCGCTCCTGGGCTTGACCGTCCGCCGCGCGGCCCAGGCTCGCCGCGAACCCTTCTGCGTCTTCTGCGGGTACAACCTCACCGGACTTCCGGATCATCACCGCTGCCCCGAGTGCGGTCGGCACTACACCTGGCAGATGATCGACGAGTACCGCCGCGACCCGCAGTGGTTCATCGAACGCTACAAGGCTAAGAGGTTTATACCTCCTAAGGATATCCCCTTCGATGCCGGCTCGATCCCTCGGCGGCGAAAAGCCCGCGACGGGACGGAATAACCCTGGACGGTTCTCGAAGATCGCTTACGCGAACCCTTGATGCGGTGCTCGACGATACGGGCGGGGGTTCCCGGCCGCCGGTCGCGGGTCAGCGTTTCAGATGCTGACCGGCCAACCGGATCGCCCGATCGAAGGCCTCGGCGATGGCATCAAAGCTCACTTGAGTTTCCGGCGGAAAAACCAGCTCCAACTCTTTCTGCAGCGACGGCCGGACGGGGATATTCCGCGATTCGCTCTCGGCCAGCAGGCGTTCGGTGACCTCCGAGGTCAGGAAGTCGATTAGTTTCCTGGCTGTCTCGGCGTGCGGTGCACCCGTCACCAGTCCGACGGAGTTGGGGATCAGTAATGTGCCGCCGTCGCCCATGTCCGGATAGACAAGATCCACCGGCTCGCCGCGTTCCTGGCGGGCGTACACGTCGTCGGTGTCGGTCGCACAGATCGACAGCTCACCGCTGCCGACGCGGCGGGCCGCGGTCGCGTTGCCGTCCTGAAGCTGCCCGCCGGTCACTTCTTTCAGAGCATCAAGCCACCGGCAGTACTCCTGCTCGCCCCAAAGGACCCACATGGCCGCGAAGTGCCCGCCGGTCGTGCCGAACTGCGGGTCAGCCACACCAAGCTTTCCCTTCCAGCGTGGATCGACGATCGCACGCCAGGTGCTCGGCACCTCATCCCGGCCGACCGCCTCGGTGTTGTAGCCGATCACCCGCGCACGCACGCCGAAGGCGGTCCATCGGCCATCGGGGTCCTTGTAGCGATCGGGGATTCCCTCGGCCGGTGGGCGGTATTCGGCCAGCAGGCCTTCGCGGGCCAGCTTGATCGTATTGAACAACTCGCTCGACCAGAACACGTCGGCCCGCGGCCGGCCCTGTTCCGCCCGGATGCGGCGGACCAGCCCGGTCGTCTTGCCCGACTCCGTGTCCATTTGAACCCGCACGGTAATGCCGGTCTGCCGCTCGAATTCAGCCACCACCTGCCGGGCGAACGGTTCATCGACACTGGTATAAAGCGCGACCTCCCGGCCGGCCGGCTGCCGCCTGCACCCTCCTGAAAACACGGTCAAGAAAATGGCCGTAGCCAAGACAGGAAAGGACCATCTCATAAGGACGATATGCTTCATGGTGATTCCCCCTTCTTGTAGAAACATCATGCAAGCCGCTCGTGCATCGGGGCATGAGTCAGATTTCCGATAAGACATCCGGCTTATCCGCGTATTCCGAACAGGCGCGATCATGGGGCGGCGCTGCTGGCCGGGGCAGGCGCCGGACTCGGCTGAATGCCGCGGGTCGAGCGGGTGAAGTATTCCTTGACGCTCGACTGGTACTGGCGCGGGATTTGCTCGCGGGCGACCGCGTCGGTGACTTCGCGCTGGGCCGAGATCGCCGCCTCGCGGAACTCCTCGGACACCTCGCCCTTGAACTGCTCGCCGTCCACGAACTGCTGCGAAATGATGCTGCCCCGTTTGGTATTGACCGGCGTGCGTTCGGCGACGGTGCGGAAGCCGGTCTGCTGCTCGGGGGCGACGCCGCCTTCACCCTGCCCGGGGTTCTGTCCCATGCCGGAGCGGCCGAGACCCGGACCGCCTTGTGAGCCCTGCCCCATGCCGGTCCCCTGGCAGGCCCCGCACGATTGGCCGTTCATCTGCCCGGTGCCGCTGCACGCCTTGCACGCGCCCGTGATCTGGTTGCGGGCGTTGTTCAACTGGGACATGGCGCTCTCAAGCTGCTTGAGTTCCTGCTGGAGCGATTCCATTTCCGAGAGCTGCTCGCCGGCCTGGCTGAGCGCGTCCATATCGCCCTGGCCCGGCTGGGCGGCCCCCTGCGTGCCGCCGGATTGGGCCGCCGAGCCCAGCTTGCTCGCCAGTTGGCTGGCCATCGAGCACGCCTGGCAGCGCTTCTGAACCTCCTGCATGACCTTGTTAAGCTGTTCCTTGGAGAGGCCCTTGTCCGCCAACTGCCTGCTGACCGCCTCGAAGTCGCCCTTCTTGAGATTCTCCAGGGCCTTCCTGAGTTCCTCCTGGCTGAGGCCGGCGTCTCGCAGTTTCTCCTCCACCTTGCGATCGTTGGCGGCCAGCTGATTGAGCTTGTCCGAGAGTTGCTGAAGCTGCTTCTTGAGATCTTCCGCCTGCTGTTGTTCCTGCGGCGAGGACGCGGCCTTCGACAGTTCTTTCTGCAGGGCCGCGATCGCCGCCTGGGCGGACTTGAAATCCCCCTTGGCCAGCGACTCGGCCAACTGGCCCACGGCCGACTGACCCTTCTGCTCCGTCTCCAGGCGGCGGAGCATCCTCTTGAACTCCTCGATCTTGGCCAGCTCGGCCCGGTTCCGCTTGCTCTCGAGCTGCTCCGACAGCTTCTCCACTTTCTTCAGGGCTTCGCGGCGGACATCCAGCGGTGTCTGAAGCTGGGCATTCTGGAAAGGCTCCAGCCCTTCAAGCTCATCCTTCAGGGCGGGGTTTTCCTCTCGGATCTTGTCCAGGGTGTTTTGAACGATCGGCCGGACCTGGGCCTCCGTCCGCTGCACGACTTCGTTCTGATGCTGCCGCTCCTGCTTGTTCTCCTGAATGCCGGCCAGGTCCAGCGAGGGGAACAACCACAGGACCAACAAGGCCAGCACCATGCTGATGCCCGCCCAATTGCCGGACCTGGGGAAGCGGAGCGGCAGGTGGCTGCCCGGGGTGATCGTCCGGGCGACCCGCCGGGCGTCGGCAACCACCGCCTGGGCAAAAGGATCGCTCGAGTCCGCCAGCGACGCGCAGTACAGACCACTGCTCAGCCGCTCCTTGAGCCCGGCGGCCTGGTCGAGCCGTGCGGCCGCCAGGCTCAGCGTCTCGCCCGTGAATCCCATCCAGATGATCGCCGCAACCAGGGCGGCCACGACCAGTGCGCCGGCGGCGAAAGTGAGCACCGCAACCGGTTGAGCGAAGGGTGCCAGGGTCCGATCGACAAGAACCAGCGCCGCGAACAGGACCGCCGCTCCGGTAAGCGTCCAACCCAGCGCCCACATCCAACGGTTCAATAGCAACCGTCGGCGGGCTTTGCGAACCGGTCTGTCCAGATCGACCATGTTATACTCCGATAACAAGATTCTAGCGCCGGCTGCTTCCGGCTGCAATGCAACAGCCCCATCCAACCCGGCGCGGGGTCCGTGACAACAACGGCGGGCACAACAAACGTAGGTCAGGTCGTTCCTTCGCTGTAGGCGAAGGGGTGACCTGCCTTCTTCAGACGGCAGGTGAATTGCTGGACCGAGATTCCCTGCCTGCCGCCTGTCTGCGTGCCTGCCTTACATTCGGGCCGCCTATCTTGTCACGCACCCCCCGGCGCGGCCCCCACTTTCTAATTGCCGGTAGGGGCTCCGATCTTTCATTCCCCCTGATTGAGTCGCCTCTGCCCCCGCGAAAACGCAACCCAACACGAAGTGTCAGGGCACCTTACGAAAAACGGTAGCGTCCGGTGCCCCTGCCTGCCGGACGTTGATTTGTTCGCGTACAATCGGCTGGGCAAAATCGCCACGGTGGCCGACGCGGCGGGCACGCGGACGTTTGCCTATGACCCCGACGAGTTGGACCTGCAGAGCGAGTCGATCGACGGCAGTTCAGGCGGGCTTTACAGCAAGCTCATCACCCGCAAGTATGACACGACCGCCGGAGTAATCGGCCGATCGACCGGGTTCCGGGTGGGCACGAGCAACGACCCGGCGGCGGACTACGAGATGACGTACGGCTACGACGGCCAGGGCCGGCTGGAGAAGATCTTCGGGCCGGGACTGGATTCGACCAACGGCGTCAAGTACGACCGCCTGACCAACAGTGAACTGGTGGAGTACGCGCGGTTCAAGTCCTCCGGCGATGCGGATCTGGCCACCATCCAGCGGGTGCCGGTCGGCAACCGGGATCTGCTGGATTACGTCGAGAACAAGGCGGGGGCGACAACGGTGTCCAAGTACGATTACACCCTGGACACCCTGGGCCGGCGGAAGGCGGTGGTCCTTGAAGGGACGGCGTTCAGCAGTAACCACCACTGGGATTACGGGTACAATGGGCGCAGCGAGCTGGTCGGCGGGAACCGGCGGACCGGGACCGACCCGGGCCAGGGCACGGACTTCTCGCCGAACGGCGTCTTCGACTACACCTATGATCCCATCGGCAACCGGACCGAATCGAACGTGGACCACGCGAGCCCGGCCATGAGCTACACGGCCAACAACGTCAACCAGTACACGGCCACCGCGAACCCGAATGAGTCGCTCGCGTACGATGCCGATGGGAACCTGACCGCGGACGGCAGGTACGCCTATTCCTGGGACGCCGAGAATCGCCTGGTGCTGATCGTCCCGACCGCGCCGGCCGGCGGGGACGCGAAGCTGGAGTTCAAGTACGACTACAAGAGCCGCCGGGTGGAGAAGGAATACTCGACCTACA
>DATIKE010000218.1:0-4429 GCA_035477895.1 Phycisphaerae bacterium
CAGCCGGGGCAAACTCTTCTACCGCCTCGTCCAGCAGGCTGTGCAGGTTTCCCCGCAGCCCTATTCGGCCATCGTCACGAAGAACCGCCGCACCGTCCCGCCACCCATGGTGGATGGTTGAGCAAAGGGGATACCCCATAATTTAATTATCTCCTTAACCCGTTACCCTTCAAGTACCTGCCGATTTCAAGGCCGGGGAAGTTGCGACATGTCGGGCAGGGGGCCGGGCATCCCGTCCATCGTCAATCCGTGTGGTGGGCCGGGCCGCGGCTCACTTTGTCCCCGGCCGAATCTGTGTTTATAATCCGCATTACCATGAGCACAAAAGTCCCACCACGGTTCCTCCGGGAATCGGGCCATGAAGTCTTCAACGGCAACGAGCTGCTGGTCAAGGGTGCTCTCGAGACCGAGGGGGGGGTGCATCTTCTCACCGGCTATCCCGGTTCGCCCGTCGCCACCTTCTTCGACGTGCTGGCCGACCTGTCCGAGCTGCTGACCAAGCACGGCATCGAGGCCCGGCTGGCCAACAACGAGGCCCTGGGGGTCGCGGCGGTCAACGGGTCCCAGATGGCCGCGCTGCGGGCCATGGTCGTGTTCAAGAGCGTCGGCCTGCACGTGGCCAGCGACGCGCTGGCCCTGGGCAACCTGGCCGGCCCGCACCCCGACGGCGGGGCGGTCGTCATCGTCGGCGACGATCCCTGGAGCGAGAGTACTCAGGTTCCCGCGGACTCCCGATTCCTGTTGCGGCACCTGTATGTGCCGGTTCTCGAGCCGAGCACGCCGCAGGAGATCAAGGATTTCGTGGGCGCGGCTTTCAAGCTTTCCCGGGCCTCGGGCCTGTATGCCGGGTACATCGTGACGACAACGCTGGCCGACGGCGGCGGCACGGTCACCTGCCGCCCCAATCACTATCCGCTGACCAACATGCATCATCGGTTCGACCTTCAGACCGACATGCTGGATCTCCGGAACCGGGTATTGCTTCCGCCGCGCACGGGCCGGCGCGAAATGGATCTGCCCGAGCGGTTTGAGCGGTTTCACCACGAGGCGGCCCGACTGGGGCTGAACCCGCTCCACGACCTTCCGGGGCAGGACGAGGTGGCGATCGTCACCAGCGGGATGGCGTATCAGTACGTGCTGCAGGGGTTGGCGGACCTGGGCCTGGCCGGCCGGGTGCCGATCCTGAAGCTGGACGTGACCTGGCCGCTGAACCCGCGGCAGATTGAGCCGCTCCTGGCCCGTTTTTCCCATCTTCTGGTGGTCGAGGAACGCCGTTCGTTCATTGAGGAGCAGATCGCGGACATCGCGATCCGGTTTATTCAGGCGACCGGTCGGCCCGCGGCCCACATCTGGGGCAAGCAGTTTCCCGAAGGCACCATCGGCTTCCCGTCGGCCCTGGGCCTGAACGTGTCCATCGTGGCCGATCGGCTGGGGCACGCGCTTCGTGCGATCGACTCGTCGCCGGCCCGAGAGGCCGCCCGAGACATCGACGTGCAGCTTCGAGCGATCTCCAACTCGTCCCGCCTGGACGTCGCGATTCCTGCCCGAACCCCGACCTTCTGCCCGGGATGCCCGCACCGCGATTCATCGAGCGTGCTGCTGGAGATCAAGGAGCGGTTCGCGGACGAGACTTACATGCGCCGGCGTCACAACCGCCGGGCCGTCGATCTGGTGTTTCACGGCGACACCGGCTGCTACACCATGCTGATGTTCGAGCCGAACACCGCGCTCATGCACAACTATTCGGGCATGGGACTCGGCGGCGGGACGGGCAGCGGCATCGATCCGTTCATCAACAACAAGCAGATCGTCTTCATGGGCGATTCGACGTTCTTCCACTCCGGCTCGCTGGCCATCAGCAACTCGATCGCCGGTCGCCAGGACATCACATACATCATCCTGGCCAACGACACGACCGCCATGACCGGCCATCAACCCCTGCCCACGCTGGCCGAGGACCTGCTTCATCGCCCGATCGCCGCCCAGGATATCGAAAAGATCGTGCGGGCGATCACCGCCGGCCGCTGCCCGGTCGTGCGGATCGACCCGGCCGACCGCAAGGAGTACCGCCGGGTTCTCGAGCGGACCATTCTGGCCGACGGCGTCAAGATCATCATCGCCGACAAGGAGTGCGGCATCACCTTCAACCGCCGCCGGACCCGACAGGAGCGGACCGAGGTGCGGACCCGCGGCTTCCTCCGCCGGCAGGTGGTGATGAATGTCACCCCCGAGGTGTGCGAATACTGCCTGGAGTGCACGAACAACACCGGCTGCCCCGGGCTGACCGTGGTGCAGACGGCCTACGGCCCGAAGATCCAGACCGACCTGTCCTGGTGCGTGAACGACGGAGCGTGCGCCCGCGTGGACGCGTGCCCGTCCTTCGAGGAGGTGATCATTACCCGTCGGCGGCCGCCGACCCCGCGCGGGCACAAGATCCTCCTGGCCGATATTCCCGAGGTCGAAACCAGCTTCAAGGGGAACCTGTGGCGGGCGTGGATGGCGGGGGTCGGGGGCATGGGGATCGGGACGGCGGCCAGCATCCTGGTCCTGGCCGGCGAGCGCGACGGGTACAAGGTGTTTTTCAGCGACAAAAAGGGGCTGGCGATCCGCAACGGCGCGGTCTACTCCCAGATCGTGCTCTGCCGGACCGATGACCCGGTCTGCATGACGCCGGGATACGGGCAGGCGGACCTGCTCCTGGGGCTCGACCCGCTGGAAGCCGTGCGGGCCGTCGACGGCAAGAGTCTGTTCCGGGTGGCCAGCCCCGATCGCACCGCGGCGGTCGTCAACACCGACCCGAGCCCCACGATC
The DNA here is from genome assembly GCA_035477895.1 of Phycisphaerae bacterium. GTDB lineage: Bacteria > Planctomycetota > Phycisphaerae > UBA1845 > PWPN01 > JAPKGY01. Next base: position 2,812 of record DATIKE010000218.1, read on the forward strand.
CGCACCCTGATGGGGCTCGACGGCATCGGCGTCGACCGGCTCGAAGCGATCCTGAAGCAGGTCACCGACCCCAAACGATACTTCTCCGCCCGGATCTCGCTGTTGTGCGAACGGATCTTCGGCACCAAGCTGTACGCCAACATCACCATGCTGGGCATCGCCTATCAGCTTGGGCTGATCCCGCTGTCCCTGAACGCGCTTCAGGAGGGCATCCGGCAGGCGATCAGCGCCGATTTCGAGAAGAACCTGCGGGCTTTTGACGTGGGGCGGAAGCTGGTGTATCGGCCGGATCTGTTCGCGGACCTGTTCGGCGAACAGCAGGTTTCGCGCTCGCTGGCCCGCATCGTGCGCGAGAAGGCCGCGTACCTGAACATGCGGCTGCTCGGCTCGCGAAAGGCGTTGCGGGGCGATCGTCCCGGGGCGGCCGGTAAACGCCGCCTGCCGGAAACCAAGCTCGCCCGAACCTACAAGCACATGGTCTTCACCACCCTGCGGGCCTGCAGGGAGCTGGACCGCAACACGATGGGCGACATCGCCACCCGCATCTACGACCTGATCCAGTGGGGCGGCGTGCGTTACGCCCGACGGTACGTCGAGCGGGTCCGCCGGGCCTTCCTGGCAGACCTGCCCGAGCACGGTTTCGCCGCGACGCGGGCGGTGGTCTGGAACTTGGCCGGGCTCATGCTCATCAAGGACGAGTTCTACGTCGCCCACCTCCTGACCAGCTACGAGAAAATCCGGCGCGACCGGCAGCGCTACAACGTGAACCCGGCCAACGGCGACCGGCTGCGATACCGGCGGACCTTCCATCCGCGGTTCTTCGGAAGGCAGTTCGACATTCGCGTCCCGCCTTGGTCGCTGTATGTTCTGCGGAACCTGCGTTTCCTGCGGCATGCGATTCCGCTGTGGCGGCATCATGAGAAGCGTTTTCTGCGCTGGTACGAGAGGCTCGTGGCGGACTTCTGTGAATCGGGCGCCGGCGATTACGAACGCTTCGTCGAAGCCCTGCGTACGGTGGAGTCGGTGACCGGCTACGCCGAGATCCGCCGGCCCAAGATGGAGGCCGCCCGCTCGAAAGCGGACCAGTTGCTTGCCGGTTCGCGCCGGCGACGCCAATGGGTCGTCGGAGTAAGCGGGTGACCTCTCTCGCCGCCGGGCGGCAAGTCGATCATCACTCACACGCCCGCCGGTCGGTTCGGCAGAATCGAGGACCTCTGCGGCGCGGTCGAGTGGCCGATCTCGCCGGCCTCGAAGTTCGTCACCGGCGTCACCGTGCCGGTGGACGGCGGGTTCAACGCCTTCAGCGGGGTGTGATGCCGGGTTGGGTTTGAAATTGGCGTCGTTCTTCCTCCACGTAACCGTTAACGGGGTGAAAATAACCGCTGTGTCGAGATTCCCTGCCTGCGGGCAGGCAGGCACGCAGACAGGGATTCTCGCACCAGCGGCCACGTCGCAACTTCCCCCGCCTTGAAATCGGCAAGTAATTGAGGGGTAACGAGTTAAGAAGATAATTAAATTTTCTATACTTGGCTTGATCTTGTTTCGGATGTGGTGTATAATTATCCGTAGTAGAATCACTTTATCATAGGCGGGAGGGCTCGAGGGAGGTAATTATACC
>DATIKE010000219.1:0-19382 GCA_035477895.1 Phycisphaerae bacterium
CGTTTAGCTACACCCGCCGAGGGGCGGCTGGCGGATGCCGGCTCTGGATTCGGGAGGGTCGATCATGTCCGGAAACCAGATCACGCGGCGTTCATTCCTGGCGGCGGCGTCGGCCGGGGCGGCCGTGGTGTCGGTGCCGTCGGCGGTCGCCCGGGCTGCGGGAGCCAACGAGCGCATTTCGATCGGGGTCATCGGCACGGGCGACCGCGGCCGGAGCACCCACATGGGCATACTCAAGGTCTTGCGGGACCGATGCAACGTGTCGGTGACCGCGGTGTGCGACGTCTGGAAAGTGAACCTCGACAAGGCCGTCGCCCAGGCCAAGCAGGATTTCGAGCAGGAGCCGCGGGCATCCACGCGCTTCGAGGATCTGCTGGCACTCAAGGACGTGGACGCGGTCACCATCGCCACGTGCGACTCGGCCCACACGCCGATCATGATCGCCGCCCTGAAGGCCGGCAAGGACGTCTACGTCGAAAAGCCGATGTCGCTCGACGTGGCCGAGGCCGGCGAGGCCCTGGACCTGGCCCGCAAGCACGAGCGGGTCGTGCAGGTCGGCACGCAGCACCGCAGCAACGGAGCGCACATGGCCGCCCGCGATGTGCTGGCCACCGGCGTGCTCGGCAGGATCAGCCGCATCACCGCCGCCCGCAACTTCAACCACCCGCGCTGGGCCCGGGCGTTCGACGACTGCAAACCGCAGGACGTCGACTGGGACGCCTACCTGTTCAACCGGAAGGAACGGCCTTTCGATCCGAAGCTGCTGCGATGCTGGCACCTGTACAAGGATTTCACCAACGGCCTGTCGGGGTTGTGGGGCTGCCATTACATCGACGCCATGCACCTCATGACCGGCGCGGGCTGCCCGAAACGTTCAACCGCGCTGGGCGGCACGTACGTCTGGCAAGACGGCCGCGAGCACGAGGACGTTTTCCACGGCCTGTGGGAGTATCCCGAGGGCTTCCTCTACGACTGGGGCATGTCTCTCGCCAACGGGTCGAACAACTACTGGAGCGTTCACGGCACCGAGGGCACGCTGGCGGCCGAGAGCGGCGAGCTGGGCACCCGGCGCTGGCTGCTGTCAAACGACGGCGGCTCCAGGGACAGCAAGGTCGAGGCCAGGAAGATCGAGCCGCTGCCGAGCCGGTACAACGCCGGAAGCCTCGAAGCCGACCACTTCGCCAACTGGATCGACTGCATGCGCACGCGAAAACGTCCCACGGCCGACATTCTCTATGGCCATCAGCACTCGGTCGCGACGATCATGGCCGCCGCCGCCCTGCACGAGGGCAAGACCTACGTCTACGACCCCGAGAAACGTCGGATTCGACCGGCATGAGTTCCAGTTCGCACATCAGCCGCCGAGGATTCATGAGAGGCGTCGCTGCCTTGTCCGGCATGGCGGGCATGGGGCGGCTGGCGCGGGGGAAGACCATGGACACCTGCCGCATCGCGCGAATTGAAACGTTCCCGGCCGTCTACGAGACCGTCGGGCGCTTCAAGTTCTTCGAGGGGCCGCGTGGCGAACACCTCGGCCGACAGACCGTCGTGGTGAAGATCACCGCCGAGGACGGCGCCGTCGGCTGGGGGCAGTCGGTGCCCACGAACAAGTGGAGCTACGAAACCCTCGAAACCGTCCAGACCACGATCGATCGTTATCTCGCCCCGGTGCTGGTCGGCCTCGACGCCTTCGACGTTGACGCGATCCACCTGGCGATGAACACGATCATCGCTCCGTCATTCTCGACCGGCCAGCCGATCTGCAAGGCGGGCATCGACCTGGCGGTCTTCGATCTCGTCGGCAGGAAGCTCGATCAGACCGCCGGCCGGCGCTGGAAGCGCAAAGGCCGGGATCGCGTCACGCTCAGTTGGACCCTGAACCCGCGCACGCTGGACGAGATCCCCACGCTCATCGAACAAGGGCGCCGGCTCGGCTACCGGAACTTCAACGTGAAGGTCGCGCCCGACCCGGCTTTCGATGTCGAGATGTGCCGGCAGGTTCGCAAACTCGTGCCCGACGGGTTCCTGTGGGCGGACGCCAACGGCGGGTACGACGAGGCGACCGCCCTGGCGGTCGCGCCCAGACTTGCGGAGGCCGGTACGGACGTGTTCGAACAACCGCTCCGCCCCAATCGGCTCACCGGGTACCAGAAGCTCAAGAAACAGGGGGCGCTGCCGATCATCCTGGATGAAAGCGTCGTCAATCATGCGGAGTTGGAGGAGTTCATCGCCCTCGGCATGTGCGACGGCGTGGCGATGAAGCCCGCCCGTTGCGGCGGAATCACCGAGGCCCGGCGGCAGATCGAGTTGCTCCTGGACCGCGGGCTGATGTTCCTCGGCAGCGGCCTGACCGATCCCGACATCTCCCTGGCAGCCTCGCTGCTTCTGTACGGGGCCTACGATCTCAAGTACCCCGCCGCCCTGAACGGACCACAATTCCTGACCGGCTCGATCCTCAAACAGCCATTCACGCAGACGGACGGATCGCTACCTGTCCCGGGCGGGGCCGGTTTGGGTGTGGATGTGGATGAGGACAGGCTGCGGTCTTTACGAAAACCGGCGGGTCGATGACAATTCCAGGCATGTCCGGTGAGTCACTCATCCTGGGCCTGACCTGGGCCGCCTGCCGTCAGACCATCGAGCAGGTCTGGCCGATCGCCGCCATCTCGCTGGGCGTCTCGCTCCTGGCCACTCCCTTCTGCCGGCGGATTGCCTTGAAGAAAAACATCGTGGATCGGCCCGACGAGTTCCTCAAACCCCACGAGCGGCCGATCCCCTATCTTGGCGGCGTGGCGGTTTTTGCCGGCTGGATCGCCGGTCTCATCGTCGCCATCCTCTGGGCCAGGCTCGAGGTCAGGACCACCACCATGCTCGCCGTGGCCGCCGCGGGCCTGGCAATCATGCTGATCGGCCTGTTTGACGATCTGCGGGTCATGCGGCCAACGATCAAGCTCGTCTGCAACATCGGCGTGGCCGTCTGGCTGCTGTACTTCGGGATCGGCGACCGGATTATCCAGGTGGCAACCCACTTCCTTGTGGGCCCCGGTGAAAACCTCGAGCGCTGGGTCGAACTGGCCTACTCCGTCCCCATCACCCTGTTCATCATCGTCGGAGCCTGTAACGCCACCAACCTGATCGACGGGCTGGACGGGCTGTGCGCCGGCGTGCTCGGGATCATCGCCCTGGGGTTCTTCATCCTGGCGGTGAACCTGCGTGAGTCAGCCCACCTGCTGGACATGATCGCCAACGAGCGGATCGTGTTCGCCCTGGCCATGCTCGGGGCCGCCGTCGGATTCCTGCCCTTCAACCGCAACCCCGCCAAGATCTTTCTCGGTGACGCCGGCTCGATGCTCCTTGGGCTCAACGTGGCCATCCTCATCCTGCTGTTCGCCGAAGCCCACCTGGTCCGCTGGATGATCGGATCGCTCATGGTCTTCGGCCTGCCGCTGACGGACATGTGCCTGACGCTCGCCCGGCGCTGGCGCAACGGCCGGCCGCTCATGCAGGGCGACCGCAGCCATTTCTACGACCAGCTCCGCGACCGCGGCATGTCCGTCCGCCGGGTTGTCGCCATCAGCTACCTGCTGACCCTGGCGTTCGTGCTCGTCGGCGTCTCCGCCATTTTCCTCCGGACACGCCACGCCATTCTCGTTTACGCTCTCGCGGTCATGGCCGTCGTGGCCGCACTGTGGAAATTCAACATGGTCGGCATCGAACGCGACCGGCGTTCGCAGACCGACCGGCCCGGATCGCCCCATCATGAGTGATACGCCCCTCGAACAACGCAGACGCTGGTACCGACACTTCCCCGAGGGCAGCCTCGAGTTTCTCGTGGTCACCCGCGTGTTGGCCGTCCTGCTCCTGCTCACCCTGATCGTCCTGCGCGAAGCTCAGAGGCCGTTCATCACCGCGGTGCTGATCGGCGTGCTCTGGTTCGACTACGTGCTGATGATGTGGTGGGCGATCCAGGTCCGCCTCGATCTCGACGCCGCGGCCGGCCGGCCGGAAAACACCGCGAAGCGATGGCTCGTCGGCCTCAAGGCCTGCCTTCCTTCCGCGATTGCCTCGGCCGCGTTGAGCCCCTGGCCGGTGTTGTTCGCTCGTCAACAGGGGCTTGCAACCTTGCGTCTGGCCGGCATGGCAGTCCTGTTCATTCTGTTCGCGGTGGTCGCACAGCGCGCGATGCAGAGGGCCGGCGTCGGAAAGCCCTTGTGGACCGCCCTGACGCTGCTGCCCGGAATCCACTGGTTCGCGTTTCATCGGATCGCCGCGGGCCTGGAGGCCCGGGTTCAGCAACAGGCGCGCGAGCGCCGTCCGGACACCGTGTTCCCCCATGCCTCATCCCCCGCCCTGGCCGTGGCGGATGCGACCTGGGTGTTGTGCGCGTTGCCTTGGCTGCTGGTCGCCGTGCTGACCCTGATCGAGGGGTGGCCCGGCGAAGGGCCGGCAAGAATGGTTCCGTTCTGCGGCATGATTCTGGCCGCCCTGTTCGGAGTGGCCAATCTGGCGGCCCTCGAACGCGTCCAGAGACATTTCCTTCAACTGATCCGCGGATCATGACAGCCGCTTTTTGAACTCGGAGTCCCGATCATGAAATGCACCGTCATCGGTTCCGGCTACGTGGGACTGGTCACCGGCGTCTGCCTGGCGGACACCGGCAACGATGTGGTCGGCCTGGACAGTGATGCCGTCAAGGTCGCAGCCCTTAACCGGGGCGAGTGCGTCATTTTCGAGCCCGGCCTGGGCGAGATCCTGGTGGCCAACATGAAGGCCGGCCGCCTCCGCTTCACCAGCGACAAGGACCAGGCCATCCGCCACGGCGACGTCATCTTCATCGCGGTCGGCACCCCGCCCCGGGCCGACGGCTCGCCCGATCTGACCGCCATCCACGCCGTCGGCGACGACATCGCCGCTCATGCCGACCGCCCCAAGACCGTGGTCATCAAGAGCACCGTGCCCGTCGGAACCGGCGACGATCTGCAGGACCGCATGAACCGCAAGGCCCGCCACCGCTGCGCCGTCGTCAACAACCCGGAATTCCTTAAGGAGGGAAGTGCGGTTTTAGACTTCCAGAAGCCCGATCGGGTGATCATCGGCGCGGATGATCCCGGGGCCGCCGGCGTCATCGCCGAGCTGCACGAGCCGTTCATCCGAAACCAGCGCCCGGTCTACACCATGACCCGGGCCGCCGCCGAGATGACCAAGTACGCCGCCAACGCCTGCCTGGCCACGCGCATCAGCTTCATCAACCAGATCGCCAACATCTGCGACACCCTCGGCATCGACGTCAACGACGTCCGCAGGGGCATCGGCTCGGATTACCGCATCGGATTCCAGTTCCTCTACCCCGGGGCCGGCTACGGCGGAAGCTGCTTCCCCAAGGACGTGCAGGGACTGGTCCACGTCGCCCGCAAGGCCGGCGTCCAGGCCGACCTGCTGGAGAGCGTTCATCAGGTCAACGTCCGCCAGCGCCAGACCCTGTTCCACAAGATCGTCCGCCGTTTCGGCTCGAATCTGGCCGGAAAGTCCTTCGCGATCTGGGGCGTCGCTTTCAAGCCCCGCACCGACGACATCCGCGAAGCCCCCGCCGTCGTGCTCATCGAGATGCTTCTTGAGGCCGGAGCCTCCGTTCGGGCCCATGACCCTGAAGCCCTGGACAACCTGCGTACCCGCTTCGGCGATCGGGTGAACTACTTCCCTTCGGTTTATCCGACGTTGGACGGCGTCGATGCCCTGGCCATCTGCACCGAGTGGAACGAGTTCCGCTCGCCCGACTTCGACGAAATGCGCAAACGCATGCGCCGGCCGATCATTTTTGATGGTCGAAACCTCTATTCGCTTCAAACCATGCAAAAGCACGGCTTTGAGTACCACGGCATCGGTCGCGGCACCGGCCCAGCCGGCGGCCGGACCTCGTGAAAAACCGCGCCCTCGGGCCAGGCCGATCCCCGGGAGGCCGCGGGGCCATCAACAACAAGCGCAACACCCTGGAAACACGGATATTACAGGCCATAGCCGTTTGGTTTCCGACAGATCCCGGCTGCCAACTGAAAGAGACGCAAACTGTCGACAGGGGTGTCCGTTTGGCATTTTCGCGCTCCCATTACCGCTTCGGCGGGGGTATAATTTGGCGCAGACGTGAGAGTCGTAGAGGCCATTGATGAATGATGGCTGCATAAGGTCGAGGGGAAAGATAGCCGCAGGGGTAGCGGTCTGTCTCTGCTGCGCGCTGGCCTCGGCGGGACCCGACGGGGGGACAGGTGATCCCCGGATGCCTGATTCGCCCGTGATATCCCTCCCATCCGAAGTGGCACCGAGATCGGCCCACCGTGAACGGGTGTCTGTTCGACGGCTGGGGTCAGTGGGGCCGAAAGAAGCCGGGAGCGGAACCGAGAAAGGTCGAGCCAGGCTTCGCCTGTCACCCTTTGACACGTCCGGGTTTGAGGCCGAGGACCGCTTGTGGAAAGACGTCCCGGGCTTGCCCCTCCGAGCGGGAGTCAATCGGCCAATCCCCGGAGGTCCGCTCTCCAGCCTTCGGGCAGGGCAATGGTCGACCGCGCCGGAAGGCATCCGGCTGTGGAACTGTCGGATAGAGGCGCCCGGGGCAACAGGAATCCGCCTTCACTTCTCGCGTTTCAAGCTGCCCCCGTCAGCACGGCTTCTGCTCAGCGGAGACGGGGGGGGCACACCGGACGTTTACACCGGATTGGGTCCGATTAACAAAAGCCGGTTCTGGGCGGCGGCGGTCTGGGGCGAGGCCGTGGAGTTGGAATATCAGGCCCCGCCGGGCTGTGAGGACGAGCCGATCATCGAGATCAATGAGATATCTCACCTCTACGCCAACCCGCCCGCGAGCATCCTGCGGCAGGGGAAACCCAGCAAGCAAGACGGAGTCATCCGTATGACCGTGCTGCCCTGCCAGGAGGACGTGAACTGTCACAGCGTGGACCCGGTCGCCCGGGATTCCGTGGGCTGCATGCAATTCACCGACAACGGCAGCACGTACTGGTGCGCGGGTGCGCTCCTGGCGGACGCCGACCCGAACACGTTCGCCGGTTACTTCCTGACCGCGAACCATTGCCTGAGCACTCAGCAGGCCGTCGACAGCCTGACTGTCTATTGGCTCTACCAGACGGAATCCTGCAACGGCCCCTTCCCCCCCCTGGAACAGCAGCCCAAGTCTCTGGGCGGAACGCTTCTGGCCGCCAGCCCCGCCTCGGACTTCACGTTCATTCGGCTGGCCGACGACCCGAACGACGGACAGGGGTTTGCCGCCTGGACCACGGCCGACGCCTCCGGCACCTTGACCGGCATCCACCATCCGGGCCAGGGCACGTTCAAGCGGGTCGCTTTCGGCGCTCTGACCGGCGAGCCGCCGGTGTGTGCGGGCTACTCGACCAGCAATTACTGGTACCTGGACTGGACGACCGGAGTCACCGAGGGCGGCTCCAGCGGATCCCCCCTGTTCAACACCAGCTGGCAGGTCGTCGGCCAGTTGTTCGGGGCGTGCCTCGTTCCGGGCAAGACGGTGGGCTGCGACAACCCGGAGGATTACAACATCCTGTACGGCAAGTTCGGCGCGACCTACCCGTCGATCGCCGGCTGGCTCACGCAGGTCATTCCGGACGACGCGTACGAGGACAACGACTCGCTCGAACAGGCGGCGCCGATCTCGCGCGGCAGCCACAACCTGAAACTGCTGGACTTCGAGGACATTTTCCTGATCAACTCGCCACAGTCCGGTCAGATCACGGTGACCGCCACGTATAATCCCGCCGATTTTCAGCCTCTGCTGCAGTTGGTCCATCCCAACGGCACGTCGATCGCTCAGAGTGGAACCTGGAGCGGAACGGAAACCGTTACCTCCAGCCAGCCGCCGGGAAGCTACAAGATCCGCATGCTCAAACAGCGCAAATGGGGCGGTAATTACACGCTGAACATCACCCTTCCCCCGGCGTACAGCGATTTCGACATGGACGGCGACGTCGACATGGTCGATTTCGGACACCTGCAGCGCTGCTACAGCGGATCGGGCCCGCAGGCGGACCCCGCCTGCTTCGATGCCTGCCTGGACGGCGACAACCGCGTGAACGCCGCTGACCTGGCTGTGTTCAACGCCTGCTACTCCGGCCCGAATGTGCCGGCCGGCGCCGGCTGCAAACCCTGATTCTCCTGACGTGGCAAAGTAGGGACAGTCACCTATTTCAAAGTAGCAAAGTAGGGACAGTCACCTATTTTTTGACACGCTTGCCCCTTCGTGCTAGGGTTCGGCCATGCCGAGGGTAGCGAGAATCGTCGTGCCGGGGATGCCCCATCACATCACACAGCGGGGCAACAACCGCCAGGATGTCTTTTTCGTGGATGACGACCGGCGGATGTATCTTCAACTGTTGAAGGCCCAGGCCGAGATCCACGGGCTGGCGGTGCTGGGCTACTGCCTCATGACCAATCATGTCCACCTGATCGGTGTTCCACGGTATGAGCAGTCGCTGGCCAAGGCGGTCGGACGGACGCACTTCCTGTACAGCCAGTACATCAACCGGTTCCACAAACGAAGCGGGCACTTGTGGCAGAACCGGTTCTTCTCGTGCGCGCTGGACGAGGTTCATCTGTTGCGGGGCCTGGCTTACGTGGAGCGGAACCCGGTACGGGCTAAACGGGTACGCGTGGCCTGGCAGTACGAATGGTCGAGCGCGTCGGCCCACGCGGGCGGGATGGACGTGTCCGGGTTCCTGGACCTGGGGGAGTGGCGGCGGATGTGGGTGCCCAGAGGGCGTTCGCCAGTCAGGCGGGTCGGCATCCACCTCTATACTTTCGAGGCCTGCTCAGGGTTCACTCGCGTTACGGCCCGCGCGGTTGCAGTCACGCCTTTCGCGTGACCTGGCCCCAAGGCTCCGACACGACCAGTTGCCCGGCCGCATCGCCTGGGTGTCTACCGAGGTGAACCGAAAACTCCTTGGACGGATCTCACATCCGCTGGTCCTATGAACTTTCGCGGCGCACTGACTGTCCCCTATTCCCTGGCGGACAGCCCGGCCGCGGGCTCAGCGCAGCCCGCCGGCCACCTCCGGCAGGATCAACGGTTCGATCCAGTAGCAGTCCTCCTGCGGCGCGGTGTCGGCGAAGTCCACCTCGTCGAGCACGTCCGACGCGTCCTCGATCGGGGCCGATTTCACGCCCAGGTCGGAGACCGCGTACACGTTGTCGCCGATGAACACCCCGCGGGCCGACCCGGAGTAGCCCCACCAGCAACCGCGCGAGGGCTGGTTCTCCGGTACGGTGGAGATCCGGCCGAGTTCCTCAAAACCGTTCTCTATGGTGGCCCGGTATACCATCAGTCCGGTGAATTCATAATCGCCGTACTCCGGCCCGGCGGTGTCTCCGCCGTACAGGTCGATCGGGAACGCCAGGGCGTCGCGGGCCGGGAAGTAGTTGAACGCCTTGGGGTTGTAGTTGGCCTCGCTGTTGGTGCCTCGCCCGCCGATGACCTCCTTGTGCTTGAGCGTGGGGTTGGCCAGGTCGCTCACGTCAAAGATCGACAGTTGCACGCCCTGGACCCACGCGCCCCATTCGCCGGCGTCCTGGGCGTCCTTGCCGATGGTCAGCAGGTGGTTCTCGTCCATGAGCTGGATGTGGTCGGAGTAGCCGGGGATCTTGAGCTCCCCGATCACCCGCGGGTTCGTCGGGTCGCTGAGGTCCAGGGTGAACAGCGGGTCGATTCGCTTGAACGTGACCACGAACCCGCGCGGCCCGATGAACCGGGCGGCGTAGATCTGCTCGCCGATGCCGAGATCCTCCACCCGGCCTACGACCTCGAGGTCGGTTCCGTTCTCGCCGAGGACGTAGACGCTGTTGGTCGAGTTCGCGCCGGTGGTTGGGGAGAACTGTTCCTCGGTCGTGGCGATTCGCAGGAAGTTCTGATACTCGCCGAGGGAGTACTGGTTCAGCGGTCGGCCCGGAACCAGCCCGCTGCCGACGTAGTCCGTGCCGGAGTCGGTGAAGGCCAGCTTGTGGACCATCGTGTCGGTGCGCGAGCCGTTCGACTCCCAGTCGTACTTGGTGTCGGTCACGTAGAGGGCTTGCGGGCTGGCGTAAATGACGCCTGCGTCGGCGGTGATCGCCGTCGAATCGAACGTGGCGCTCGGATTGTCCAGGTCGATGGTGATAGCCGTCGTGATGCCGTACCCGTCGCCGGCGATCGGGCGGTAGAAGCTGTCCCAGGAAGCGATGGTGCCGGTCTGGGTCTGACCGTCGGCTCTGTCGACCTCGTAGGCCGGCAGCCACTCCTCAAGCGTCATGCTTTCGATCGCGGTCAAGGAACTGACGGGAATCGCGGGAGTGGTTGTGGTGACGAGGTAGAGACGATTGCCGATGAGTCGGCTGGTGGCAAGCTCGCCCTCGAACTTCAACGTGGCCTGCTTGGCCGGGCTGGCCGGCGTGCTCACGTCGATCACGGTCACGACGACCTCGCTGCCGTCGAACCACGGCATGGTCGCGGCGGCCATGGCTCGGCCGGTCTTGGCCACCGTCTCTGTCCCGGACGGCGGCGAGCCGCCTGGTTCAGAGCTGCCGGAGCCGCCGCCATCGGAAGTGTCACCGCCATCGACGGTGCCGCCGCCCCAGCCGTCGTCCATAATCTCATACTTCCAGTTGCGGGTAATCGCGATCAACTGGTTGCCTCTCAGGTACAGGGAATCGCCCGGGGCGTCGAGCTCGATCTTCGCGACTTCGGACATGGCTTCCGCCGGCGTGGCCGCCACCACGCGGATGGTGCTGCCGCGCAGCCAGTAGATGTGCTGGTCGTTGTTTTTGACGATGTCGCTCTCGTCGACGCCGACCTCCTGGATGTTGGTGGATGAGTAGGGGGTGCCATCGCCTCCGCCGCCCTCGGCGGCCATATCGCCATCGCCGCGGTCGTCAAAGCTGAAGCTATTATCGGTCGGGGCGGACATCGGCATCGGCAGGAACCACCACGATCCCCAGCCGCCCTGGTTGGTGGTCAGGCGGGATTTGGCCTGCTCTGCCAGGAAAAGGCGAAGCTCCTCGGCTGAACTGAAGCCGCGAAGGCCGGCTGCCCTCGGCTTGTTGTCGTCCGGCGGCTGCCAGGGCCCAATGCAATTGGCCCCGGAAACAGTCAAGGTCAGACCCGTCAGAATGGCCCATCCAAACAAACCACGAGACAGACCCCGATGCAGGTTTGCGCACACACGCCCCATGGAAGTCCTCCTTTGGTTCAAGTGACGGCAGAGCGTCCAGAGAAGCTGCCCGGTTTGTATTTGAAAGGATTATAACGCAAGCTTCGGTGTCCCGGGCAAGTACGATTTTTTTTGCGAAGAGGTCCCCGGGCTCAGGTTAAAGTGGCCCTGAACCATGCACTCATCGTGGCTTGCTTTCGTGGAACGAAAGGGCTTGGAAGTCCTCTGCTGAAACGGCCGGGACGACGCTCCGTCCGGTGATCGAAAAACCTCCCTGATTATACAGGCTTCACCGTGTTGCTGGTTGTAGAGTCCCATTCTCCACTTTAGGTTGACGGGCGAATAAATACACTATGGAATTATAGTTGGCCTGACGTCTGACCGTCGTAGGGTTCGATGGACGCGGATGTTTGGAACTTTGGGACGTCTTGGGCGTATAAGTTGGTTAGAAGCCCGAGAAAACGAGATTCGGGCGGGATTTTTCTTGGTTTTGGAGGCGCGTTCCGATAGTATTCGGGTGGCGATGAACTCCCTCGGCCTACCTGGAAGCAGGTGCTGCCGTGGCGGGTGAACACCAGATTCTGGTGAACGCCCGGAGGGCAAAGAGGCGGCACTTTAAGAGCCTTGCATAAGGCACAGGATATTTGTCCCGGCGGCAGGATTCCACCTGCCGGGGGATGTGCAAGGCCGTATTGGCAGACGCGACCGTTATACCGGGAGCGCGTCGACGGAATGGATGCCGAGTGGCGTTGAGGTAGCTTTCGTGGAACTGGGTCAGACATTACAGCGTGTGGTCGACCAGAAGTTTGTTCTGTATCGGCGGCCTTTGCACCCGGAGCTGTTCTGCATCCACCAGAATCGGCACCTGGAGCGGGTCACCTATCAGGCGGACATCTGGATTACGGGGCTTTCGCACGTCGTGACCGTTCAGTCGGCCGGACGGTGCGTGGCTGAGGTGACGACCGAGGACATCGAGGTTCTGCCGCAGAACGGGCTGGTGACTTCGTTCCAGTTCCGGGGCGAGCGCGACCACGTCGAGAAGTTCGACGACGGGATGCAGTACATTCTCTCGACCCAGGTTGAGCGGATGAACCGGAACCTGTTCCACGCCTCGCACCGCGACTTGCTGAACTATGCCCGCACGCGGGGCATGGTCCAGGTATTCGAGGAGTGGACCGAGGAAGATAACCTGGCTCCATTTTCGTTCATCGACTGGGAGATGCGGGACCGCGAACTGCATATTCAGGCGTTCCACGCTTTCCCGGCCGACTACACAATTCTCAAGACGCAGTCGATTGTCGAGGTTGGTCCGCCGTTGAAGCAGAATCGCTGAGTCTCGTGGCCTGAATAGCTGATTGCGGTTAAAATTGCGGGGCGAGTCGACACGAGATCGATTCGCCCCGTTTGTTTCGGCTTCCGTCGGGGAAGGATGGCAACCATGGAACAGGTGATTCGCGGCAAGGTATACGTGCTGGGCGACGACGTCGACACGGACCAGATCATTCCGGCCCGGTTCCTGATGTACAACCCGGCGATCCCGGAGGAACGCAAGCAATTCGGCCGTTACGCCATGGTGGGCGTCCCGACGAAGCAGGCGGGCCTGCCGGACGGCGATGTGCCTTTCGTCGATCAGGCCGTCGCGGCGAACACCCGAAGCACGTTCAGCATCATCATCGCGGGCAGGAACTTCGGCTGCGGCAGCTCGCGCGAGCACGCGCCGCTGGCACTGGCGGAAGCCGGCGTCCGGGCGGTGGTGGCCGAGTTCTACGCACGGATTTTCTTCCGCAACTCGGTCAATGGCGGATACCTCATCCCGTTCGAGTCGGTCCGGCGACTGGTGGAGTCATTCCGAACCGGCGAGGAAGCGGAGATCCGGCCGGCCGAGTCCTGCCTCATCCAATGCGCGACCGGCAAGCGGTTTGACCTCAAGCCGCTGGGCGACGTGGCTCCGATCATCGAAGCCGGCGGCATCTTCAGCTACGCCAAGCAGGCCGGCATGTTGTGACGAACCGATAGGTACGACGCTCTCTTGGATCCCGCGCCCGGAGACAGGCTTAACCCCGTCGAAACTGTAGCGCACCGCCCCGATCAGACCCTGACCTGCTGCCACCGGCCCAGTGTGAACCACAGGCCGTTCAGGATTGCCCGCAAGGTCATGTCCGCGCACATGCCCACCCAGGCCCCGATCAGTCCGCCGTCCAGCACGACGCCGAACAGGTAGGCCAGGGGGATCCGCAGGCCGAACATGCTCAAAGCGGTGAACAACATGGGATGGCGCGTGTCGCCGGCGCCGCGCAGGGCGTTTGGGTAGATGATCATCAGGGCCAGGGGGATCTGGAAGCAGGCGAGCATCCTCAGGGCGGGCACTCCGACGGCCGACACGGCGGACATGTCGCCGCTGGAGTTGAAAATGGCGAAGATGGGTTCGGCGAAGACGAAGTAGAGTATGCCCATGAGCGTGCACAGGCCGGCCCCGTGCAAGGCCGCCAGATGGGCGCTGTGCCGAGCGCGATCGGGCCGCCCGGCGCCCAGCGATTGTCCGACCATGGTCGCCGCCGCCGTCGCCCACGCCCAGGCCGGCAGGTACGACAGGGCCTCGATGCGAATGCCCACGAAGTGAGCGGCCACGATCGCCGCCTGGGTTTCGCCGCTGCCCAGCTGGCTGATGATGGCCACGAACACGAAGTTCGCGGTCCACATCAGGATGCCGTCGATGCCCGCGGGCAGCCCGATGCGGAAGAGTCGGGCCAGCGATTCGCCGCGGAACCGCAATTCACCCGCCCGCAGGCGAAGGCCGCTGCGCCCGCGGATGAGCATCCGGATCACCATCAGCCCGCCGAGCGTCCGGGCCACCACCGTGCCGGTCACGATGCCGACAAAACCCAGCTCCGGGATCGGACCCCATCCGAAGCGCAGGGCCATCGAGACGACCACGTTGACGATGTTGACGACGGCCATGACGTAAAGCGGCGCGCGCGTGTCGCCCGCCCCGCGCAGACACGCGAAGCTGATCGCGCTGACGCTCATCAGCAGGTAACCGATCGCGTCGACTCGCAGGTACGTCAGGGCCATCCGGGCGGGTTCGCTCTCCCATCCAAGCAGCGGCGGCAGGAGGGGGGCGGCCAGTTGAACGAGGGTCAGGCAGACCAGCCCCATGAGCGCCGATGCCACTATTGCCTGGTTGGCGAAGTGGTTGGCGCCCTTCATGTCGCCCCGGCCGGTGAATCTCGAAACCAGGGCCGTCGCTCCGGCGCCGACGAAGCTGAACAGCAGTCCGATCAGCCATGCGACCGTGATGCCGAGCCCCAGGGCGGCCGTCGCTTCCTTGCCGATCGTGCCCGCGAGGTAGAAGTCGGTCATCCCCACCATCAGGTTCAGGACCTGCTCGCCCAGCACCGGCAGCGCCAGCCACATCAGGGCCGAGCTGGTGCTTCGACGCAGCAACTCCTCCCGGGCCGACGGCGCGTATTCCAGCGTCTCGGCCACCGGCAGTTCCATCGCTCCAGCTTCGTCAACGACGTCCGGCAAGCGGGTTATCCTCGTGGGCAAGGGTGATCACGGCCGGAGAACCGGCGACCCGCCGCCGCTCCGCGACTTCCGTGCGACAATTGTAATCAAGTCTGGTGCGAGAATCCTTCCCGCACCAATGCGGACGGATACTTTCTCGCATCATTGCACGTGGGTAATCCGTCCCCAACCAAACCGGAGATGGGAATCGCGACACAGCGTGAGTTGGACGGTGAAATACCATGCAACTCAACCATGTCGATAGGAGTTGGGTAGCACTGTCACCGGTCGGGTTGGCGGATGGCCGTCAGGCGTGCAGTTTAGACAGCATGTGGGCGACGTTGCGGCCGAGGTTCTGGACGGCGGCCTGCTGCCGCTGGTCCTTGAGTGAGCCGTCGGGCGCGAATGTCTCATGGGCCTTGGAAACCGCGATCTGGTCCGGCAGGACGATCACCTGGATGTTGCCCAGGATGGCCCGAACGTGTACAAGGCCCCGCATGCCGCCCAACGCTCCCGGGGAGGCGCTCATCAGGGCAGCCACCTTATCGACAAAGCAGTTCAGCGGCGGTTCGCCCGTCACGGGCCGCGAAATCCAGTCAATCGTGTTCTTCAGGACCGCTGTGATCGAGCTGTTGTACTCCGGGCAGGCGATCAGCAGCCCCTGGTGAGCCAGGAACAGATCCTTCAGCCTGCGGGCGTTGGGGTGCAGGCCATCGCGGGCCTCCAGGTCCTCGTCGAAGACCGGTAGCGGGTAGTCGCGCAGGTCGATAAAAATTACCTCCGCGCCCTCCTGGCGAGCCCCCTCGGCCGCGATACGCACGAGCTTCTTGTTGTACGACTCGCTTCGCAGGCTGCCGGCAAAGGCAAGAATCTTCGGTAGGTGGATCATCTCAAGTCCCTCGTTTATTAGATTCACGGACGACTGTGTGATGATAGGCGTCCCGACGGGTGTTGGTTGTGCCGATGACGGTTGCCCACGTCAAACCGCATATCCCGCGATTACCGCTTCCACCCGGTGATGATTTGGGCGATGCGCTGGGCGGCCCGGCCGTCCCACTTGTCGGGTCGTCGGCCCGGTGCAGGTGGAGAATTGCGGACCCGGCGATAACCCTCCAACACCCGCGCGGGATCCATCCCCACCAGCCGATTCGTGCCCTGGGTGATGGTGATCGGCCGTTCGGTGTTCTCCCGCAGCGTCAGACAGGGCACGCCGAGGATGGTTGTCTCCTCCTGGATGCCGCCGGAGTCAGTGAGCACGACCGCCGCGTTGGCCATCAGCCTCAGGAAGTCCAGGTAGCCCAGCGGGTCGACCAGCCGGAACTGCTTCATGCCGACCGCCACCTGGTCTAGACCGGCCTCGGCCATCTGTTTTCGTGTGCGCGGGTGGATGGGGAAAACCATGGGCATGTCGCGCTGAATCTCGTCAAACACGCCGAGCAGCCCGCGCAGAATCTTCGGCCGATCGACGCTCGCCGGCCTGTGCAGCGTGACCACCGCGTACTGTCCGGCCGACAACCCCAGTTTCTCAAGGATCTTCGACTCTTCGGCCCGTTCGCGGCTGCGTTCGAGGGTGTCGATCATCACGTTGCCGACGAAATGCACCTTGTCCTCGGCCACACCCTCGCGGCGGAGGTTCTCGATGCCGCTCGGCTCGCTGACGAAGAGCAGGTCGCTGATCGCGTCGGTCAGCACGCGATTGATCTCCTCGGGCATGGTGCGGTCGAAGCTGCGCAGGCCGGCCTCGACGTGGAACACGCCCACGCCCAGCTTGGCCGCCACCAGGGCGCAGGCGATCGTCGAGTTCACGTCGCCGACCACCAGCACCGCGTCCGGCTTTATCTCCAGCACCACCGGCTCGAACCGCTGCATGATCAAGGCGGCCTGCAGGGCGTGCGAGCCGCTGCCGACCTCGAGGTTCAGGTCCGGCTCGGGGATTTTCAGTTCATCGAAGAACAGCCGGCTCATCTTGGCGTCGTAGTGCTGGCCGGTGTGCACCAGAATCGGCTCGATGCCGTCAACCTGACGGTACGCGCGCATCAGCGGGGCGATCTTAATGAAGTTCGGCCGTGCGCCGCAGATGTTGATCAGCTTCATGCGTTATTTCCCAACAACCGCACCCCCGGCGGCCCCTTCGGAACCCGGAGCGCAAGCGACGGGCGGAATGACCGGTGCGAGTATCCCTTCTCGCGCCGAAGCCACATCCGCTGGTGCGAGAATCCCTTCTCGCACCGTTGCCGGATGGGAATCCCATCCCTCGTGTCATCGAGGGGATTGGAATCCCCGCAAGCCCGTGTCGAGATGGCCTGCCTGCCGCAGGCAGGGAATCTCGACACAGCGGATTCACTCGGGCCGCATGGTAGCGGAAGGGGCCGCCGCGGAAAAGCGGTTCAGCGGTTGGCGTGCTGAGCCCCGGCAGTTCCACGCCGGACGAGAACGAAGAAACCTCCCAGAAACAAAACATTGGGCAGCAGCCACATCAGAAACAGGAGAAAACTCTCGTCAGCTCTCTGTCGCCTGGCCCATGCCTCGATCAGATTGGCCTGCTCCGCCCAGAACGCGGCCACCGCCAGGGCGGCGCCGAAGGCCGTCCACACGGTGAGATAACCGCCCAGGTAGCAACCCATCTGGATCGTCGCCGGCATCAGGTTGCGGCCGTTCCGCAGGCTGTAGACCAGACCCACCAAGCCGGCCGCCAGGCCCACAACGGCCAGGATCGTCATTGCCGCCATGCCACCGATGAGTGCAGGTAAGAGGAGCAGAAACTCGGTGAAATGCGCAATAACATTATCGCTCTTCCACAAGATGAGTGCACAAAACATTGCTCCCAATCCACCCAACACGAAGATCACGGGCAGATGGGCTGCCATGAATAAGCGGTGGTCGTGGACCTGGGCCGAGACTTTCAGTTGTCGTCCGAGCCGTTGGGGCCGGAACACGGCGTCAAAGCCGCACCGCCACCAGGCTTTCAGCGGGCCGATCGAATGCCGACGATCCCAGGCGGTCCCCGGCCGCACGTCCGCGCCGAGGGATTCGACCACCGCCCGGCCGCATTCCGGGCATCGACTCTCGGCGGCGGTCCCGATCAGGTTGTACCCGCAGAACTCGCAGGTGGGCGGACGATTGATCGCCGGCGCCGGCCGGCGGACCCCCGCCGCTCGCAACACAGCCCCCACGATCCAGAACGCACACCCGATTCCGATCAAGCAGATGAGTGCCGGCCCGAACTTGAGGAACAACGGCTTGTTGTGTGTCCGCGCCTGCCAGGCCCTTTGCGATTGTACCGCTGCTTCCTGTTGCTTCTTGATGTGCTCCTGCACCTCGGCCTGATAATCCCGCCAGGCCTGCGAGGTCGCGGCGGGGCCTGAAGGCCGGGTCGGGAACGAGGGCGCCGTTGTCGTCCATCCTGGAGGTGGAGTTGCCTGGTAGTATTCGCGCTCAGCCCAGCTATGCCAGACGGATAGGTCTCCCACGAGCAGCACGACCGGCAGGGCGTGGGTAGTGTGCAGCCAGGAAAACCGCAGTCCGTTCTTCCAGCTTGACCACAACGGCTCGTCGACCGCGCCCCAGGGCATGACCAGGCCGGCCAGGATCAGATAGGCGATCTCGATCGACAGTACGATCGCGCCGGTGACCAGCAATGCTTCCTGGGGGCGCGGCCCTGTGAACTCCTTCAGGATCTCCGCGAAGAGGCCGAATGGATTTCTGTCGCTTTGACTCAGCCCGGCCATGGCCACGAACAGGATGAACGTCAGCAGCCCGGCCGCCAGATGGATCAGCCAGGCCGACCCGAGGGTGACGTGCCGCATCCGCCGGGCCGACGTGGCCGGGTACAGCCAGGCGGTCACGAACGCGAACACCGCCGGCCAGCGACGTTCGGATGAAGCGTCCGCTTGCTCCTGCGGCTGGTGCGGACGTTCCTCATCGTCCGGCTGTGCGTCATCAGGATGCATGGGATTTCTATAACAGAAGTCAGCGAAGGAAGCAAAGAAGATCGACCGGCTACCCGGTCATAACTCTTTTATCTCCTTCGCTTTCTTTGCTTCCTTCTGTTCAAATCTCACTCCTCGATGACCTCATGCTCCGTGGACACCGTCGCGTCGCGCTCGTCGGTGACGGTGACAAACCATGAAAGGCCCTTGAACGTCGGCAGTTCCGCCTCGACGCGGGTCCCTTCGATCCGGGCCGGGGCGGTTTCCCATTTCCGCTCTTTCCAGTCGCCGGTGTCGGTCGTGTAGTGCAGGGCGGCGGACTTGAGCGGGACCACCGTTCTGCAGGATGCCCAGACCTGCCGACCGTTACATCCGTGGCGATCGAAACATGCCAGCGGCTCACCGCCCTTGAGAACCGAGTCGACAAACAGGCCGATCTCCTTCGGCGCCCAGCCGTGCGGATGGCTGTGTTTCATGCCGAGGGTCACGCACAGCGTTCGAGGGCCGCGAACCGCGCGATAGCTCTTCTGGTAGATGTCCAGCGGGAAAGCCGGATCGTTCGTTCCGTTGGCCCATAGTGTCGGGATCGTGCACTGCGGCAGGTACTTCGAGGGATCGTAGTTCTCGATCCACGCCGGCCGGTCCTTTTCCGGCATCAGGGTCATCATGCGGCGCCATCGTGCGTCGTCCTGGAAGAATCCGCACCCGTAGACCGGCACCGCCACCTTGAACCGCGAGTCCAGGCCGGCCA
>DATIKE010000220.1:0-6063 GCA_035477895.1 Phycisphaerae bacterium
GGACGATCCGCAGCGTCAGGAACTCCGCGAAACGGCGCAGCTCGGCCGCCACCTGGACGGCCAGCTCGCGGGTCGGAACGAGCACCAGAAACTGCAGCCCCTGGCCCGGCTCGATCTGCTGGAGGACCGGCAGCCCGAAGGCCGCCGTCTTACCGGTCCCTGTGCGGGCCTGCCCGAGCACGTCTCGGCCCTGCAGAATCAGCGGGACAAGCTGTGTCTGTATGTCAGTGGGTTCGGTAAACCCCATCTGGACCAACGCCCGAAGTATCGGGGCTTCGAGCCCTAGCGCGGCAAATGGGGCCGCCTGTTCGAGGGAGTGATGCATGCAGTAATCCGTGGTCTGGCAATAATCGGAATCGCCGCTTCCATGCGGGCGACTACTATCTTCTGTCTTCACTTTTGTGATAACGTCCGCATTGTAACCGGAACTCCACAGGCACGCCAGCCCGGGCGAGATCACCCGCACCGGGTCCGTCTTGACCCTCGCCGACCGGTCGGTAGAGTGCCTCAGGCATGAATTCACTGGTCACGGCAGAGATTCGGCTGGACGCCCTTCGCGGCAACATCGCCGCCATCCGCCGGCGCGTGGCGCGAGGTACGGAACTCTGCCCGGCCGTCAAGGCCAACGCCTACGGCCACGGGCTCGAACTGGTCCTGCCGGTGCTCACCAAAGCAGGCACCGGGCGGGTCAGTGTCGCCAATCTCATTGAAGCCGTCGAGCTCCGTCGCCTCGGCTGGCTCCGGCCCATCCTCTGCCTGGCTCCCATGCTTGCCGAGGCCGACGAGAAGGAACGCCGCGAACGAGCCGAACAGGCTGTCCTCGCACAGGCCAGCGTTACCGTGATGTCCACCGACGAAGCCCGCGAACTGTCGGCCACCGCCGTCCGGCTGCATAAGCCCGCCCGCGTCGAGATCAAGGTCGATACCGGCATGGGGCGGATGGGCCTGCTCCCCGAGGCCGCCGCCACCACCATCAGCGAGGTGGCCGCCCTGCCCGGAATCATCATCGACGGCGTCTACACTCATCTGGCCTCGGCCGATGAGCCCGACCTCGAATTCTCACACCTCCAGCTCCGGACGTTCCTCGCCCTGCGCGATCGGCTGATCGCCCACGGCGTCTCCGTGTATCAGTACCACATCGCCAACTCGTCCGCCGTCTTCCGCATGCCGAAAACACACCTGGATCGGGTTCGGCCTGGACTGTGCCTCTACGGCTACTGGGACGGCCCACCCGACGAGCGTCCGCCGGACATCCGACCTTGCATGCGCGTGATCAGCCGCCTGACTGCCGTGCGCCGCCTGCCGCCCGACCACGCTGTCGGATATGGCCGCACCTTCATCACCCAACGGGAAAGTCGTATCGGTATCGTGCCAATAGGCTACGGTGACGGATATCGCCGCCGGCTCGGCAACAACGCGATCATGACCCTGGAACCCGTCCGCGCCCGCGGACGAAGCCACGTCCAAGTCGTCGGCCGGATCAGCATGGACCAGACCACCATTGACCTGACTGAAGCTGGGGATGTCCGCATAGGCGACCCGGTCACCATCATCGACGACGATCCGGCCGCGCCCAACTGCGTCGAGGCCCTGGCCCGAAGGCTGGGCACCATTCCTTACGAAATCACCTGCCTTATCGGCCCGCGTGTCCAACGGAAATCCATTTGATCGGCGCGGCGTCTCACACCCTGCAACAAACGGCCCCGACAACCCGAGAAACTCACAGGTTGAACCACGCGATGATCTTTGTGTTTTTCCATGTTGCGGTCCGGCAGGCCCGAGGCAATAATCTCCTTGTGTGAGAATCCAACACCAGCCCTGGCCGGGCAGGGAGGCGAAATGGGCGTCACAATCAATCATATCCACAACATGGACTGTGCGCGGGGCCTCGAACAGCTTGAGGCCGGCAGCGTCGATCTCGCGTTCGCCGACCCCCCCTTCAATATCGGCTACAAGTACGACATCTACGAGGACCGCAAGGCCGCCGACGAATACCTGAACTGGTCGCGCAAATGGGTGGCCGGCGTGGCCCGGGCCCTCAAGCCGACCGGCACGTTCTGGCTGGCGATCGGCGACGAATATGCCGCCGAGCTCAAGTGCATTGCCACCCGCGAGCTGGGCCTGTCGTGCCGCAACTGGGTCGTCTGGTACTACACCTTCGGCGTGCATTGCAAAGCCAAGTTCACCCGCAGCCACGCCCACCTGTTCTACTTCGTCAAGGATCGAGAGAGCTTCACCTTCAACGACGCCGCGATCCGTGTGCCCAGCGCCCGCCAGCTCGTCTACGCCGACCGCCGAGCCGACCCCAAGGGCCGCATCCCCGACGACACCTGGATTCTTCGGCCGCAGGATCTGCCCGACGGTTTTCAAGGCGACCAGGATACGTGGTACTTCCCGCGGGTCTGCGGCACGTTCAAGGAGCGGGCCGGCTGGCACGGCTGCCAGATGCCCGAGCAGCTTCTCGGGCGAATCATCAAGGCGTGCTCCAATGATGGCGATCTGGTCCTCGATCCGTTCGGCGGCAGCGGCACCACGCTGGCGGTGGCCAAAAAGCTCGGCCGCAAGTTCATCGGGTTTGAGCTGTCGAAACAGTACGCGGAGCAGATCGACCAGCGGCTGAAGCGGATCGAGGTCGGCCAGCCGCTCGACGGGGCCGAGAACCCACTGACCAGCGTCCCCGCGACGGTCGACGGCAAGCGCCGCGACAGTCAAGGCCGCCGCGTCGGCGGCCGGCGCCGATCAAGCAAGGACGAAACACTCAGTCTCCTCGGCTAGGCTGATTCCCTTCGCCATATCAGGAATTGACGTCCGATCACCGCATCGTCGACCGATGGTCTCAGCTTCCCGCGCCATTTCGGCGTTTCATTCTGACATTCTGACTTTTTGACGTGTTGACTTTTCCTGGAGGTATCGCTCCGCCAACGTACCGAACATCCGCATACCCACCGGCAAGGCCTCGTCGTTGAAGTTGAATCTCGGGTTGTGCAGTGCCGGATACGTGTCCAGGTGTTTCGGCCGGACCCCCACGCGGAACATCATGCCCGGAACATGTTGCAGGTAGTAGGCGAAGTCCTCGACGCCCATGCTCGGCGGATCATCGATGTGCACGTTGTCCGTGCCGAGCAGTTCGCGGGCCGTCACTTCCACCAGCCGGGTCGTCGCTTCCTCGTTGCTTACCGACGGATAGGCCGGCCCGAAACGCACGGTCGCCGCGGCCCGGTGGGCTTTCGCGGTGTTCTCCACGATCTCGACCAGCCGCTCGCGAAGAAGCTGCCCCACCTCCGGGTCCAGGTGCCGCAGCGTGCCCTTCATCTCGCACTCGGGCGGGATGATGTTGGTAGCTGTCCCCGCGTGAATCGCCCCGACGGTCACCACCCCCGCATCGATCGGATTGACCGAGCGGCCCATGATACTCTGCAAAGCCATCACGATGTGCGCAGCAACCACAATCGGGTCGACGCCACGGTGCGGGTACGCCCCGTGGGCTCCGACGCCTCGGATGGTGATGAAGAACGAATTGCTCGACGCCATCGCCGGCCCGTAACGCATGGACACGCTGCCCACCGGCCGTTGGGGCCAGCCGTGCAGTCCGATGATCGCGTCCACCTTCGTCAGCTCGAACAGGCCGCGCTCGCACAGCACCCGCGCGCCGCTCTCATCCTCCTCGTCGGGCTGAAACACGAACAGCACCCGGCCGGGCAGCTTGTCGGCCATCTTCGACAGAACCATGGCAGTCCCCAGCAGGTTCGCCGTGTGCCCGTCGTGACCGCACGCGTGCATCACACCCGGCACCGTGGAGCGGTAAGGCACCTCCGATTCCGGCGATTCCTCCTGGATCGGCAGCGCATCGATGTCCGCACGTAGCGCCAGACAATGCCCCGGCTGATCCGCGTTCAACAGCGCCACCACGTCCGTCTCCATCAACGGCGGGAATACCTTCAACCCTGGCAGCTTCGCCAGCCTCTCCCGGATGCGACGGCTCGTCTCACGCTCCCGCCGCGAAAGCTCCGGGTGCATATGCAAATCGCGTCGGAAAGCGACCACCTCCGCCAATACTCCGTCGATCAGACCGCTCAGTTCGCTTGCCATGACCACCTCGGCACAGAATGAGGACCAAGCACCCCTGGAAGGGTGCCTCGCAAGACGAACACATTGTAGTGTAGCTGGTCATAATTGTTGCATCATTCGCTTTCTGCATTTGTGGCACAGGCGTCTCGCCTGTACTCGCACCGGCGGTACGCCGGTGCTACAGAATAAGATGCGAGCAGCGTGACCAACTACAGTAGCAAGGCAGATTCAGCGCGAAATGAGCAGCGGCCCGGCAATCCAGACCGCGGCCGCCAGGATGAGCGTGGCAACAGCCGCATACCCCGCCAGGTTCTTGATGTCCGGGCCGAGGCAAGCAAAAGGAACGTCAATCACCTTCAGCACCACGATCGGCATGTTCGACAAGGCCCGAGCCAGACCTCCGGCCGGCGTTCGACAACCCGACCGGATCGACGCCCCCACGGTGTTCCCCGATGGTTCCGCACCTCGTTCGGATGCCGTTTCGACCGCCGGTTCAGTTGCTTGCGCCGCCGAATCGCTCGGTGCAGCCTCGGATGCACCTCCGGCCTCCGCCGCCGTCGCCGAGGAATCTTCCGTTCTCGCTCCGCTCGTTTTTTCCTGGACCGCGGCCGCCTCGGTGCTCTCGACGGCGGCCACGTCCGAGGCCTCCTGCGGACCGTTTTCCTTCGAAGACGGCTCACCCACGTCCGCCAGAAGCGCATCCAGATCGTCCAGCGTACGGTCAATCCCTCCGGCCGGAGCCTCGCCGGAAGCGGTCTCCTTTTCCGCAACCGGTTCTTTCGTCACCGGCCCGGAGGCCTCTTCGCCGGCAGAGAGTTCCGCGGAAGACGTGACTGCCGCCTCCGCCTCATCAGCCACCGTTGCCTCCTGCTCCTCCGCCGGAGACAACGCCCCTGCCGGGTCCAGAACATCGGCCGTATTACCCGCAGGCACCGGTTCCAGGGTCTCAACAGAGGACTCGCCGACCGGCGCAGCCGAACTCCGCGGCCCGCCGGCCAATTCGTTCGCCACTGAATTCAGCGAGTTCATCAACTCGTCGATGTCCGTCGAGTTCTCGTCGTTTTGCCCGATGCCTTGCACCTGAGGTTCGCGTTCGGTCGCCGTCTCTGCCATCAGCTCGCACTCGCCCGATAAAACACGTTCCCGGCCGGCAGGCCCGCCCGGCCGGCCAAACTCGATGCATGGTCTGCAT
This sequence comes from Phycisphaerae bacterium, assembly GCA_035477895.1. Lineage (GTDB taxonomy): Bacteria > Planctomycetota > Phycisphaerae > UBA1845 > PWPN01 > JAPKGY01. Next base: position 5,261 of record DATIKE010000220.1, read on the forward strand.
CGGCCGGGATGGCGTCCGACCTTCGTTGCACACCTGACAGTCCCCTTCGATAATGCCCCCCGTGAGCCCGCCGCGATTCCATGTCGCCGATCTGACCGGCCCGGAGACCGAGCTTCCCGAGGCCGAGGCCCGGCACGCCCTGGGCTCGCGGCGGTTATCGGCCGGTGATGTGGTCATTCTTTTCGACGGCCGAGGCCGCGAAGCCTTCGCCCGCATCATCGCCGGCGACACACGACGCATGAAAGCCTCCATCGAGCGAGTCAACGAGTTCCCGCGACCGCGACCCGCCCTCACTCTGGGCTTCGCAACACCCAAAGGCCCGCGACAGGACACCCTCATCGAGAAGTGCACCGAACTCGGCGTCACCGCAATCCAGCCGATCGAAACCGCCCGGTCGGTGGCCGGTGCTTCCGCACACCGCATCGACAAGTGGCAGCGAACCACCGTCGAGGCCGCCAAGCAGGCCGGTCTCGCCTGGCTGCCCGAATGCCGTGACCTGCTGCCCTTCTCCGCCGTGCTGGCCCAGACGCCTTCATTCGACCTGACGCTCATAGCCCTGAGCGCTGGAAACCTGCCTGGCCCCAGTGGTCCGTCTCCCCTCCTTCCGAAGCCCCTCGGTCCTGAGGCCTCTGACCGAAGGGAGGAGCCGGGAAAGGTTCCGGACTCGGGTGGCACGGGTCTGCCCGGCCTCGCAGGTGCGGAGTTGCCCCGTGGTTGTCGGGAAGCCGCTTCGATCATCGATTTGCTGCCGAACCTTCAGGTCGCCCGCACCATCCTCGCCCTCATCGGCCCCGAAGGCGGCT
>DATIKE010000221.1:0-8863 GCA_035477895.1 Phycisphaerae bacterium
CCGCTCCTCGGCGTCCGGCCAAGCCATGCCCTCCATCTCGAAGATGGCCAGCGACGTCGTGGCGGGGGCCAGGTCAAAGTTCGCCGTGATCTGCCAGATGCTGCGCGTGATGTCGATGCGGTCGCCGTTCAGACCAACCGACTTCAGCACCTCGAAGATGCTGACCTCGATCTGATCCTCCGGCACCGCCAGGCCGAGCGCACAATGGCCCTGCGGATCCATGTCAACCAGCAACGTCCGCCGCCCCTCCCGGGCGAGGCACGCCGCCAAATTGATGCTGACAGTGGTCTTCCCACAGCCGCCCTTCTGATTGGCGATGGCGATGGTTCTCATGTTCCGTGCAACCTTCCAACAGCCTGTGATGGACCCATCCTCGGGCGTCCATCGCACTCGGGACCGCACCTGCTAAAGCCAATTACTGCGCTGTTATCGGTCGCACAGCGCAAAAAACTTGACCTGTACGCGGGAATAGCATAAATAACTGACTGTCAATATGTTACAACTGCTCGGGTGGAGTCGCGGAATAAGAACTTGCGGCAATCTGAATCGCTTTTATTCGATGCTGAGGCAGATGGTCGCTCAGACAGCGTGATCGCGCGGCAGATACCAGGCGGGCACGCATTTCAACACGGGCAAGCAACTGACGGATGGCCGCCACCAATTCCCTCGCCAAGTTGAAGGACAGCATCTCTTTCCCCGGTTCCAGCATTGTGATCAGCCCCCCCGGCTGAGCATCTCGCGGATGCGACTTGGCCAGCACCACCGCACCGCTGCCGGCTGCCATCAGCGGCACGAGACTCACTTCGCCGGTCACGTTCGCCCAGACCACCAGCTTGCTCTGCCTGAAAACCTCTCGCAGTCCGGCATGGGTATCCGAGGGAACCGCAAGCGTCGCCAAGTTCGAATGCTCCCAGCCCCGGCCCGCCACGCGAAACACAAGTCCCATCTCTGACAGAGGTTGGGCCAGGAAAAGCGCCAGGAGCGTATCGGCTACGAATGTGCCGATCGCTTCCACCATCGTCCGGCGAAGGGGGGTCTCCTCCAGCCGCACACCGCACTTCTGCTCCCCGCGCGCGAACAGGCCGACTCCCTGCGCCTCGGTAAATGTCTCAATCCGGGCGCGTATCAGCTCCGACGCCGTTTTCCAGAGTTGGCAGTGGGTATGCAGGGAATAACCAAACGGCTCCGGATCGGTCGGGCCGATGTCCCCCACCAGCAGTACGTCGATGGGCCGTTCCCGATCGACCACTCCGGCTTCCGAAAGATCCGCGACACACGGGTAGGGAACGACCGGGATCTCGCCGCGATTCCAGCCGGCCGCCTTGAGCCGCTCGGCCACCCGGCGGGTTGTCGCCGCGACACCGTCGCCGTCGGCCAGCCCGGCTACCAGTGTCGGCAAGGCCGCCGGGCCGACCCAACTCAGCACGGGGATCGGCCGCGGGCACAATTCCTGGACCTGTTGTCGGCCGCAGTCGAGCAAAACTGCTGCGGACGGTGCTTCGTCGCAGGCCGTTCTCAGTTTGCGTAATCGACCCAGGGGATGAAGGTCCGCCGGTCCGCGAACCAGCACCTCGACGACCTGAAGTCCGCCGGCCGCAGCGCCTGCCGCCAGCGACTCGCCGACTGCCCGGAGATCTTCGCGGACATGCAGGCTCATGATGACCAGCGGCCCGGTGGCGAACGCATGGCCGGGCGTTTTTGAAGACTCCACCCTAGCGCGGACCTGGGCCTTGAATTCCTCTCGCTCCCATGCGAGCAGATCACCGCGTCGCCGATCGGTCTGCTCGTAGGCCCGCTGCACGGCGGATCGGCAGGCGGCCAGCTCGCCCGGCGCCGACCAGGGCCACATCATGATCCGCTCGGGGCAGAGGTAACCCGGATGACGATCGAGCCAGTCGGGCAGCACCTGCGCGAGTTGTTCGAGCGAACAGACCAGAAACTTCAGACGGCCCGTCGCGATCGCACCGTGCCAATCGTGCAGCCGCATCGCCAATGCGAGGGCCTCGGCCTGCGTTTCCCAGACGAAAACCGCCCGATGCGAGCCCAGCCGCAGCAGCAGGAGGCTCACCTCCATGCCCTGCCCGAGGCCCGGCAGCAGCACGTTGCCTGTGCCGGAATCGAATTTCTCCAGCAACACCTCCGCTCGAACGAGCGGAATCGACGTTCGGCCCAACCAGGCCGGCTGCCCGTCGTCGGCGGAGATGCGAAAGCTCAAATGCCCGTCGCGCGTGTGAGCCGGCCGCGCGTTCAGAAGGGCGTCGTCGATCAAGGCCACCCGATCGGCCAACTCGGGATCGACGCTCCGAAGCGCGGCAAGATTGTCGGAGAAAACCCGGGGGTCAGGAGGGGATGCGGCTGGCTGATCCATGCGGGTAGGCAGGGCGGCTCCAATTCTCAGGCGGTGGCAAAGCGCACGACGACCATCGAGATCAGAAACACCATCCAGACGACGTACACGACCGTCCAGAAGACCAGCGGCCAGCGGGGCATCGGCGGCGAATCGCCGGCCGGCAGATCGTTGTCCCAGATCGATTTCGGCTTGTCCGCGGTTGCGTTGGTATGGGTCATCGTCAGCACTTCCCGTTACTAGCCCATCAGCCGGCTTTTCCAGGCCGACCTGCACAACAGGTTACCCCTGACCATCGGCTCAGGCAAGGGCATTTGGCCGCCCGCCGCGGCGGCGTCTACACTGGACACGTGAACCTCGACGGTCTATTCGAGTATTCGGCGGTTTTTCCCTTTCCGCAGGGCGCGGGCTCGAAGCCGTGCCTTCAGGGCGAATCGACCGATCACGCCGATGGGGCCGGCACTAAGCCGAAGACGGGAAAAGATCGCGCCCATCCGTTGCCCGTGACCGGCGGCGTGTATCTGCTGACCGACGAGGAGGATCGCATCATTCTGCTGGCCTCGGCCGGCAACCTGCGACGCGCGGTGCAGACGCGATTGGCCGGCCCGGCGGCCGACGAGGACCAGCACCCGGGTCCTGCCGGCCGGCGGCGCGCGGACCTGAGCCGGATCGTGCGAAGAATCCGCTGGACGCCGGCCTGCTCGGCTTTCGAGATCGGCCATCTCTACTGGCGGCTGGCGCGGGTGCTGATGCCGCGGACGTATCTGAAGCAGCTCGGGTTCGGGCCGGCCTGGTTCGTGCATCTCGATCCGCGGGCGGAGATCCCGCGCCTGGCGGTGGGGAAGATGCTGCGCGGCCCGCCGGGCGTCGACCTGGGGCCGTTCTTCACCCAAGGCGATGCGACGCGGTTCGTCCAGGTGCTGCAGGACGGGTTCGACCTGTGCCGCTACGAGCACATCCTCGAACAGGCCCCGCGCGGGACGCCGTGCGCGTATTTCGAGATGGGCAGATGCCCCGCCCCGTGCAGCGCGACCATCCCCATGTCCCGATATCGGGAGACAGTCGCCGAAGCGTTGGCGTTCTCCGCCGGCGACCGCGAGGCCATGTACCAGGTATTGGAGGTATCGATGCGCGAGGCCGCCGCCCGGCGGGATTACGAGCAGGCCGGCCGAATCAAGCAGCGGCTCGAACAACTGCGCGAGATTGAGCACCGCTCGTTCGCCCTGGCGGCACCCATCGACCGCTTCAACTATCTCGTCGTCCAGCGCGGCGGGGGCAGAACGCGAGTGAAGCCGTTTTTCGTTCGAGGAGGTGACATCGCGCCGGGTGAAACGGTGAGCCTGAGAAAACTGGACCCGGCCGTCGGGCAGTGGCTCGACAGTTGGGCGAATACAACTTCGAATGGGGGGCAAGCCGATCAGCAGAGCAGATCCGAGCAGACCTGGCTGGTCAGCCACTTCCTCGGCAGGAAGGACCCGCCGGGGCTGTTCATTCGGGCGGACAAGATCCCCGACGCCGAGCGCTTGGCGGCCATGATCCGCGAGAGTTTCTCGCGACCCGAGAAACCCGCCGATCAGGGCACGCCGACAGATGGCGGGATGGGGGAGGCCTGAGCCTAGGCGGCGGGGACCACGGCTTCGGCGGGCAGGCTTTCGGCGGCTCTTCTCTCCAGCCGGGCGTGGATCGACGCCTGCACGCAGATCCCCACGAAAACCATGCCCCCGGCAATCAAATACGGCGTCGACAGCGAGAACGTGTCGGCCAGCAGACCGCCCAGCACCGGCCCGATGATCCCGGTCAGCCCGACCACCGCCTCGTTGATCGAGATGTAACGGCCGGCATGTTCCGGATGCACCAGCGAGTGGAACACGAAGTAGAAGAAAAACGTCCCGGAATACACGCCGAAGCAGGCCGCTCCCAGCATAAAACCCGCCGGGGTCCGCGAGATCGCAAAAAGGATCAGGGCGGCCACGCCGAACAGGCCGAAGCCCAGAATCGGCCAGGGCCGATACATCCATCGCCGGCCGCGCGAATGCAGAAGCCCCACCACTGCCTGGACGCCGCTGAACACGGCCAGGATCTCGCCCTGCACGCTCTTGGGAATGTCGCAGGCGGCCCCCGACGTCGGGAATATGCCGCGGACGATAACCGTGGCGATGCAGCCGATACCTCCGAACAACCACGCCATCCAGGCCAGGTCCGGCCTGGCGGCGTACTCGCACACCTGGATATCCGGGACACCGTTGGAATCACTGGAAGCCGCCGCCGCGCGCAAACGGCCGATTCGAATGTGCATGACCAGGATGCCGATCGCGACGAGGAACGCCGCCAGCGCGTTGATCGCATGGCAGCCAGCCCAACCCAGCAGGACCCATAATATTCCAGCTATGAGAGGACCAAGCGCGTACCCGCTGCTCCATGAGAAGGTGTACAGCCCGACGCTCTCTGTGATCCGCCGCTTCTTGTGCTCCCCCACGAGCTTCATGAATACCTGGAACGGCGCGAAGAAGACCGCCATGGCCGCGCCCTCAAGGGCCATGAGGACGTACATCGTGGCCAGGGACCGGGCGACCATGAAGCCCACGCTGAGCCCGGCGGTCGCCAGGCACGCGCCGACCAGCAGCCAAGGCGCGTTCCGCCGGGTCACCACCCGTCCGATCGCCAGCGCGCAAACCATGTAGACCGCCGCCCAGGCGGTGATCAGGTTCGACACCGCCGAGGCCGACGCCCCCTGCTGCGCCGCCCAGACCGTGGCCATGAACATCACGCCGGCCAGCACCATGTCCATCACGACGGGGAAAACGTAAATCAGGATCGCACTCATTCCGCCGGACTCCCTCCGCGCCAGGAAGCGGCGGAGGATAACCACAAAGGCACAAAGACACAAAGACGGGAGAGAATGGAATGATCCATTCTCACTTCTCCGATCCTCTTTGTGTCTTGGTGGTTCAATATCATTCGCAAGGGTCCGGTGGCGCAAGGCCCCACGGGCCGGCACGAAGGGACGCGACGGGCGGGGGAGGCGGAACTCGCGGGAACAAGACGGACGTGGCGGGCGGCGCGGCTTTGGGATAGGATCGCGGCGCGTTTTCGCGCCCCAGGGAGCCCGACCATGAACGATTCTCGGAAAGTCTCGCGGCGGATGATGATCTCGCTCGTCGTTTTCGTGGGAGTCGCCACCGGCGGACGGGCGGGCGCGGAGCAGATGAAGAAATACTACGCCCACCCGGCGGTCGAGGACGAGCACGGCGTCATCGCGCCCTGGTACGACGGGCTGAACGGGCAGTGCGATTTCCGCGCACGGATCGCGGCAGAGACGCTGAAACGTTATCCGTGGGTCGAAAACCCCGCGACGGGCCTGCCGGCGCCGCACTACGTGTACAACGGCCATTGGAAGATCGCCGAGGACGGCACGATCGCGCCGCAGGAACAGAAGCCGTGGGCGGACGGCGACAAGGGTCAGCGGACGGCTTTCGCGATACTCAGCTTCATCAACTATTACCGTTACAGCGGCGACCCGGCGGCGATTGCACACATGTCCATGATCGCCGACGTCATTACACGCCACTGCCAGACCGACGCCAACCATCCCTGGCCGAACTTCCTCATCAGCGTGCCCAGCCGGGGCGAATCGTACGGCCCGTGCAACCCGAACGGGATGATTCAACTGGACATCGCGGCCCAGGTTGGCCTGGCGCTGGTGCGGGCGTACCAGGTGACCGGCAACGAGGAGTGGCTGAACCACGCGAAGCACTGGGCGGACCTGCTGGCCGCCAAGCGCAACCGCGATCCGGCGTATCCGCCCTGGAACCGGTACGCGAACCCCGAAAGCTCGGACTGGGGCGATCTGCAGACCGGCGGGGTATTCATGATCCTGGAGTTTCTGGACGCGTTGATCGAGGAGGGCTACACCGGCAACAACAACGCGCTGGTCGATGCCCTCGAAGCCGGCCTGGCCTACGCGCGCAACTCGCTGCTGCCGCGATGGACCGAGCCGGACACGTTCGGCCGGCACTACTGGGACTGGGAACACCCGGTGCAGTGCGAGGTGAGCACCGAGGTGCTGAGCCGGTACATGATGAAGCGGCCGGAGCTTTTCGTGAACTGGCGGAACGACGTGCGGAACATCATGACGCTGTTCATCCACCATGCCTGCACGTCGATGGACTCGCGCGGGGATGTGTTCAGCGGCGCATGGGCGTACCCGGAGGGGCCGGCCTGCTGCGGCCGGTCGCTGTGGTACGCGCCGCTGCAGGTGGGCTCGGTCTTTGCCGAGTACGGCGTCCGGGCGGACTCGGAGTGGGCCCGCGAGATGGCCCGGCGGCAGTTCATCCTCGCGACTTACGACATCCACCCCACCGGCGTGGTCGAGGACCTTATCGACGGCGGCGCGTACGTGGCCGGCGGATGGTTCAAGATCGCCGGGCCGATGGCCCTGCGGTTCGTGCTGGATGCGATCGGCTGGCTGCCGGAATCGCTGGGGGCCAACCGTGAGAACCACCTCTGCCGCAGCTCGGCCGTCGTGCAGCATATCGTGTACGCACCCGGCAAGGTGAGCTACAGAACGGCGGCGGTACCGCGCAAACAAACGGACGTGCTGCGGCTGGCGTTCAGGCCGACGCGGGTCACGGCGGACGGGCAAGTGCTGACCCAGACCGCGAAACCAGACGGCAATGGATACCAGGTTCAGGAACTGTCCAACGGCGACTGTATCGTCGCCATCCGCCGCGACGACACGCGCAACGTGGTCATCGAGGGCGACGATCCGCAGCAGGCGGTCGACGACGACCGGCTGGCGTTCAAAGGCCCCTGGCAGATCGACAACCACGCGGACCATTTCGGCACGACGGCCCGGGCGGCGTCGGAGCCCGGAGCGGAACTGACCTTCCAGTTCGAGGGCAATCAGTTCCGGCTAATCGGCGCGGTCGCACCCGACGGCGGGCAGGCCGACGTATGGGTCGACAACACGAAGCAGCTCTGCGGTATCGACTGCTGGAACCCGCGGGCGATCCGCCAGCAGGTGCTGTACTACGTCAACGGGCTCAAGCCGGGCAAGCATACGGTGCGAATCACGGCCACCGGAGGCAAGAACCCGCTATCGAAAGGCACAAAGGTGTGGATCGACACGGTGCAGTTCTCGGCGGCGGACGGCGACGCGGGATTCGGCTCGGGCGGCGGGCCGACAGGCCGACAGGCGTGGATCATGGGTTATCCGGGACGCGTACCCTACGTGGACACGAAAGGGCAGTCATGGCTGCCCGGCCTGGAAGTCATCGTCCGCACCGGGGAGAAGGCCGACCCCGTCGCCCTGACGTGGTACGCGCAACCCAAGCGGCTGAGCATCGCCGGCACGGACGACCCCGAGCTGTACCGCCACGGGATGCACGCGAAGGACTTTACCGCCTATGTGACGGTCGGGCCGGGGACGTATCGCGTGCGGCTGCTGCTAGTAGAACGTCGGTATGCCGATGCCCAGCGCAAGCCGATGACCATCATGATCAACGGCCAGACCAGACTGAAACACCTGGACATCGTGGAGACGGCGGTGAGCGGCCGGCCGACGACGAGACCGGACGACTCCGGGACAAAGGATTTCAACAAGACGGGGCTGAATCGGGCCACAGAAGTCGTCTTTGACGATGTTCAACCGGTCAACGGCGTGATCGCGATCCGGCTGGTGGGCGGAAAAGATGCCGAGGCGGTGCTGTCGGCCCTGGAAGTGACGCCGCAGGCCGCGGCGCCGACGACCGCGACCGCCGCGGTATCGAGCAAGAGATAATAACCCGGATCGCGGGGATCAATCCTGAGCCGGCGGACTCATGGGCGCGGCCGCGAGCTTGCCGTCCACGCCGACCTGGAGCTGCTGAATCTTGGCCTCGGCCTCGCCGAGGATGTTGCGACAGTAACGGACGAGTTTCATCCCCTTCTCGTATTCGACGATCGCCTCTTGCAGGCCGATCCTGCCCTCCTCGATGGCGGTGACGATCGCCTCGAGTTCCGCCAGTGCTTCCTCGAAGGTCGGCTGTCTGTCTGACGCCGGCTTGCCCATCACACACCTCCTGAGCCTCGTTGCCCGATTCAAGCAAACGACGGTCATTGTATCGGTCCAGGCGTACAAGGGCCATGCGCAAAAAGATGCCCGTCCGCCGAGCGGGCACGGCGGACATGTCCGCATTGAGGGCGCGGCCAAGCCGATCACGGATACCCAGGCATGAGCCCCCGACTTCCCATCCCGGAACCCGGTTTCTGGTGCCTCCAGGTATTGCCGTCCGCCTTCCTTGCCTGTTAATACCTATAGACACCTTAAAGAATATAAAAATGGCTCGCGTCAACAGACGCCTTCCAGCAGGGCCGGCAGATCCGCCACGGTCTCGAGGTGGAGGTCGGGGCTGGCGGAAACCAGATCCTTTGCCGGCCAAAAGCCGGGCTTACTGTCGACCAGGGCGGTTTTCATGCCCATCGCGGCCGGGGCGGCCACGTCGAGGAGCGGCGAATCGCCCACGAACAGTACCGACG
>DATIKE010000222.1:0-7273 GCA_035477895.1 Phycisphaerae bacterium
CGTTTACAGACAGATCGAAGCGCAACCCGTCCAGCAGGCTGTGCAGGTTTCCCCGCAGCCCTATTCGGCCATCGTCACGAAGAACCGCCGCACCGTCCCGCCACCCATGGTGGATGGTTGAGCAAAGGGGATACCCCATATGTCCAATTGCACCTTGGTCTCTTCATGAATGCGGACCCCGTCCTCCAGCTTGAGCCGCTCCAGACCCTCGTCGTCATAGTTGCCGGCATCGAAGTTCTCCCGCGTGGCGACAGCCGGCTCCTTCACGAAGCCGTCATTTAGGGCAGCCGAGAGCGGATAGCTGTAGATGACGTTCTTGAACGGCTCGGACTGGTTGCCGCGCTCGACATGCGGCGTTGCTGTCAGTTCCAGCCCCAGGACAGGCCGAAGCTCGTTGATCGCCCTGACACCCGCCGATGCCCGGTACCGGTGCGATTCATCCATGAGCAGGACGAGGTCATCAAGCTTGGACAGGTACTCGAAGTAGCTCTCGCCGATGTACTCGTGGAGCCGTTTGATTCGGGGTTCTCTTCCGCCGCGCACCTCCGAGTTGATCTTGCTGATGTTGAAGATGTTCACATGGGCCGGGCTGGTGTCGAGCAAGTAACCCTTGCGTACGCCGTGCCCCATCTCGTAGATGTCGCCGGTGATGATCTCCGGCGGATTGATGGCGAACTCGGAGATGCCCTGAAAGACATACTTTGGCGTGTTCGCGGTGTGAAGTCGGCAATCAGCTTGTTGTAGATGGTCAGGTTCGGGGCCAGCACGAAATAATGCCGGATGCCGTGGGCCTGAAACAGGTAGCTGATGAACGCGCCCATCAGTCGGGTCTTGCCGACGCCGGTGGCCAGGGCAAAGCACAGCGACGGGAACTCCCGCTCGAAGTCGGTGACCGTCGGAAACTCGGCCTTGATCGCATCCAGGGCGCCCGCCGGGTTGGCGTCCTTCTCCAGAGGAATCAGGTCGCATACCCGGTCCAGAATCTCGAGGGCCTCTCGCTGGGGAGCACGTAGACTGAGCCGGCTGCTGATCGGGGCGGTTTGGGCAAGACTCATAATCCGCGCTCCTGGCTTTTCGAGAGACTCATGAGTCCAACTCGCCGATGACCGCCGCCGCCGCCCTTACCGTCCGTCTGGCCAGTTCCAAGCATTTCCCGGCAATAGCCGCGTCAGGCGGTGAATCGGGCAACACGGAGTCGGCCGGGTATTTTGAGGCCACATAGATCGAATCCAGCATTCCACATTCCTCATCGGTCAGATGCAGGTTAACGCCCCGGGTCAGCAGATCGCGGTTGAGCTTACGAATGCCGTGGACGCGCTTCATGGTCAGGCCGCAATGCACCCGCGCGGCCTTGAGTGCCTTTTCGACCGCCTGCTGGCAGTTATGGAGGCACGGATTGAACAGATTGGCCTGGAGCGCCAACTCGGCCATCTGAACATTCTCCCGGGCATCGTGCATCCAGGCCACTGCGCTACCGCTCATACACCACCTCCCCGCTCAGAATCTCCTCCAGGAACTCACCCGGCTCGGGAGACGGGCGAACGGGAATGACATCGATGGGAATGACATCGGCTACGGGGTCCAGGAGCCGCCGATATTTCATCGCCAGCGGCAAGTACGTCTCGGTACTATCCTGAAACACGGCCACATCCAGGTCGTTGGGATCGCCGCTGGTGAGAAACGAGCCAAAGACCACCACCTTGCGCACTTCCGGTTCGCCTCTGAGCCGATCCGCCAGGTCCTGTTTGATCCGCTGTTTTTGGGTCTCGCTGAGGATCATTGCGTACCCCTTCTGAGATTAGGATTTGTCACTTGACCTCGCTCATCTTGATGGCGCAGCGTTGCTGGGCCGAGATGAGTGCGGCCTCGAGTACCCTCTGGGTCTCGTAGGCGTCGGCGAAGTCGGGGATGGGGACGACGGGCGTCTTGCCGGCCAGGGCGGCCATGATGTCGGCGGCCTGGTTGATGAAGCCGTGCTCGTAGCCCAGGATGTGGGCGTCGGGCCACCAGGCGGCGACATACGGATGGTTCCCGCCGGAGGTGCACATGATGTGCGTCCAGCCCTGGACCTTCATGTCGTCGGTGGCGTCGTAGTAGTCGAGATAGTTCATGTCCTCGAAGCGGAAGCGGAGCGCGCCCTTCTCGCCGTGGATCTCGATGCCGTTCATGTTCTTATAGCCGGTGGCCAGGCGCGAGCACTCGAAGCTGGCGACGGCGCCGGCCTTGAATCGGGCGAGGAAGAGGACGGCGTCGTCGACGTCGGACTTGCCCATCTTCTTGCTGCCCTTGGCCCCGCCGGCGATGCCGCCCCCGGACCCGGCAGTCACGATCTCGCGTTCCTTGATGAAGGTCTCGGCGATCGAGCCGGAGATTTCGACGATCTCATCGCCGGTGATGAAACGGGCCATGTCGATGATGTGGGCGTTGAGGTCGCCGTGGGCGCCGGAGCCGGCGAGCTTCTTCTGGAACCGCCAGAGCAACGGGGTCTTTGGTCCGCCCCAGTCCTGGAGGTAGACGCAGCGGACGTGGAAGATCCGGCCGATCTTGCCGGCCTTGACGAGCTGGTGGGCGAGGGCGACGGCCGGGCAGCGGCGGTAGTTGTACCAGACGAAGGTTTTGACTTTCTTCTTTTTGGCGGCCTCGGCCATGGCCCGGGCGTCGCCGAGCGTACCGGCGATCGGTTTTTCGGTGGCGACCGGCTTGCCGGCCTCGATGGCGGCGATGGCCGGCGGCATGTGCATGAAGTTCGGGGTGACGATGTCGATGTAGTCGATCTCCTCGTTGCGGATCACGGACTTCCAGTCGGTGGAGAAGTTCTTCCAGCCCCATCGCCGGGCGAATACTTCGGGTTTCTCCTCGGGCATGCCGAAGACGGTGTGCATGACCGGGTCCAGCGGCAGGTCGCTGAAGAACTTGCCGACCTTGAGGTAGGCGTTGCTGTGGGTGCGTCCCATGAATCCCTGGCCGATGAGGCCGACATTACAGGGTTTGGCCATCTGAGCATCTCCTTTGCCTGTTGAACCGGCGCGGATGGTGTTACCCGGGCCCGCGGTTGACGGAACCGAAATCGGCTTCTGGTATAGCGGCCGATTCGGTTGGAATCAAGCGGGAAACGATTCACGGGGACGAGGAGTAGAGGGTTTGTACGATGAGCATGGTTCCGACGTTGTGAAGCCAGTGGAGGACCATCCCCGGGACGAGGCTTTTGCGCCAGATGAAGAGGGTGCTGAGGAGCACGGCAAGGACGGTGATCATGATGACGGCGACGAAGCCCTGGTAGCCGTGGATCGGCCCGAAGACGGATGCGCCGACCAGGACGGCGAGCCACCATCGTCCGAAGATGGCGCGCAGGCGGGTCAGGAGAAAGCCGCGGAAGACGACCTCCTCCCAGAGGGAGACGAAGGTCATCATGAGGACGAGCCAGGCGAGGCTCATCGGGGGGAAGGTTTCCTCGATGGCCTTCCTTGGCTGGTCGGCCAGGTCGCCGAACTGAGAGAGCACGAGGCCGAGGGGAACGAGGAGGCCGGCGTAGAGAGCGGCCATGGCGCCGACGCCGATGGCGGCGTTCACGATCAGGTTGCGCCGGGTCAGGCCGATGGATGCCGGCTTCTGTCGGGCCACGAGCAGCATGATCGCGCAGGCGACGAGCGTTCCGACGCCCGGCCCGATGCTGCCCAGGACGTTGTACCAGCGATGGTCCGGCAGCCGGATCAGGATGAAGGGCAGCACGAACACGACGGTGCCGACCGCGCCGCCGGCCAGCAACACGAGGAGCTCCACCAGAGCACGCAGGCGGGACATGTCCGGCGGCCAGGCGTTGCCGGGATCGCCGGCGGGCGGCAAGCCGAAGTCGTCAAGCGCGACCGCGCGCGCGAACGGCATGAACGGCATGGGGTTGTTCTGATTCGGCGTCGTGTTGAGGGGCGTTTCGCTCATGACGATTGGTCAGGACGCACTTGAAGGCCATTGCCGCGGGCCGACGCCGGCGAGGAAGCCCTCGCCGGTGATCGGGAAGCGTCGCAAGTAGTCGGCGATGGTCTCGGCGGACACGGCGTCGACCTCGGCCAACTGTTCCTCGGCGGTCCTTGGCCGGCCGCGATACTCCATATCATCGGCGATCTGTCCGAGGCGGTAGAAGGGGGCTTCGGACTCGGTGGCCAGCGACGTGCGGCGGAGGTTCTTGACGCGCTGGGTTTCCTTCGGTTCCGGTCCCTGGTTGGTGATGAGGCGGGCCTCGCGTTGCATGGCATCGAGGACTTTCTCGGCGTTTTCCGGCTCGCAGAGGGCGTACAGGGTTATCAGGCCGAAGTCGTGGTACTCCTCCCGGAATACACCGGCCCGCGGGCTGAGGCCTTGCTGGACGATATTCCAGTAGAAGCGGGAGTTCTGCCCGCCGAGGATGGCGGCGAGGGCCTCGGCGGATTCGTCCAGGGGGTCGCAGGCGCCGGCCGACGGAAAGGCGAGCAGGATCGCCTGCTGATGGAATTTGTCCATTGCCCGGGTGGATGATCCCGCGCGGAGCAACGGCGGCTGTCGGTTCCAGCCGGGATCCCTCGGGGGCCATGAGCCGCAGAGGCGGTCGGCGGTCTCGAGCACGTGGTCGGGATCGACGTTGCCGGCCACGATGAGCAGCAGATTGCCGGGCGCATAGCGGCGCTCGAAGTAGTCATTCATCCGGTCGCGGGTGAGATCGCGGATGGTTCGTTCGTACCCGAGGACGGGCCAGGCCAGCGGGCTGCCGGCACAGACGTTCTCGTAGAGGAACTCGTAGGCGTTGCTGGTGAGGTCGTCCTCGGACATGGCGATTTCCTCGAGGACGACCTTTTTTTCCATGTCGAACTCGGCCGGCGGCAGCGCGGACCGCATCATGTCAGCCAGCAGGTCGAGCTGGCGCTCGAACTCCTCGGTGCGGACCCAGCCGAAGTAGAAAGTGCGGTCCTTGCCGGTGTAGGCATTGTAGTGGGCGCCCATCTCGTCGAAGGCAACGTTGATGTCTTGCCACGTTCGTCGGGCGGTGCCCTTGAAGCACATGTGCTCGAGGAAATGGGAGACGCCTGCGTGGTCGGGGGGGTCATCGCGGGCTCCGGTTCGAACCAGGAAGCCACATGCCACGGACGGCACGTGGGGCATGACCTCGATCACGATCTGCAGGCCGTTGGACAGCGTGTGTTGGTGGAAAGAAGACATCATGAAACGCCGAAACGCCGAAATCAGGAAAGCCCCCCGATCCATCAAGGGGGCGAGTGTTTGGTTTAGAGTGCCTCCTATGGCCCCGAAATCACACCGGCGAGACCTGTCTGCGTGCCTGCCTGTGCGTACACGCAGACAGGCGTACACGCACAGGCAGACGCCGGTGCCACACCGGCATTAGGACGCACTGTTGGCCGCGACCCGTGGGGGGGCGTTCCCGGATAACCCTGTTTCATCTTTTCAGCTCCTTCGGTCCCAGGGTTACGACGCTGAGCTGGTCGCGCGGATGTCCGTCCAGGTATTCCTGGAGGTCGCGGACGGTGACGGCCTGGACACGAGCGATTTTTTCCTCGATGGGGACAGGCTTTCCATAGTAGAAGAGGTCGTCGGCGAGGCGATTGGCCCGTGCGCGGGAGGTGTCACCGCGGGTCTGGACTTGGGCGACGAGGCTGTTGATCGCGCGCTGCGTTTCCTCCACGGTGAGGTCGTCGCGGATGCGATTGATCTCCCGCAGCAAGGTATCGTACGTCTGTTCGACACGTTCGGGGGTCGTGGAGGCGCCGAAATGCATTGCGCCGCCGCCGCGCGGGTGGTCGCTCCAGGCACCGACCCAGTAGACCAGACCCTGCTTCTCGCGGACCTCGGTGAACAGCCGACCGCTCATCCCGCCGGCCAGCACGCCGAGGAGCACCTGTTCGGCCGGGAAGTCGTCGTCGGTGACCGACGAGGCCGGGAAACAGAAGACGACGTATTCCTGCTCGAGGTCTTTGTGGTGATGGGACCGGCCGGGCTGAAACCGCAGGGCGTGCGGGGAGAGCGGCTCGTCCGGTGCGCCGGAATCGCGCCGATCGGCGGCGGTGTTCCCGAAAATCCGCTCGAGCAGGTCGGCCAGTCGATCGGGTTCGACCGCACCGGTGATCGAGAACTGCATGTTGGCGGGGAAGAAGAAACGCCGCCAGTGTCGGACGAGGTGTTCGCGTTCGATCCGGTCGAGCGTTTCGTTCTCGCCGAGGGGATGCCGGCCGAGCGGCTGGCCGTAGGCCTGGCGATGAAGCAGTTTCTTGGCCATTTCCTGAGGGTCGTCGTCGAGGGCGGCCAATGACTGGCGGGTGAGTTCGACGGCGACGCGGCAGGCGTCGGGCGGGAAGCTGGGAGTCAGGATCATTTCGGCCAGGAGGTCGACGGCCTGGGGCACGAACTCGGGCAGGCATAGGCAGTGGAAGCCGAAGCTCTCTCGGCCGGCGTACGAGCCGTGGGCCGCGCCGATGGCGTCGAAAGCGTCATTGAGTGCCCGGCCGTCATGCTTGGCTGTGCCTTTGATGATCGCCTCGTCGCAGACGTGAGCCAGTCCGAGGAGGTCGGCCGGCTCGTAGGTATAGCCGGCCAGCAGGCGGAGGGTGATGGCGGCCACCGGGCGATCCGGCATGTGCATGGCGGCCATCTCCATTCCGCAGCCGAGTCGTCGATGTTCGATCCGTTCCGGCATGTCACTCCCTGGGAAGAACGAATACCAGTTATTACCAGTCAGGAGTCCTCGTCGGCATGCCGGCCCGCGGGCGGCCCGAGGAGCGGAGAGACCTCCTGGATCTTGGTGGCCAGCAGTCGCGCGTCCGTCGCCTCGACGGTGAGTCGCAGGTAGGGCTCGGTGATCGAGGGGCGGACGTTGAACCACCAGTCGTCGTACTGGACGGTGATCCCGTCGAGGTAGTCGGTCCGCGCGTCCCGGTACTGTTTGGCGACCCGGTCGATGATCGCGCGAGGGTCATCGCAATGGAAGCTGCGTTCGCCGGAGCCGAAGTAACGTTTCAGCGGCGCGATCAGTTCGCCGAGCGGCTTTCCCGCCTGGGTGATCAAATTAAGGATTTTGGCGAAAGCGATGAGGGCGGAGTCGCAGTACCAGTTGTCGCGGAAGTAGTAGTGGCCGCTGAACTCCCCGCCGAAGACGGCGCGGGCATCGGCGAGAGCTTTTTTGATATAGGCGTGCCCGGACCGTTCGCGGCGGGGCTGGCCGCCGGCCTTTTTGATCTCCTCGGCCACCACCCGGGAGGACCGCAGGTCATAGACGACGGTGGAACCCGGGCAC
>DATIKE010000223.1:0-6857 GCA_035477895.1 Phycisphaerae bacterium
CTGATCACCGACCTCGAAGTGGGCGGCGTGCCGTTGCACCTGTATCGCCTGGCGATCGGCCTGCCGAGGGACCGGTTCGCGATCCGGGTGATTTCCCTGGCCGACCCCGGGCCGGTGGGGCGGATGCTTCGGGAAGCGGGCCTCACGGTCGAAACGTGCAACGCCGGGTCAGCCTGGGATGTCCGCGCCCTGTGGAGGCTGTGGCGGCTGCTGCGGTCGGATCGGCCTGACATTCTGCACGCGCTGCTGTTTCACGCCAACATGGCCGCCCGACTGGTCGGGCCGGCCGCGGGGATCCCGCCGGGGCGGATCCTATGTGAGATTCAGACCGCCGAGGTCGAGCGCCCCTGGCATCTCCGCCTGGACAATCTCACTTGCCGATGGTGCCGCTGCGAGATCGGCAACTCGCCGTCGGTGGTGGAGCATCTCCACCGCAAGGCTCATATCCCGCGTTCGCGCCTGCGGTGCGAGTGGGGGGCGGTGGACGTGGCGGCTTTCGCCGCGGCCGAACCGCTTGCGAGAAGCGACCTTGGTTGGCCGCCTGAGGGGCCGGTCCTCATCTGGACCGGGCGGCTGGACCCGGTCAAGGGCTTTGAGGAAATGTTGGAAGCGTTCGCCCTGGTGGTGGAACGGGTGCCGGCCACGCTGGTGCTCGTGGGCGAGGGCGCTTACAGGCCGACCGTGGAGAGGCTGATCCGTGATCGGCGCCTGGATAAACAGGTTCTGCTGATGGGGCGACGCCAGGATGTGGCGGGTCTGCTGAGGTCTGCCGACTTGTTCCTGTTTTGCTCGCGAACCGAAGGTTTGCCGAACGCCCTGCTGGAGGCGATGGCTGCCGGCCTGCCCATCGTGGCCACCGATGTGCCGGGGTGTCGGGATCTGATTCAGGATGGCTTGACCGGGTATGTGGCTGTGAGCGGTTCGGCATCCGGCATCGCAACGAAGATCCTGGCCGTGCTTGACCAGCCCTCAGCAGCCCGACGCCTGGGCACTGCGGCGCGGAAGTGGGTCAGATCCCATCTGGACATCGCCCGCCTCGTCGACCGTTGGTCGGGCTATTATGACGACATTCCGGGATGACTGTAGAAAGAACCCGGGAATGGCAGAGGTGTCCGGATTTCTGTTGCGACTTCAACGTATTGGAGCTATACTCCATTTTGGGATAAGATAACCGGCCCATCGTTCATTTCCGCCCAGGCCGATCTGTCAGGGGAAGGGCACTATTCCCAGGGTTCGGAGGGCAAATGATGACCAGCCTCTCCTCATCGAATTCCACGGAGCCCCGTACGGTCCGAGTTCTGGTGGTTGACGATCATGGTCTGGTACGCGACAGCGTCAGCGGTGCGCTGGCTCGCGAACAGGACCTGAGCATCGTCGGAACGGCCCCGGATGCGGATGAAGCCATCAGCAAGGTGATCGAACTGCGCCCGGACGTGGTTCTGATGGACATCGACATGCCGGGCGTGAGCTGCTTCGACGCGATCCAGACCGTTCGGTCGCGGGTGCCGGACACGAAGTTCATTCTGGTCACGGCCCACGAGCACGACGAGTACATCGAGCAGGCCTTGCGGGTCCGAGTCAACGGATTCGTGCTCAAGACCGAGGGGATCGCCACCCTGGCGGCCGCGATCCGCAACGTCGCCGCCGGCCGAGTCCACTTTTCCCCCGAGGTCATGAACCGCCTGGTGGTCGAAGGAAACGAGATTCGTCTCGAGAATCCGCCCAAGAGCCGACTCAGCCTGCTCAGTCCGCGGGAGCGGGAGCTGCTCCGGGTCCTGGCCCGCGGTTCGAGCCTCAAGGCGGCGGCCGGCATCCTGGGCGTCAGTTACAAGACGGTCGACAAACAGAAGGCCTCGCTCATGGCCAAGCTCGACATCCACGACCGGGTTGAACTGGCCCGTTTTGCCATTCGTGAGGGCCTGGTGGAGGCCTGACCGCCGGGATGCGGCCGGGCTGTCCACAACCATCGCACATCACCGGTTCCTCATTCCGCGCCCGACCTCGGATGCCCCGTGTCCGCAGGTTCTACTCTGGCTTGGGCCGCGCCGAGCGGAGCTTTCGACTCTGCAAATTCCAAATCCGACGGACAGGCTGACGACTAACCGTCCGACTCAAAACGCGCATGTTATCGGTCCCTGTGAACGCAGAGCCTTCCTGTAGTTGTCCACGATCGGCTGGGCCCAAGATATTGGATCGAACAGAGCCCGAATCAAGAAAACATTTTTTGATTTTTTTTCCGACCGTTTTTCTCTTGCCACGAAGTGGGGCATTGTGGTATGGTTCTCCCATCAAAGGCCACGAAGTGGGAGACGGCCGTTCATCTCTCCGTGGCCGAGAGGGCAAGTCGGTTCAGGGATCGGTCGGCACATTCGGATGCTTTTTACTGGAACTTACGATCTGACGATTGACCCGAAGAACCGGTTGTCCATTCCGGCGAGCATCCGGGCGACGATGGATCCGGAGCGGGACGGCACGGGGTTTTACCTGGTTCCGGGTTCGCCGCGCTCGACGCTGAGCCTGTACGCGGACCGGTACTTCGAGCGTTATGCGGAACAATCTCACGCTTCGCTGGACCCGAATGACGAGCGGGAGAGGTTTGAGCAGGTTTTCTATTCGATGGCCACGCTGCTGGACATCGACAAGCAGGGACGAGTGGTGCTGCCGCAGTGGATTCTGGAGCGGGTGGATCTCGGCAAGCAGGTGACGCTGACCGGATCACGGGACCACCTGGTTATCTGGAAGCGGGCGGATTACGCGGCCTTCATGAATCAGAACTGGGAACGGTATCCGGATCTTCTGCGGGTGGCCCGGCTGGAGACGGCCTTGAGGAAAAACGGCGGACCGACGGCCGGCATGTGATAACCGAGGCTTGGCGGCTCGGCGGTCCGCGACAGGTGAAGACGGGAGCGCGGGTTCGGGTCCAAGGCCGGGGATGAGCGAGACACATCCCCGACCCTCCGGACCTTGGACGGCGACGCGGATCTGAAAAGTGAAACGGGCATGGCGTGTCGGGCGTTCGGCGCGAGCCCGACGCCGCAGCAGGTGGAAGAGGGGTGGAAAGGCAGGCCGCTCTGTGGAGTTGCAGTTCGGTACTCCGGGGCGGGCTAAGTCCAAGTCCGGAAATGGAATCATCAGCAGGACGAAGGGAGTCGCCGGGCTGATTTCGTTCTGGCGTGCGGAGCAAAGGATTGCGATCGCCCGCCGGAAGCAGTGCTTCCCGGCCAGGGAAGCAACGGAG
The DNA here is from genome assembly GCA_035477895.1 of Phycisphaerae bacterium. Classification (GTDB taxonomy): domain Bacteria; phylum Planctomycetota; class Phycisphaerae; order UBA1845; family PWPN01; genus JAPKGY01. The sequence goes on from DATIKE010000223.1 coordinate 3,239, forward strand.
TGCGTCAGGAGCGGGGCCGCACCTGCGGTTCCCGGTACGCAGCGGCCGGCTGCCGCGAGGCTCATCCGGATCCGACCCGACGACGCGGACGGGTCGGGGGTGATGCCCGACTGTGGCGCCGGCCTGCCGGCGAACACGGGTAACGCACCGCTCCACGATCGGCCGGGAAGAATCGGAGGGACAACGTCGGCACGGATGCCAGACGTTGCCCTTTTATATTCGCCGCCACGGACCGGGGCGGTGGCGGTTTCATCTTTCATTTTCACGCCCGAACGGTGAATCCACGCGGATGATCGTTGGAGTTGTGCGTTGGGCCGGATGGACATTCAGCATGAGCCGGTGCTCTGCGATGCCCTGATGACCCAGATCGCGCTGCGGCCCGGCGAGGTTGTCGTCGACGCGACGCTCGGGCACGGCGGGCACGCGGCTCTGATGGCGGCTGCGCTCGGAGAGCGAGGCCGGCTGATCGGCCTGGACGTGGACCCGGCCAATCTGGACCGGGCCGGGCGACGGCTCGAGGCCGCCAGAGCCGCCGGCGGGTCCCCTTTTCAGTGTTTCCAGGCCAACTTCGCGGAGCTGGATCGGGTGCTCGACCAGGCGGCTGCCGATCGCGTCGATGCGATCCTGGCCGACCTGGGGCCGAGCACGGATCAGATGCTCGACGCATCGCGCGGGCTGACGTTTCTGGAGGACGGGCCGCTGGACATGCGGCTGGACCCGGACCTGAAGACGACGGCGGCCGACCTGGTGAACAGCCTGAGTGAAGGGGAGCTGTCGGACTTGCTCTGGAATTACAGCCAGGAGCGGTTCAGCCGGCGCATCGCCCGGCGGATCTGCCACGCGCGTCGTGAGGGTCGGATCCGGCGGACGCCGGAATTAGTCCGGATTGTGTGCGGAGCGGTGGGGCTTTCGGCGGATTCGCACCGATATAAGATTCATCCGGCCACGCGAACGTTTCTGGCCCTGAGGATGGCGGTCAACCATGAGCCGGACAACCTGGGGGCGCTGCTGAGGGCGGCGCCTCGGCGATTGCGCGAAGGCGGGCGCCTGGCGATCATCAGTTTTCACAGCGGCGAGGACCGGCTGGTCAAGCAGGATTTTCTTGATCGTCAGGCTCAAGGCGTGTATGAAATAAGGACCAGGAAGCCGGTTCGGGCTTCGAGCGAGGAGATTCAGCGCAACCCCAGATCGCGCAGCGCGAAGCTGCGCGTGGCGGCACGGACGAGCGGTGCCTGGCGCGGGCCTTGACGGCCGACATTGTGGTTGCGACGAAGTGTATTCCTGCATCGCGACACGGAGGTTTCGATGACGCGCGAAACAAAGATCGGGCTGCTGATCGGGCTGGGTTTCATCGGGGTGTTCGCGGTGCTGCTGTCGCACACCGGCACGCCCGTGCCGACGGGCGACGGGATGGCTTCGGCGCCGAAGACCGCGCCCGGCACATCGCCGGCCGGTGCTCACCAGTTGTCCAATTCGACGTACGTTTCGCCCGAGCAGTCCCGGATGAGCCGGGCGATCGGGCTGGCGACGCCGGCCACGCGGCCGTCCACCGGTCGCGTCGGACTGGGAGAGGCTCCAAGTACCCCCAGGAACCCCCGGGGCAGCGAGGACGCGGCCAGCCCCGACGGCAGGCTGGCCCTGTTGCCGGAGCCGAAGAGCCTGATGCGCTCTCCGTCCTTCGACATTGCCGCGTCGCCCGACAGGCCGGCATTGCCGGTGGATAAGATCCTGACCGGCGCCAAGTCGGTGGAGGGCGGCGCGGGCCTGGCATCGACGAGCGTGCCGCCGTCGAATCTCCCGACTCAGCGGGTGGCCCCGCAGCAGCAGGAACTGGTCACGGTGGTGCAGCCGCCGCGGGTGGAGCCGCCGCAGCCGGGCGCGCGTCCGGATTCACCGACGGTCACCGCGAACCCGGAAGCCGGGCCTGTGGAGGTCGCGACCGGCGAATCGCCGACCTCCCCGCCGGTCCGCCAGGAGGCGCCGAAGGAGTACGTCGTCCAGAAGGGCGACACGTTGCGGAAGATCATCAAGGATTCCTACGGTGTCTCCTCGACGAAGGTCGTGGAGTTCCTGGTTGCTTCCAACAAGAGCCGTATCAAGGACAAGGATACGATCATGGAGGGGCAGAAGCTGGTTCTGCCGCCGTTGCCGCCGGAGATGTTCGAGGTGGCGCCGAATTTCGATGTGAGAGGGCTGGGCGAAGGCGTGCGGACGGTGAGCAACGAGGAACTGAGTCGCAGCCTCGGCCTGCAGGCCGACAGGGAACGGGTCGCCCCGGTGCCGGTCAGGCAGGAGTTGGCGACGCTGTCGGCTCCCGCGACGCCGCCCGCGATTGCCAGGACTTCCAACCCGGCCGGCAAGACGGAGAAGAGTTCGTCGACGGGTTATCGCCTGATCGAGATACGGGCGAACGAGACGTTGCGTTCGATCGCTGGGCGGGAGTTGGGCTCGATCAATGACTGGAATGAGATCCAGAAGCTGAACCCGAATCTGGATCCGAAGAAACTGAAGCCGGGCACGAAGATCAAGGTTCCGGCCCGCAAGCCGATGACTTCGAGCGGCGGCGGCAGACGGGAGTCGGCATGACGATCCCGCGGATGGTGGGTCTGCTGGCGGCCCTGACCGTCGTGGGTCTGGGCGTGGTGATCATCCGGGTGGATCAGGCGGCCATTTCCCATCGCATCCAGGACCTGCAGTTCCGCCAGGTGGAACTCGGGCGACAGTTATGGACCCAGGAGATCGAGCTGGCCCGGCTTCGCTCGCCGGAGGTGATCCGCGACCGGGCGGAGCGTTTCGGCCTGCCGATCGGTCTATCGGAGCCGGCCAAGGACGCCCGGGGCCGGCCGGTCGCCGGCGCGGCGGCGCGGGGAAGCACCACCGGCCGGCGGAGTGATCGGGGGCCGGCGCCGGTCCGACGAGGCGAACGGGATTGAGGCCGAATGGCGGGCCCGGCGAGCCGCGGAGTCGATCCGGCGTTTTTTCGGTTGAGCGAGGTTCCATCGACATCGGACCCTTCCTCCGCGATATGCGCGCCGTTTGCGTGCATGTGTTCCCACGCGGAGGCTGTTCGATTGCGGACCATGATGAGACGGTCCGCTTCAGGGGTGGCGCGGCATGAGGCCGACAGACGCGGGCGAGGAGTCGCGGCAGTGCCCGGTCGCATCGGGCGCGGGGTCCGCCTGGATCACCAGGCGGAGCTGGGTCGGGCATGCGTTGATCGGGCTGGTTGTGGTGGCGATGGTGGCCATGGTGGGTCGCCTGGCCTACATCGAGAGCCACCTTCGGCCCAAGTTGCTGGAGTGGTCTCAGCGTCGGCAGTGCAGCACGGTGACGATCCCGGGTCGGCGGGGTGCGATTCTGGACCGTCGGCTGCGGGTGCTGGCGGGCAGCCACGATCGGCCGACGGTGTATGCCGACCCGCGGATGATCGAGGATCACGAGGCGACCGCCCGGCAGCTGGCCCTGGTGCTGGGCCGGCCGGCCGAAGAACTGAAGAAGCTCCTGGATGATCCTACCTCTCCCGGCTATGTCATTCTGAAACGGGCGGCCGACCGAAACGAGGCCGAGGGCGTCCGGACCCTGGGAATCCGGGGCGTGGACATGGTCAGCGAGCCGGTCC
>DATIKE010000224.1:0-4125 GCA_035477895.1 Phycisphaerae bacterium
GATCGGGTTCACCCAACGGTTCATCGACTGCCTGGACGATCCGCGGAACCCCGATCAGATCGATCACCCGCTGGACGAGATGGTCCGCCAGCGGGTCTACGGCTCGAGGAAACACGCGAATCGCAGCGGTTATTCACCTGAGAAACGGGGCCGGCGCGCGCCGAGGTCGCCCTCTCGCCCCCAAGACGCGAGTCCGGCGCGCCGGGAACGCGCCCAAGGTCGCTCAAAAGCCGCCCGGGGTGAGCGAAAGCACGCGCCGGCTACCTACTACTACCGGCAATGAATAATCCGGGCTAGCTCATAGGATAGGCCATTGCCAGGTGAGGATCGGGGGGTGTGAAAAAAACGTAGTGACTGCCGGGTGCCGATCGTGCGGAAAGCGTGTGGCGCTGCCTCTTGGCCGGTAAAAAAGGCGTGCGGCACCCTTTACTAATTGGCGCGGTCAAGGGTGCCGCAGCGAGTGGAAGACTGTGATTTCTTTTTCTGCCGGGACTCGACCCCTCCTGATTCTTTTGTCGGCTTCCCCGGTCCAGTACATTATAAGTATTCGGTCAGTAGTCTTTCAATTGTTCAACGAGTAAATCCGCGCAAATTCCCCATTCGACGCCGGAAACATGCCGGGCTTGCCGGTGAACATCCTGCACCGCCTGACAACCGGATCATATTCTGAAAGACCGCCGCACCCGGACCCGCGTTTCGAGTTTCGGGCCCAATCGTCGGTCGTGATCGGATCGTCGGATGGCAGGTGCCCCGCCGGCCTCAAGGAGCAATCCCCGCTTGCCCGTGCCGGTTCATTAGCACGTGGCGGACCAGGCCGCCCAGCACCGGCTGTTACCGACGATAAGGCTTTATTAGAACAGGATTTAGCGGAAACGAAAACCAAGTGGGCGTCGGGGCGGGATGTTGCGATGGGGCCACTTGGACTTTCCAGCCCCGGAAGCGGTTTGGGCCTGCTCTGTCAATAATCCCTTACGTCTTTAGGGTTTGCGGTCAGCCTGAGGTTGTTGATTCTTGGCAGCGTCGCGGGCCGGGGACGTCGTCGAGACGGCTCCGGCGCCCGGCAGCGGCTTCGCCTTGAGGACTCGGTCCAGTTCCGCCCGCAGGGTATTCTGTACGTTGGCAGGGAACGGCTCATAGGCCGCACGAACGATGCCGGCGGCATCGATCAGGAAGGTCTGGGGCAGTTTCTGGACCTTGTAGAGCTTGGCCACGGCTTCATCGGCCTCGATGGCGACCGGTAAACCGATGTTGTTGGACCGGAGAAACGAACGTGCGAAACGCTCCATGTCCTCGATATTGAGGGCGATAAACTCGACCGGTAGACCTGTGTAAGCCTGGGCCAGCCGGTTGTGGAGGGGGAGTCGCTCGGCCGAGCCTCCCGACCAGGAAGCCCAGAAGTCCAGGACCACGACTTTCAGACCTTTCACGCTTGCCAGGTCAAAGCTGCCGCCGTCGAGCAGATCGACACGAAATGCAGGGGCCGGCTGTCCGACGAGCGGGTGCCGGTCGCGGCGCTGGGTGCCGGGCAGGAGCTGCTCGACGCGTTGAGCCTGGGGCGGCGGGATGAACTCGAAAGTCGATACAGGCAGGGGGCTGTCGAGGCGCCAATCGCTGAAAGTCAGAGTGGATTCGAGCAGGATCGGGGCGCGAGCCGGTCTGGCCGCCTCGGGTCCGGCCGGGGCGGTTGCCGAGCCTGGCGGCCCGGCCAGCGAAGGCATCATTCGGCGGATGACAGGCTGCGGGCCATCCTGAATCCAGACATCCGTCAGCAGGTGATGTTGAGCCACCCGGACCCGGTGAGACCGGCTGCCGTCGATGTCCTCCGTGCCGAGATCCGTGATCTGTGCGCCGATGGCGACCAGTTCCTCGTAGGGATCGGCGGCCAGCAGGTGCAGCAGGTGGATCAGCCCGGAGCCGCCGGCCAGCAGGGCGGTCGACGCGTCAGTTGCCCGAAGCTGGTCCCAGCCCGCAGGGGCCGGGCCGACGCTGTACCGATTGAGCAACGGCAGGAAGGCGTACAGTTGCTTACCGTCGCAGACCAGCATGGGGTCGGATGCTGTTTTTTGAGGGAGGATCGCCAGTTTGTTGGGGTGTTCGGCGGCCAGGAGATAGCTGGAGGAAAGCTGGGTGCTGTCGGCGGAGGATTGAATCCGAACGGACAGCCGCACATCGACCTGGAACCGCCGGGCGGATCGCAACGTCTCCGACCACGCTCGAAGCAGGCGATCCGCCGCGGGATCAACCTGACGTTCAACAGCGGGAGCCGAGGCGGTTGATGTGACGGCCTTCTCCTGTTCGGGGGCGGCCGGAGATGTATCGGCCCCAAAGAGCCACCACCCCAGCATCAGAATGAAACCGCACGTGCGCGCGAATCCGGACATGACGGACCCCTGGTACATATCGACGCGAGCCGCTCGGCCGCCACACCGCGACTCAGCCTGTGGGGCTGTTTTCAGCCTGGCCGGTGCGAATGGCGACCCGTCGGGCCTGCGACAGCGGGGGTCTCGGGACCCGTATGGTGAGCAGGCCGTCCTTCATGGCGGCCTCGATCCGCTCGGCGTCGATCTTGACCGGCAGCTGGATGGTCCGTTCGAACGGGCCCGCCTGCCGCTCCTGCCGATGAACCACGCTGCTGCCGACGGACGCCGCCGGGCGGAAACCCTTGACCGTCAACTCGCTGCCTCGGGCGTAGACCTCGATCTGGTCGAGAGCCGTGCCCGGCACCTCGGCCTGGATGACGAGGCAATCACCCTCCTCCCAGATGTCCACGAGCGGGTGCTTGCGCAGCCCGATCAGTTCGCCGGGCGTGCTGCCGACGTAGTTCTCGAACAGGCGATAGACCTCGCGCCGCAGCTCTTCGAGGCCGGGCACGTTGGGCAGCTTCGGGATGTTCATGACTGGGTCTCCGTGCGTCAGTCTACCGGACATGGGGCGACCGGGCCGCCCGTCTTCATTATGCCTTCCTTCGATCTTACATGCGAGACCCTGAGACACGGTCACTCGTGCGTGTATTTGATGAGCCAGGGGTCCGCGGTGTCTTCCTGCCACTTCTGGAGCTCGGCCCGGAACCGTGCGAGCGTGTCGGCATGCCCGGGGTCGCCGGCCAGGTTGTGCACTTCGTCCGGATCCTTCCGCAGGTCGTACAGCTCCTCCCTGGGCCGGTGCAGCAGGGCTGCCGTGGTCCGTTGGCCGTACCGTTTGCCTCCGCTGCTCAGGATGCCCTGCCAAGTGCGCGAGCCCCACAGGTCCGACGCCAGGGGATACTCCAGGCAGTGGGCAAGGTTGAGAATGTACTTGTACTGCCGCGTGCGGATCATCCGCATCGGGTAGTACATCGTCACCTGATGGAAGTTATGGGAGGCAAAGACGATGTCGCGGCCGGCGGGGTTCTCCTCGTCGATGATCGGCAGCAGCGATCGCCGGGCGACCTCCTTGGACGGTGCCACCCCGGCGAACTCCAGGATCGTGGGGGCGATATCGACGAAGCTGACCATGGCCTGGCTGGTGATGCCGCGACGCGACTGGCCGGGTGACGCGATGATCAGCGGCAGGTGGATGCCCGGATCGTACAGCGTGGTCTTGGCCCCCGGGAACGGCGGGCCGTTGTCACTGACATAGATGACCAGCGTGTCGTTCTCATGGCCCGTGTCCTTCAGGGCGTCGACGATCAGGCTCACGCCGCGATCCATCCGGCTGATGGACTGGTAGAACTCGGCCAACTCCCGGCGCACCTCGGGTGTGTCGGGCAGCCAGGGAGGGACCGCGATTTCCTCCGGCTGGTATTCGGCCACGGTTCCGGCCGGCCGGCTGACGCTGTTTCCGAAGCCCTTGGCGTCGCGGTGCGGGTCGTGGAAGCCGACCAGGAGAAAGAACGGCCGATCGGATGAGCCGGCGAAGAGTCCGCGGGCGGCATCGGCCATAGCGTCGACGTTGCGGGAACCGCCCTGGAATCGCAACTGTTCCTGGAACGCGAAGGCCTCGGGCGGATTGACGTGATGCTTGCCCACGATGGCGGTGCGGTAGCCGGCCTTGGAAAGAAGGTTGGGGAGTGATTTAACACCTGGCCGGCAGTGAAAGTTGTGGGCCGCGTGGGCCAGCCCGTACTGCCCGTTCGTGTGGTTGAAC
>DATIKE010000225.1:0-5581 GCA_035477895.1 Phycisphaerae bacterium
ATACCCGCATCGATGCCCGCAGGCGGGGCAGACCGCGTAAAGAGTGACTTATGAAAGGGGCTTCAACGATCAATTCCGTTGTCGTTCTGCTGGTCGGAGCCGCCGCGGGCGGACTGGGCGTGTTCATCTGGATGCAGCCGCGGCACGTGGCCGAGCAGCATCCGGACGCCTGCTGCCCCAGCGAGGGCCTGGGGGCTTCTTATGCCGGCGAGAAGACGGACCATGACGAACATTGCGTCGAGCTGTCTGACGAGGCGATCCAGGCGGCGGGCATCGAGACCGCCGAGGCCGGCGGCGGCGAGATCGAGGAGACGCTGAAGCTGCCGGCCGAGATCGTGCTGGACGCGGATCGGGTGGCCCACATTGTTCCGCGGGTTCCGGGGATCGTCCGTCGCGTGGACAAGTTTCTGGGCGACAAAGTCGAGGCGGGCGAAGTCATGGCCGTGCTGGAAAGCCGGGAGTTGGCCGAGGCGAAAGCGGCGTTCCTGGCCGCCCAGCAGCGGTCTTCGCTGGCCCAGGCGCATTTGAAGAGTGCCGAGTCGCTGCACGCCAAGAAGATCATGCCGGACCTGGAGTTCCTGGCGGTGCGCAAGGAGGCGGCCGGCGCCGAGATCGAGCTTCAGACCACGGAGAACAAGCTGCACGCGCTCGGTGTGCCGCACAGCCAATGCGAGAAGCTGGCCGAGGAGGGAGACACGCTGGCGATGTACGAGCTGCGGGCACCGTTCGCGGGCACGGTGGTGGCCAAGCATTGCTCGCTCGGAGAGGTGGTTTCCGATCAGACGGATTTTTTTGTCCTGGCCGACCTGTCGCGGGTGTGGGCGAACGTGACTGTGTATCCCCACGATCTGGGCAGAGTGGCCTTGGGGCAGAAGGTCAATCTCCGGGCGGGCGAGCTGGCCGCGGATGGGGAAGTCGCCTACCTCAGCCCGACGGTCTCGGAGAAGACGCGCACGGGTACGGCGCGGGTGGTCGTCGCGAACAGCGACGGGCGTTGGCGGCCGGGGACGTTCGCCACGGCGGCGATCGTGATTTCCAGAGTGGATGTCCCGGTCGTCGTGGCCAACGAGGCGATTCAGAAGATCGAGAACAAACCCGTCGTTTTCGTCGCGAAGGAAGGGGAATTCGTTGCCTGTCCCGTTGAGGTTGGGCGAAGCAGCGCGACGCACACGGAGATCCGCTCGGGCCTGTCGGCCGGCGAGTCTTATGTTGTCAAAGGAGCGTTCGTGCTGAAAGCGGAACTGGGCAAGGGAACGGGCGGTCACGAACACTGACCGGCGGAGATTCACACATGTTCGGGCGGATTCTTGATTTCTCTCTCCGCCATAGATGGCTGATGGTGCTTCTGGCCGTTGCCGCTGCGGCGCTGGGCGCCTGGAACTTCACCCGCCTGCCCATCGACGCCGTGCCGGACATCACCAACAAGCAGATTCAGATCAACACGGCGGTCACCGGCCTCTCGCCCATCGAGATCGAAAAACTGATCACCTTTCCCATTGAATGGGCCGTGCAGGGCATCCCCGGCGTGGAGCAGATCCGGTCAATCTCGTTCTACGGCGTCTCCCAGGTAACGCTGATCTTCGAGGACCGCATGGACATCTACCGGGCCCGGCAGCTGGTAAGCGAGCGTCTGGCGGAGGCTCGTGAGAATCTGCCGGTGGGCGTGGGCACGCCGTTCATGGGACCGATCTGGACCGGGCTCGGTGAAATCTACTTCTGGAGCGTGGACGCGGTCGGCCCCAAACCCGACGGGACACCGTACACCCCGATGGACCTCCGGACGATTCAGGAATGGGTCATCAAGCCGCAGTTGCGATCGATTCCCGGCCTGACCGAGATCAACACCATCGGCGGCTTCGAGAAGCAATACCATGTCCGGCCGGACCCCATGAAGCTGATCTCCTACGGGATCAGCTTTCGCGATGTGATGGAGGCCCTGGCCACGAATAACATGAATGTCGGCGGCGGCTACATCGAGCACGCCGGCGAGCAGTACACCATCCGGTCCACCGGGTGGATCGCCGATATCGAGGACATCCGCAACATCAAGCTGGGCACGCATGACGGCGTTGCCTATTACGTCAGGGACGTTGCGGACGTCGGGCTGGGCAGCGAGCTTCGCACGGGGACCGGCACGGCCAACGGCCGGGAGGCGGTCGTCGGCACCGCCATCCTGCTCTACGGCGAGAACAGTCGGACCGTCGCCCGTCGTGTGGACGAGAAGATCAGGCAGATCGACCGGCTCCTGCCGGAGAATGTTCAGATTACGACACTGTATGATCGCACTTATCTGGTGGATGCCACCCTGCGAACGGTCCGAAACAATCTTACCGAAGGTGCCATCCTCGTCGTCGTGATTCTGTTTCTGATGCTGGGGAACATCCGGGCAGCCATCATCTGCGCTCTGGCCATCCCGCTGGCCATGTTCATGACTATCACCGGCATGGTTCACGGCCGGATCAGCGCCAACCTGATGAGCCTGGGGGCTATCGATTTCGGCCTCATCGTGGACGGCGCTGTCATTATTGTGGAGAACTGCCTGCGCCACATGGCCGCCAGGCAACATCAGCTCGGGCGAAAGCTGACCCGCGCGGAGCGACTGGACACGATCTTGACCGCCAGCAAGGAAGTGCGAACCGCCACCATGTTCGGCGAGGCCATCATCATCACCGTCTACATCCCGATTCTTGCGCTGACCGGGGTGGAGGGCAAGATGTTCCGTCCGATGGCGATGACGGTGATATTCGCGCTTGGGGCGGCTTTCATTTTGTCACTGACGTTTATTCCGGCCATGGTCGCCCTGCTGGTTCGAGGCAAGGTCAAGGAACGGGAAAACTGGCTCGTTCGCGCCGCCAAGGTCGTATATGCTCCGATCCTGCGGTCCGCCGTACGGGCCCGGCAGGCGGTCGTCATCGCCACGGTGGTCATCCTGCTGGGAACAGGTCTGATCGCGACGCGGCTAGGCAGCGAGTTCATCCCAAAGCTGACCGAAGGAGCCATCGCCCTTCAGCCGACCCGCTTGCCCAGCATCGCCTTGAGCACCAGCGCCGAGATGCAGACTCTCGTCGAGCGGACCCTGCTGAAGGCCTTCCCGGACGAAATCGAGAGCATCTTTTCCCGCACCGGCACGTCGGAAGTAGTCACGGATGTCTGCGGCCCGGAAGTGTCCGACGCTTACATCATGCTCAAGCCGCGCGAGCAGTGGAAAAAGGCCAAGACTCAACTGGAATTGACCGAGGCGATGGATGAGGTGGTACGCAGGATCCCCGGCCAGAACTACGAATTCAGCCAGCCTATCGAATTGCGAATGAACGAACTCGTCTCCGGTGTACGTAGCGATCTCGCGGTGAAGGTCTACGGTGACGAGATGGAATTGATGCAGGGCTATGCGCGCCGGATCGCCGCGGTGTTGGCTGACATCCCCGGCGCCCAGGACCTCAAGATCGAGCAGGTCGCGGGCATGCCGATGGTGACCATTCAGATCGACAGACAGGCGGTTGCCCGATACGGCCTGAATGTCCAGGATGTGCAGGAGGTGGTCGAGATCGCGCTGGGTGGCGCTTCGGCCGGGCAGGTGATCGAGGGCGATCGGCGATTCGAAATCGTGGTCCGCCTGCCGGAACACCTTCGCGGCAATATCAAGACCATCGAGTCGCTCCCCGTTCCGCTGCCCGCGGTCGAGGGAAAAGACACCCGGCATCGCGCCGATGTCGCCCGGGCGGGCGAAGAGGGTTTCGGCTACGTGCCGCTGTCCAGCCTGGCCCGAATCATCATGGATGAGGGAGCGCGGCAGATCCGTCGGGAGGACGGCAAGCGGCGGATCGTCGTGCAGTGCAACGTGCGCGGTCGGGATCTCGGCGGTTTCGTGGCTGAGGCGCATGCTCGGATCGAGACGAGCATCGGCCGGCTGCCGGAAGGGTACTGGCTCGGCTGGGGTGGACAATTCGAGCACTTGATCGCCGCAAGGGAACGCCTGGCCGTCGTCGTGCCGCTGGCTCTCGGCCTGATCTTCATTCTGCTGTTCGCGACCCTCGGCACCGCCCGTCAGGCCTTACTGGTTTTCACTGGGGTGCCGCTAGCACTGACCGGCGGCGTGGCGGCCTTATGGCTTCGTGACATGCCGTTCTCGATATCGGCCGGTATCGGCTTCATCGCACTGTCCGGCGTGGCGGTACTGAACGGACTGGTCATGGTCACGTTCATCAATCAGTTGCGGTCGCAGGGCAAGGCTCTGAACGAAGCGATCGTCGAGGGCAGCCTCATTCGGCTGAGGCCGGTGCTCATGACCGCCCTGGTGGCGTCGCTGGGGTTTGTCCCCATGGCCGTCGCAACTGGTACCGGCGCCGAGGTGCAGCGCCCGCTGGCGACGGTCGTCATTGGCGGGGTCATCAGCAGCACGCTGCTGACCCTGATCGTGCTGCCGGCGATTTATGGATGGTTCGAACCAGGGCAGCGGACATCGGACCTGCCGCACGACGAATGAGATGATTCGGAAGCGATCTCAGGCCGCAGGCCGCATCCCGTCGAGGGGCGAGAGCGCCGTGCCGACGCCCAGCATGACGAAGAGGCAAAACGCAGCCTTTATGGGATCGCCTTTCATAGCAGGCCTCCTCCAACGTCGTTCACAATCCAGTATTCCTAAACCACCGCGCCACGTCCCGACTCTACCGCGAGAGGAGGCCGGGCAGGTATTCCTGTTACTGTAAGACATTGGAAAACAAGCGGTTACGTTCTTATCAGGTTCGTTTGGGGTGGTGGTCTGGGAAGGCGATCGTGAAAATCCGCAGTTTTACATTGACATATCATGACATCATGATATATTTATGTGTTATGCAGGCAATCGACGCCAACCTGATACCCCTCTCCCGGCTGGAGCGAGCAGCGGAGGTCTTGCGCGTGCTGGCTCATCCGCATCGGCTGCGGATATGCGAGTTGTTGATGCAAGGGAGGGTCTCGGTCGGGGCGATCGCCGAGCATCTGAAGATCCCGCAGAACGCAGCCAGTCAGCACCTGAACATCATGAAGGCCCACGGCATTCTCGGTGCCCATCGGGAGGGCAAGACGGTCTATTACGAGGTCGTCGATCCCCGGCCGGCCTGGCTGCTGGGCTGCATCCGGGAGCACCCGGTCGCCGAGTCCGGACTCGCGGGGGTGCCGACGGTCCAGGAGAGCGGATGCGGCGGGAATCAATCGTCAATCGCGGAAGCGCGAATCGGGAATGGATAGAAGATCGGTTCAAGACGAACTGTTTTCGAGTTGAAGGAAACGGAGCAAGGTTATGCGGCGGGTCAGTGTGCAGGAAGCGATGAAGTGCGACGGGCGTCTGATAGATGTGCGGGGCGTGGACGAGTTCGCCGGCGAGCGGTTGGGGCGAGCAGAATGTGTCCCGCTGGACCGCCTCGCGGCCGAGGCCTCGGGCTGGGACCGCGGCGGATCGCTGATCCTGATGTGCCGCAGCGGCGTGCGATCCGCCCAGGCGGCCGAGACCCTCGAACGAATGGGTTTTACGAACCTGTTGATGCTCGAAGGCGGCATCGAGGCCTGCAAAAAGGCCGGCGTCGAGGTCATCCGCGACCGCAAG
>DATIKE010000226.1:0-3305 GCA_035477895.1 Phycisphaerae bacterium
GGTCGATGACACAGATTTCCTCGACCCGATCGACGAGTCGGCGTTCGATCTTGACGGGGCCGCGGCGTTCCTTGCGGAAGACGGCCATCCTGTCGCCGAAGATGACCTTCACGCCGGGATAAACGACGGAGGTCACCAGGAGGGTCGCCTTCTCCTTGGGCAGAGAAGCCGCGAGAACTTCCTCTTTGGCCTGCTTGTGCAGGCGGACCTGGTCCTCGATCTCGTCGGCCTGGTACAGAAGCTCGGTTGCCTTTTCGCGCTGCTGGGGCGTCAGGCGTTTGAGCTGGGCAAGCAGGGGCCCGACCTTCTCGCGGATGGTCGCGCATGCGCCCATTTTCTTGTTGATGATTTCGTCAAGCCGGGCGGCCTCTTCCAGGGCCACGGGGTCCTGGCCGACGGCGATGGAGGTCGGTTTCTCGCTGTCGTTTCCCAACACCTTGATCCGCGCGCCCTGCCGGGCATACGCGAAGCCGCCGACGAACCTGCCACGGGCCATGTGGAGCGTGCCGCAGGCGTACACCCGGCTGTTCAAGCATTCGCGGCTGATGGTTATGTCGCCCTTGGCGTTCAGGGTTGCCTCCGAGCAGAATTTCGTGGCGATGTTGCCGCCGGCGGTCACGCGGCCCTGATTACGCCCGGCCACGCCTCCGCTGACCTGCACATCGCTCGCGGCTTCGACCTTGGCGGCCTCGATGGCCCCGGTCACCGAAACGGTCTTCGCGGACCGGACCTTGAAGGAGTCGCGGACGGTGCCGCCGATGAACACATCAGTGGGCGAATCGACGTTGCCGGTCGAGAAATCCACATCGCCCTTGATTTCGACGACCTCCAGCACGGTGATCGGGCTTCGCGTGAGGTGGACCTTGCCGGCCTTGGCGGCGATGAGGGTTACGCCGTCCGTGTCGACGCGGATGTTCTCGCCGATCTCGACGGACTGGGCGGCGGGTATCCCGGGCAAGACCTGGCCGAAGACGTCGACACCGTCGCGAGGCGGTATACCCGGGATCAAGGTCCCAACGGCTTCGCCTTCGGAGGCCATGATAATCCGGCTCTCGTAGAAATCGGCGCGTTCGTCCTCGGAGAAGACGCGGCGGGCCGCGGCCAACTCGACTTGTGCCCCGACGCCAGGCTCGGCGGGCCGGCCTTCGGCCAACAGGAATGGTTCCTGGGTACAAGTGCCGGCCTTGGCCAGCTCTTCCAGTTCGCGGACCCGGGCGGTCACGTCGTCGTTGATCGTGATACCCAGATCCTGAAGTTCAACCAGGAGCTGCCCCCCAACCAGCAGATCGGGGGCGGCGCCGGCAGGAATGATCTCGGCGCGCAGGCGGTCTTCGGAAATGCGGATCGGACAGGCGGTTTTCAATGCGGTCGTCATCGGTAGCGGCTCTCCTCGGAGCTTTCCGGAGCGTGGTTAGCCCCGACTCGACTCGACTCCCGACCGCACTGAACAACTGAGATGGCCGATGTTCTCCGGCACGATCGCCCGTCACTACAGTGCCCCGTATTGTACTTTATCGGTTCGGCCAACAGGTGTCGTAACTTTCGATGTGGCAATCGGCGCGCGGGGGGAATATGCCCCAGCGTTGGAACGCCACCGGGTTAAGCACGGTATTCTCATAACTCTTCTTAATGGCGATGGTTATGGCGCTTTCGCGCCCCCGGCCTTCTGGGGGATGTGAGGGCGTTTTTCGCCCATCCGGGCTGATTCCCTGGTTTGCCGGGGCTCTAACCCATTGTGAGACCAGGAGATATAATTTGCTGCTGTCGAAGATGGGTCAAGGCGTTTGCGATGTGTACAATTCACCCGGCGTGAACGATGGCGACCTCGGTTTTCGACGTTTCGACGTGTGCGTGTTTCACCTATACTCATACTGCTCGCGGTGTTGACCGACCGAGGCGCCAGAAACGGGAATGGCCGGCTGTGTATCAACTCATCCTCGATGAATCCGATAGTGCGTTCGCTGAAGGCGTGTTCCAGGGCACGGAACCGACGGGCACACCGGCAGGCGTGACGATCCGTGCGGCCGTCAAAGCCCGGCGAACAGGCGGGACGCGGCGCGGCGTCCACACGTCGCGGGAGATCCGCACGGCGACCACGTTCAATTCCGTCGTGCCGTCGTGGAACGTCGACGTGCCCCGCGGCGGCGGGTTCGTCGTGCGGATGCGGTTCCGGCGCAAGGCCACGAGACGCTGGACGCCGTTCTACTACCTCGGCACGTGGGGCACGGTTCCGCGCAACGCCGCACGGAAGGTTACGAAGGATCGCAACGGGCGGATCGAGATCGACTGCTTCAAGTCGGAGAGCCTGTTTGACCGTGCGCAGTACCGCGTGTTGATGTTCAGCCGGTCGGCAAGGCAATCGCCCGTGCTGCGGCGGTTCGCGATTTCGATGGGGAATACGCTGAGAGGCAAAAGGCAATTGCGAAGCCGCAAGCGGGTGTCGGCTGGTCCGAAGCGGTTGTGGGCGAGGCGGCTGCCGGTGCCCTTCCGCAGCCAGCTCGCGCAGGCCCCCAGGATCGCCCATCATGTGTGCAGCCCGACGTCGGTAGCGATGGTGATGGCTTATCGCGGCGTGAATCAGCCGACGGCCAGGATGTGCCACACCATCTGGGACCCCGAATACAATATCTTCGGAAACTGGGCCCGGGCAATCCAGGGCGCGTACACCTACGGCGTGCCGGGCCACCTGGAGCAGTTTGATGATTGGAACGCGGTGAAGCGACACATCGCCGCGGGCCAGCCGATCGTCGCGTCCATCAAGGTCCCCCGGCCCGGCATGCTCCGCGGCGCCCCCTACCGGACCTCGAACGGTCACCTGCTGGTCATCGCCGGCTTGGACGGGCGCGGGAACGTCCTGGTCAACGACCCCAACACCCGCACCCGCCGCATCGGCCTGCGGAGCTATCGGTGTCATGATATGGAGAGAGTCTGGTTCGCCTACGGGGGCGTGGGGTATGTGCTGCTCCCACCCATCGCCACGCATTGATTGTTGGACCAATAAAGGAAGAATTCTCCTGGACTGCCGGAACTTTAACAAACCGACCTACCCCTGTCAAGAAGATTCCTGACACTTTTCAACTCCTTTTCACACTTGATGGCAGATCCGGGTTTATGGATTCCTGTATAAGCAATGCAAAGAAGCCCCCTTGAAACACCCTGAATTTGTAAGCGTCCGGTGAACCCCATCTTCATTTTTCGGCCGTGCTGAGCGACCATGCCTCCGCGTCGTGATGGGAGGTGTGCATGCCGCGGGTGCGGGATTCGAAGAAGGAATCATTCTGGCGGCGGATGGTGCGGGAGCAGCC
>DATIKE010000227.1:0-5471 GCA_035477895.1 Phycisphaerae bacterium
CGGCCGGCCTCGGCGAGGGTCAAGCCGCCGCTTCGTGGTCGCGGCGCAACCTTTTTGCCTTCGCGTTGACACAACCTGCGCGCGGTGTCAGAATCGCTCCTTTGCCCGCGTAGCCCTGGAGAATGCTCCCTCAATGCCCAAACGCAACATCGTCTGGATTCTGATCGGCGCGGTGATCGCCGTTCTGCTGTGGAAAGCGCCCGAGAGCTATATCCGCCGGGACGCCCTCTACAACAAGTTCGGCCCGCTGCTCGACGTCCGCGTGCAGGTCTACAAGCACTACGTCGAGTCGATCGGCGACGACGAACTGCTCCGCGGGGCGATCGACGGGATGATCAACCGCCTCGACACCTACAGCACCTACTTCACCGCCGCCGAGTACGACGAGTTTCAGAAACGGGCCAAGGGCGAGTTTCCGGGGATCGGCGTGCAACTGGCGAACCCGCCGGGCGTCGGGCTGGTGGTCGTCAGCCCGATGGAGGGGACGCCGGCCTTCCGGGCCGGACTCAGGCCCGGCGACCGCATCATGCACATCGACGCGGCCAAGACCGCCGGCCTGACGCTCGATCAGTGCGTGAAGATGATCAGCGGGCCGGCCGGCACGCGCGTCACTCTGACCATCCAGCGCCCCGACCTCGACGAGCCTTACGATGTGACCCTGACCCGCACCGTGGTCAACGTCCCGACCGTGCGCGGCTGGGCCCGCGACACCGACTGGAACTGGGATTATCTCATCGATACCGAGAGGCGGATCGGCTACGTGCGGGTCATGAGCTTCGAGGGCAAGACCGCCGAGCAGGTTCACTCCATCATCCTGGACATGCTGACCAACCGGAAGATGCGCGGGCTGATCCTGGACGTCCGGGACAACCCCGGCGGCCTGCTTGAAGCCGTTGTGACCCTCTGCAACAGGTTCCTTTCGGAGGGAAGGATCGTCTCCACCAAGAGCCGCAACCAGCCCGAGGTCGTCTACATGGCCACCCGCGAGGACACCTACCCGGACTTTCCGCTCGCGGTGTTGGTCAACGCGGGGTCGGCCAGCGCCTCCGAGATCCTGGCCGGTGCCCTGCGCGACCATCACCGGGCGGTGCTCGTGGGCGAGAAGACGTTCGGCAAGGGCAGCGTCCAGGAGGTCCTGCCGGTCGAGAACGACAATGGCTGGATCAAACTCACCACCGCGTACTACTACCTGCCCGGCGGCACGCGGATTCACGGCCGGGGCGTCACTCCCGACCGCATCGTGGACCTGACGCCGGACCAGCGGGCGGAGATGCTCGACAGTTGGCTGGCCGTCTATTCCGGCGGCAGTGTCGTGCCGACGACCGAGCCGGCCGGCGTGCCCGCGCCGTCGACCGGCCCCGGGCCCGCCGCATCCCCGGCCACGATGCCCGTCACCACGCGGCCCGCCGCCACCATGCCGCACGGGCTCCTGCCGCTGATGCCCGCCACCCGCCCAGTCTCCACCACCATGCAGGCGGGTGAAGCTTCCGGCGAACGGTTCGAGATCCTCATCGACCCGCAGATCGAGGAGGCCCTGGAGGTGATCCGTCAGAAACTGGCGGGAGCGGCCACCCGCCCGGCCTGACGGGGATCGAACCTCTGCTCCGTCTACGAGGATCGCCCCGAGCAGTGCCTTGGCTTTACCCACATCCTGCTTGTTGGAGTCCCAGCCCGTTGAGACGAAGCATGGGCATGGCAGGCCACCACGTCCCGCCCATCAGTCCCCGCGGGGGACGGCGGGCCGCATGGGCCACCGCATGGGCTGCATTGGCCCGCCCATCAGTCCCCGCAGGCTTATGGGTAAAGCTCAGTTTTCAAAGCTGGGGAATAGAGTATTACAGAATCTAACCCCATAGTCCCGCAGGGACGACCGATAATAGCCCGGCGTTTCAACGCCGGGGCAACAGTACGCCGGATTCATTTTCCACAGTCCCGCAGGGACGATTGACCTTACTGAATCCCATCTTCACGTGAGGCATCAGTCGTCCCTACGGGACTGAATCTTTTCTGTTCTCTAATCCTCCCTTTTCCCACCGTTGAAACGGTGGGCTATTATCATCGCGTCCCTACGGGACTGGATCTTTTCTATTCTCTAATCCTCCCTTTTCCCGCCGTTGAAACCTTGGCTCTACCCACATCCTGCTTACTGTGCGTCCTAAAACCCGTGTGGGGCCGGTTCCAGCCGGTCGGATTCCAGGGTTTCAGGACGCACTCTTATTGGAGTCCCAGCCCGTTGAGTCGAAGCCTGGGCATGGCAGGCCACCACGTCCCGCCCATCAGTCCACGCAGGCCTGTCGCACGAGGCCTGTTGCACGGAAACATTCGGAGTCCCGCAGGCCTGTTGCACGGAGACGTTCGGAGTCCCGCAGGGACGACCGATAATAGCCCGGCGTTTCAACGCCGGGGAAAAGTACGCCGGATTCATTTCCCACAGTCCCGTAGGGACGACTGACCTTACTGAATACCATCTTCACGTGAGGCATCAGTCGTCCCTACGGGACTGAATCTGTTCTGTTCTCTAATCCTCCTTTTCCCACCGTTGAAACGGTGGGCTATTATCATCGCGTCCCTACGGGACTGGATCTGTTTTCCAACCCTTCCTTTTCCCACCGTTGAAACCTTGGCTCTACCCACATCCTGCTTGTTGGAGTCCCAGCCCGTTGAGTCGAAGCATGGGCATGGCAGGCCGCCACGTCCCGCCCATCAGTCCACGCAGTGGGGGCGGCGGGCCGCATGGGCTGCATTGGCCCGCCCATCAGTCCACGCAGGGGACGGCGCAGCATCAGCCCCAGGTGAAGTCCGCCCACGCCTGCCACGGGCGATGGCGGACGGAACCTGGGGTACGATCGAACCCCATCGCGTCAGCCCTGTCTGCCCCTGGCACAGGCAGGCACGCAGACAGGCGGGCTCGCACAGGCAGGCTTATGGGTAAAGCTCAGGAGCAACCCCCGGGGCGACCCAGCCTCACGAACAGGCTGCCGGTTTCGGTCATCACGGGGGTTGCTGGCGGACGATGCGTTCGATGATGAAGGTGGGGCGGGCCCGGGCTTGTTCGTAGAGGCGGAGGATGTATTGGCCCTGGATGCCGAGCAGAATGAAGAGGACGCCGAACAGGAAGGCCACGATGCCGATCGTCGACGCCCATCCGGGGACGGTGTTGCCGCGGAGCCAGGAGACGACCACAAAGGCGAGTTCGATGAAACTGAGCAGGGCGGTGATGGCCCCGATCGCCAGGCCGACGCGCAGCGGGATGGTCGAGAAGGAGAGCATCCCATTGACCGCCAGACGCCACATGTGGCGGAGGGTGTACTTGGACCGGCCGGCGTGGCGTCTGCCGACGACGAAGGGGACGACCTCGCTGCGGTAGCCCATCCACCGGACGACGGCCCGCAGCAGGAGTTGGCCCTCCTTCATGCGGTTGATCTCGTCGACGACGTGCCGGTCCAGCAGCCGGAAGTCGGCCATTCCGGGGTCCAGGGGCACGCCGCAGAACAGGCTGAACAAACGGTAGAACACTTTAGAGGTAACACGCTTGAAGGGCGGCAGGTCGCCGGTGTCTGTACGCCGGGTGTGGACGATGCTGGCACCATCCTGCCATCGCTGGATCAGGGTCGGCAGTAGCGACGGCGGATGCTGGAGATCGCCGTCCATGGTGACCACGACCTCGCCGCGGGCGACGAGCATGCCGGCGGCCAGGGCGAACTGGTGGCCGAAGTTCCGGGACAGGCCCAGGCCGCAGACGCGCGGGTCCTCGGCGGCCAGGGCGTCGATTTCACGAAAGGTGTTGTCAATACTGCCGTCGTCGACGAAAAGGATCTCGTACGGTTGCGGTCCCAATGCCCGGTCGACGGCCTCGGCCAGCGGCTGGATGTTGGGGGCCTCGTTGTAGACGGGGACGACGATGCTGACCAGTCGGGGCGGCTGACGCCGGCCGGTCTGGCCGGGGGGCTGAACGGGGGGCAGGAACGGCTCGTCGCGCGTCATAGGGGCTCCGTTACGCGGTCCTCCGGGCCGATGCCGGTGACCTGCCCGAACATCCTATGCCCCGGGGGCGAGGCGTACAACAACCGTGCCCGCCGATTCTGTCACACGCCGGGGATGTCGCCGCGGACCGGCTGCAACCCCCTCGGTGTCGGGATCGGCACCAGAACCCATCTTCGAAAGTTCCAGAAGGATCTACAAAGCCGGCATCATGTTTTTCAAGGACTTATGGGCGCGGGACGGTGTCCCGCGGGGGCGCCGGCCGCCACAAATTCGCCGGGGAAGCGGACGAGCGGCGCTGTCGTGCCGACGAAGCTCGGCCTCCGATCCTACGCGCGCGAAAATAGCTGCGTACCCTTCGACTCAGATCAGGGCCTTCAGGTGATCGATGCTCGCGGCGGCCTGGTCTATGGTGCCGCATTCGACACTAAGGCAGACCGGCCGGTTGAGCTTGCGGATAATGCGGATAATCTCCTTCCAGTCGATGACTCCCTCTCCGCAGGCACAACCCACCGGCGTGCCGGTGACCTTTCCGCGCTCGGAATCGCTCTGCTGGATGCTGATGTCCTTGGCGTGCACATGAACCAGACGGTCGCCCACGTGGGCAAGCCACTTGTAGGGGTCGTGCCCGCAGAGATATGCGTTGCCGGTGTCGAAGTTGATGCCCATGGCCGGAGACTTGACCAGGTTGAAGATGCGGTCCAGGCCTTCGGGCGTCCGGGTGTACTGCTGGTGCTGTTCGAGACCGATCCTTATGCCGCGATGCTCGGCGCAACGGGCCGCCTTGGTCAATGTGTACTTCATGAGGATGTGGTCGGTTTCGATATCGGTTCCTTCGGCCTTGACGCCCTCGTCGGTATTGACGATGGACGTGCCGAGCTCGGCCGCATAGCGAATGGCGAAGGTGAGATAAAGCACGCTGACGTCGGGTCGGCCCAGCGGGCAGTGGGCGCTGATGGCCGAACACTGAACGTCGTGTCGGCGGCAGATCTCCCGGACGTCCCTGGGGTCGTCGAACATCGACTGGGTGTGAAAGTACAGCGCCTCGCTCATCAGTTCGCGGCCCCAGTGGACCATGGGCTCGATGAACCGGTAGCCCATTCCGGCGGCCTTCTCGACGCCGGCAACAAACGGCAGGTCGTGATGCCGCACGAATTCCATGTTCAGGCCGATCTGGATCGCACACATGTTGATACCTCCGTTCTCAAGCCAACCGATTGCGATCCAAAGAGCCGCGGGCCAGGGCTCGTGGCTTTTCGGAGGAGCGACGAGTCGATGCAATCGGTCTGTCCAAGCTCCTTTGCGGAATTACCCGTCATGTCGAATCATTCGGGTGGCAGCATGTTAGGCCCACTCAAGCCAACATGCAACGAGTGCGGCAGGCCGGGCGATCTATGCAAACGGACGGTCCCGGACATAATGGCGACTGGTTTTGCGAGAGCCGGGGTGCGACACGGGCAAGGTGGGCAAGGTGGGCGAGGTCAGAGCAA
>DATIKE010000228.1:0-6960 GCA_035477895.1 Phycisphaerae bacterium
TGATAATAGCCCGCCGTTTCAACGGTGGAAAAAAAGAGGATTAGAGAACAGATCAAGTCCCGTAGGGACGATTGATACCTCACGTGAAGATGGTATTCAGTAAGGTCAGTCCCGTAGGGACTGTGGAAAATGAACCCGGCGTACTTTTCCCCGGCGTTGAAACGCCGGGCTATTGTCGGTCGTCCCTACGGGACTCCGAACGCTTCCGTGCAACAGGCTCCGTACAACTCGTGCAACAGGCTCCGTACAACTCGTGCAACAGGCTCCGTACAACTCGTGCGACAGGCTCCGTACAACTCGTGCAACAGGCTCCGTACAACTCGTGCGACAGGCCTCGTGCGACAGGCGCGCGATTCGCGCATGTTTGGGTTGTGGCCGAAGGCCACTCTCGGAAGGGTTCTTAGCAGTACAGCGCAAAGTGGCCGGTTTGCCCCCGGGCGACCTCCGCTGGCGTCCCTGAAAACACGGATCAGCTTGCCCAAAAGGACGACCTTGCGCTGTACTGTTCACCGCACGCCGCCATTGACAGCCGGCCCGGTCGGTCGTACACATTCTCGCTTTCGTCGGGGGTTTCGCCGCCGCCGACTGCCGGGGGTATCGGCCATCACACAACGCGTTCCTTCTGTCGCATGGCTTTCCCTGATCGGAGCCACGCTCTGCTGGGGCGGCGTGCCACCGATGCTCAAATTCCTCGCCCAGCCGGAGTACATCCCCGACGGATTGACCGCCAACGCGATTCGCTATCCGATCGCGGCGCTATTCTGGCTGCCGTGGCTGATATGGGGCCTGAGCAACGGTCAGGTGCGGGCGCTGTGGCTGGTCGCCTTCGCGCCGGCGGCCATCAACATGGTCGGCCAGACTTTCTGGGCAATCTCGCCCTACTACCTCGATGCCTCGCTGGCCGCGTTCCTGTTCCAGCTCTGCTCGGTCTGGAGCATCATCGTGGCGTTCGTGGTGTTCGCCGACGAGCGGCCGCTGGCCCGCAACAGGCGATTCTGGATGGGCGCGGCGATGGCGATCCTGGGCTTCGTCCTGCTCAGCCTGCCCAGCCTGCTGACCGGCACCGGCGGAACCCCGTTCGGCGTGCTGACGATCTTCCTGTGCGGCGTGTTCATGGCCTTCTACGGAGTGGCCGTTCGATACGTCCTTCGCGACAAGCACCCGCTGGTGCTGTTCAGCCTGGTGGCGATATACACGTCGATCGGCTCGCTGTGCATGGCGCCGCTTGGTGAGCCTGCCGCCCTGCTGCGGCTGTCGCCGGGAATCCTCGTGCTGGTGATCGTCTCGGCACTGGTCGGAATCGCGTTCGCACACGGGCTTTTCTACATCGCGGTGCAGCGATTGGGTGTCGCGGTGAGCTATCTCGTGCTGATGACCACACCCCTGATCTCGCTGACGGCCTCGGCGGCCACGCTGGGCGAGCGGCTCACGCCCATGCAGTGGCTCGGCAGCGCCGCTTTGCTGGCCGGCTCCGCACTGGCCGTCCATGCCCACAACCGCATGCGTGCCGAGGCCGGCGCCGCCCCACCCGTCAGCCCCACCGCGCCGCCCCCCGGTGAAGCCAATCCCCCGGAGCCGGGGTAATCCGAGACGCATGAGCCGTTTGACATCCCGCATCTGACGGAATACCATCGAATTCACTTGTTTCGTGGCACGCACCCCGCGATCCGCGAAGCTGGGGCATCAGGGCCAACAACCCGCCTATGTCAGCTAACCTCCGAAAGCTTGAGCATCCGGGCCGCCAGGTCCGACACGCGTCGACTTCCCGACGCTCGGCCATGCTTTCCGCGGTCCTGTTGATGGGCCTGATCGGCTGTCAGAACACCAACTGGCCCAACTGGCGACTGGGCTCCCCAACGACCGAACCGGCGGTTCCCGTACCCACCACGGCCCCACCCGCACAGGATGCCCCCACGCCTCTATCGGATCTGACGCTTCGGCCGATCGTCATCCAGACGGTCCATTTCGCCATCCTGCGGGTGCTGGCGACGCCCGGAACTTTCAGCAACTCCGAAAAGATATGGAACCCGATCGACGAAGAGGTCCTGCCCGCCGAGACCCGCATGATGCTCCGCAACAACGGCCTGCGGGTCGGCGTTGGCAAGCACGCGTCCTGGCCGCAGATCAAGGCCGCTTTGGACGCCGAGAAGGTCGAAGTCATCACCAACGAGCAGGTACTGCAAAACGGCGTGCCGCTGAACATCGAGATCAATCCTCAACCGCGCGATCAGACCGTATTCCTGATCCGCTCGGACGGCTCAATGCCCGGAGCCTTCTTCCCGCAGAGCACGACGGTGCTGCGAATCGAATACTGGATCCCACCGGAAAGACCCGACAGCGTGATGATCGAGTTGATGCCGGAGATCCGGCTGCCTCGAACCGCCGGACAGTCGAATATGGCGGCGGCCGCGCTTCAGGCCCCCAATTCAGGCCAACCGTCGCGCCCGCTGCGGGAAATGATCACACGCATCAGGGTCAATGCCGATGAATTCCTGGTCGTCGGGCCGTCACGGGTAACACAGCAGCCCCATCTGGTCGGAGCACTGTTGTTGACCGAGGAGGTCGACGGCCGCAAACTTGAGTCAATGTGCTTCATCACCACGAAGATCCTGAGTGTTCCGCAGACGCCGACGCCCTGACCCCGCATCGGTCGAGGTACCGCCAGATGTCCGATCACGCCGACGAGGCATTCTTCCGACATCTCTGCCAACATGCCGGCGTCGCCCTGATCGCCACTGACGTGCAGCTGCGGATTCGCTTCTGGAACGCGGCGGCCGGCCGGCTCTTCGGCAGTTCCGCCGAAGCGATGCTCGGCGAGCCGTTGATCTCGATCGTGCCCGCCGATCGCCGGGTAATCGCGAAACGATTGCTCCATCGAACCGCCGATCGGGGCGAGATCAACGCCTTCGAGTTTCCCCACCGCGACCCCGCAGGCACACCTATGTTCCTGGCAGTCTCCCTTTCGCCGATCATCGACGAAGCCGGGCGCACGGCCGGCGTGTCCGTATGTGTCCGTGACGTGACGCGGCGGATCGAAACCGAACGGGCCTTGGCCGACGCCTCCAAGATGACCGCCCTGGGTTCGATGGCCGGGGCGATCGCTCACCACTTCAACAACCTGCTCGGCGGGCTGGTCACCACCGCGGATTTCGCCCAGACGAGCGACGACCCCGCCGTGCTGACACGCGCTCTTCGCTCCGTGGTCACTTCGCTGACGCGGGCCGGCAGACTGACAACAGCCCTGCTGGCTTTTGCCGAAGGCGAACGCACGGACAGCGAGACGGAGGAAGTCACCAACATCGTCCGGGCATTCATCGCCCGGTTGGAGCCGCGACTGCGACAGTGCAACATTCGACTCGAAACCATTCTCACCCCGACGAGCGCTCGATTATCCGCCAAGCGGCTGCAGACGATCCTCGACTACCTGGCAGCCAACGCCTGCGAGGCCATGCCCGGCGGCGGGACGCTCACCATCGAACTGACTGTGCCGCCTGAAAGCGGCGACCTGGTTCTACGAATCTCAGACACGGGTTTCGGCATGAGCGAGGCGGACCTGCGGCACGCCTTCGAGCCTTTCTATACCACCAAGTCCGAGGGGACCCCCGGCACCGCCGCCCACCCCGGCCTGGGTCTGGCGGTCGTCCATGGCATCGTCCGCAGCCTCGGGGGGAACGTCACCCTCTGCTCAAGCCTCGGCCAGGGTACTGTTTGCTCCATCCGCATCCCCGGGAATCAGCCGACCGGCTGATTCCGGCGTTTTTCCGTCACCCGCCCTGCGACCACTGGAAATGACGCCTGTACAAGGGTTGGAAGTAGGTGGGGCAACAGCGGAGCAGAAGTTTTTCCGCCATGAACAGTAAAATGGCGAACCACGGACTTCCGGTCCCCCGGTTGTGGTTGACGTCGGGGAACAAGGAACTTAGGATAGCCCCAACTTTTGCCGGGCTTGGGCCGGGTGAAAGCAAACGATGATGAAAGTCGTTTCTCACGGGGCGCGGTTACGGATCCCCAAAACGGCGCGGTATCGGGGTATCCGGAATCAAGGGGCGGTCTTCGGCGTGTCGATAAATAACACGTGCGGAGCGAGAACGATCCGCGGGAGAGAACGACTCAGAACCTGAAGGTGTGAGGGATTGACGCAGGGCGCGTAGCCGCTCAACGGTGAGGCTCTATATCCAGGCCGCGGATCACCCACATTGTGGTCCGCCGTGGGATTCAGGATGATTCAACGACATCTGACGAAGCGCCGGGTCCGCTTGCTGATCGGTTGTATGCTGGCGATCGGATTGGCCGCCCAGTGCTACCACTCATTGGCGATCCGAACGGACGCGAATCCATCGGCCGCCCCGACGGTGGCGCTGGCTAAACCGGCGGGCAACGAGGCGATCGCCGCCGTTTCGCCGGACACCAGAGCCCCCGCGATGACCATCGAGCAACTCGCGGCCCACGATCCGACGGGCTTCCTTGAAGCCGCCCTCGACCGCTACGACCGCAGCGTCCGGGACTACACCTGCACCTTCACCAAACAGGAACTGGTCTGCGGCCGGATGACCGCCAGGCAGGTGATGGAAGTCAACTTCCGCGAGCATCCGTTCAGCGTACAGATGACATGGGTCCAGAACGCCGACAAGTGCTTGCGCGTGCTGTACGTGGCCGACCGCTGGACCAAGCAAGGCCAGCAGTATGCGATCGTCGAACCCGGCGCGATCGCCAAGCTGTTCGTGCCGTACGTCATGCGGCCGATCCACGGCGACGACGCCCAAAAGTCGTCCCGGCGGACCATCGACCAGTTCGGCCTGCGAAACTCGCTCGTGCTGACCCTCAAGTACTTCAAGCTCGCGAGGGAGCAACAGGTCGGGAGTCTGACGTTCGCCGGCACCAGCCAGGTTGACGGCCGGGACACGCTGGTGTTCGAGCGTCATCTGCCCTACACCGGCGAGGACGGCCTGTGGCCGGACCGTGTCCTGGTGCTGCACCTGGACAGGCAGCTCATGGTTCCCACCTTGTGCCTGGCCTATGCCGACGAAGCCAAGGTCAAGCTGCTCGGCGAGTACAAGACCACCAACATCAAGATCAACCAGAATCTGCCCGACACCGTCTTCACCAAGGAAGGCATGGGCCTGCAGTAATCCGCGTTCCCCTTTTTATCTGCTGATTGAACATGTCGGCTGTTCGTGCGGGCCGCGGAGAATACGTATCCGCTGCGCCGAGATCCGCACGTCGACCGCGCCGACATCGGCGGTGCTGCAGTATTGCCGTCCGCTCATCAGGCCGGCGACGCCACCGCTCTGACCGGCATCGCGTTGTCCGCTGGAGCGGATGCACACGCGCGGATTCACCTCACGGATGAACCGATCGGTCATGGCGTCCACGGTGCCGTGATGCGGCAGGACGAGCACGTCGGCCCGCACGTCGAACGAGGCCAGGAGGTGCTCCTGTGGTTGCGCTCCGATGTCGCCGCAGATCAGGATTCGCCAGCCCGCATACGTGACCCGAAGCACGATCGACTCGTCGTTGGTTTCGGCGAAGTCTCGGTCGGCCGGCGGCCAAAGCACGTCGATGACGGTCTCGCCGGTTCCGGTGAGCCGATCGCCCCCCGCAAGGCTGCGCAAAGGCACATCCAGTTCCCGCATTTCCCGCAGGAAAAGATCCGCCGCACCCGGCTGGCTTGCTCTCCGCAAGAAGTGCGGTGAGACCATCAGGCATCCGACCGATCGGCGCTCAGCCAGGTCCGGGATGCTGCTGTAATGGTCGAGGTGAGCGTGGCTGACGATGGCGGCGTCGATCCGGGCAATGGTGTTTCGGGCCAATGCCGGCCCGACCGTCCACTGCTCCAGATCAAACGGCGGCCGCGAACCGCAGTCCACAACCATTGTCTTACCGTTGGGCAGCGTCATTATCTGAGCGGCTCCGTGCCCGATAGCCAGCACCTGCAGACGCAGAGAATCGCCTCGGCCCGGCGGAACCAATCTCCACGCTGCAACAACGAGAAACGCCAGGAAAGCAATGGCCACGACGTGCCGGCTGATCTGCATCCGTTCGGCCACGATCCACAATCCAAGGACGCCGAAACCGGCCACGACCAGCCAACCCGGAACCGCCGGCGTGACCACGCTGGACCAGGGCACTTTCGCCAACAACACCACGACGGCTATGAGGCCGTCGGCCAACCCCGCCAGCGCAGGACCAAAAACGTGACCCAGCGGAGGCACGAGCAAAGAGAGAACCGGCTTGACGAAACCCAGGATCTGGGCAAGCCAGATCAGCGGCAGCGCCACAACGGTATCCAGCCAGCCCCACAACGGCACGCGGTGAAAATGGTGAGCCGCCAACAACACGCTGCCGAGCCATGCGGCGAAGCTGACGATCACGGCCTCGGCCAGCAGGCGTCCGAAGGCGCGCAGCACCATACGAGTCTGCCCCGGCGGGTTCAGCATGTCCTGGACGGCAGGCATCAACAAGGGATCGTCGCGGCCCAGCAGGTGGTTCCACCCGCGCAGGACGCTCTGCCTCAATGGGGGATGGAGATGCAGCAGGGCGATCACCGTCAGGAATGAAAGCTGAAACCCGGGCTCGAAGACCTGTGTCGGCTGAATGACCAACAGAATGATCGCGGCCAGGGCGAGCCAGTTCAGCGAGCGCGTGGGACGCCGGAGGAGAATGCTGATGCAGAGAAGATTGCCGAGCAGCGCCGACCGCCAAACGGGAGCGTTCGGCTCGGCCAGTAGAGCATAGGCGGTCACGACAACCATTGTCGCCACGGCACACTTGCGGCGAGTCAGTCCGGCGAGCAGGCCGATGATCCATACCACGAAAGCCAGCATGGCCACGTGAGCTCCGCTGACGCTCAGGTAGTGGATGGTCCCGGTCGCGACGAACGCATCGTTGACCTCCGGGGAGACCGCACTGCGCTGGCCGAGAACCATGGCGGCCAACAGTTGCGCGCCGGGCTCCTGGCCC
>DATIKE010000229.1:0-3792 GCA_035477895.1 Phycisphaerae bacterium
CTTCCGGATGGAACCTGAGCTCGCGGCGCACGCATTTCTCCTGCGTGCGGGTGTTGCCGTTGACCTCGATCCAGCCGACACGATACTGCTCGCCTTCCGTGACCGACAGCGTCAGGATGATCTCGGCCGGTTCCTCGGAAAAGATCCAGCTCGAAGCCGCCCGGGCATAGATGTACCCCTGAGATCCGTATTGCGTCTCGATCGCCTTGACGCCGGAGCGCAGCCTGGAATCCACGAACGGCTCGCCCGTCTTGAGCGTCATCTCGCCCAAGATCTCGTCCGTCGACAGCACGTGGTTGCCCTGAACGCGGATCTCCCGGACGCTGTAGCGGATGCCCTCGCTGACCCGGAAGATGACCTCCATCTTCTCCCGGGCGACGTCCCGGAACTCCGGCACGTAAGTCACCTCGGCATCGAGGTAGCCCCGCTCGCGGTAGTACTGCTGAATGCGGGCGGCGTCGCGCTGGGCACGGTCGGGGTCGAAATCGCCGGCGCGGAAAATGGGAATCCAGGATTTGGTCTCGATCTCACCCTCGAGCTCCGGCTTGCCGTAGGCGGTGTTGCCCTCGAAGCGGACCTTGCGGATCTGCACCCGCTGGTTCTCGACGATTGTGTAGACCACCTGTCGCTCGGCCTTGAGCAGGTCTTCGTCGAAGGTCACCTCGACGTAGGCGTAGCCCTTCTCCTTGTACTTGCGCTGGATGGCATCCGCCCCCCGCCGGATATCGTAGAGGTCCAGCGGGTCGCCCGGGCCGAAGGCCAGCGATTCCATCAGGTCCTTGGCCTTGAACTCCTTGTTACCGACAAACTCGACCGAAACAACCTCGGGTTTCTCAACCACGCGGAAGGTGAGCCGGACCTGCCCGTCAACCAGCTCGGTCTCGGTCTTGACGTCGAGGAATCTGCCGGTGCGAAGCAGCCGGCTGACGTCGCCCTGGATCTGATCCGCCGAGTAGGCCTGACCCGAACGGCTGCGGATCTGATTGCGGACGTAGGCTTCGTCGATCCGCTCGAGGCCGGCGATCCGCAGGTCGCTGATCGGCAGGCCGTCCAGCGGCGAGACGGCCCCCGCAGCCGGGCGAGGCGGCGGCGCGGGCACCGGTGCCTGCACCTCCGCCGGGCCGGTGGCGGCCGGCTGAGCGCCCAGCGGCGCCTCACCGGCCAACAACACGACCAGCACGATGCCCAAACGGGCCGGGAACAGTGCCGCCAGCGGCCCATCGGACAACTGCGGACTCCGGATTCGATGGTTTGTCAGATGCATGCCTGCTCACCCAAGGGACATCGGCGACCGCGCCAGCAGCCCGACATGAAGAGCCAAGCCGCCGCGTATAATACGCCACCCGCCCGGCCTGTCAAAAACAAACCGCGACGAAATCGACCCCTCTTCCGCCCCTTGGACCCGGGCGGCTTGCGGTCGCCGGCGAACAATGAAAGAATTGTCGTTCACATGTGCGGCATCGCCGGCATCATCGACTTCCGTGGACGACCGATCGATCGGGACACCCTGCAGCGCATGCAGGCAGCCCTGGCCCATCGCGGGCCGGACGATGCCGGGATATGGACCCACGAGACGTCTGGTTTCAGCGTGGGCCTGGTTCACACCCGGCTGGCGGTGCTCGACCCGACACCCCACGGGCATCAGCCGATGGTCGACGGCCAGGGACGCTGCGCCATCGCCTACAACGGCGAGCTCTATAACTTCCGGGAAATCAGCGCCCGCCTTCAAACGCCTCAGAGAACGGATTGCGACACGGAAACCGTCCTTCACGCCTGCCTGGAGCGAGGCCCGGACGCCCTTGCGGGCTTCGACGGCATGTGGGCCCTGGCTTTCGTGGACACCGACCGGCAACACGGGCACCTGTCCCGCGACCCGATTGGCATCAAGCCGCTCCATTACTCATGCCACGACCAGCGGCTGATCTTCGCCAGCGAGATGCGGGCGATGCGTTGCGTCAAGGAGTTGCCAACGGAAATCGACGACGAGGCCTTGCGACTCTACCTGCTGCTGGGCTTCATTCCACACCCATGGACGATCTGCCGCTCCATCCGCAAGCTGCCGCCCGGGCACCGCCTGGATTTCGACGCGAACGGCCCGCGCGAACCGGAGCGGTTCTTCCGGCTGGCCTCGCCGCCGGGGCAGCCGCTTCCTTACGAGGAAGCCCGCAGGCAAGTGCGATCGACCATCGACCGGGCCGTGGTTCGCCAGCGGATCGCCGACGTGCCGCTCGGTGCCTTCCTGTCCGGCGGCATGGACTCCGCGGTGGTCGTCTCGGCCCTCGCCCGGGCGGGCGGAACCGTCAAGACCTTCAGCATCGGGTATGCCGATCACCCGCGCTACGACGAGACCCGATACGCTCGAATCGTGGCCGACCGGTTCCGGACGGAGCACCAGGCGTTTAAGCTCACGTTCGCCGACGTGCTGGCCGCGGTCGAACCGATGCTGAACCACCTGGGCGAACCATTCGCCGACAGCTCGCTCCTGCCGACCGCCGTGGTCAGCCGACACACTCGCGGACACGTCACCGTCGCACTCAGCGGCGACGGAGGCGACGAATTGTTCGGCGGGTATTGGCGCTACCTCGGACATCATTACCTGAATTGCTATCATCGCCTGCCGGCCGTGATTCGCCGCGGCCTCATCGAACCGCTCCTGAGCCTTGTGCCCTCCGCCCGCACCACGCCGCTACTGGATCGGTTCCGCCGGATGCGCAAGCTGTTGCGCGGCGATCGGGCCGACCCGCTGGACCGCCACCTCGCCTGGGCCCGAACGATGGACGAAGCCTGGGCGGCCCGGCTGCTGGGCCGGCCGCAGGCCGACGCCACAACCACACTGATCGAGGACCTCTACAGCCGGGTCCCGGGCAACTGGCGGGAAGAACACCGGCCGAGCGATGCCCTCGACCGAATTCTACTGGCCGATCTGGCCTTATCCCTGCCGGCCGACATGCTGCACAAGGTCGACCTGGCCGGCATGGCCTTTGCCCTTGAGGTCCGCGTGCCGCTGCTGTCCGCGGACGTGGTCAACCTGGTTACCTCCCTGCCGACCGAGTACAAGATCTCGGGCACGACCACCAAACGAATTCTTCGCGATGCCTTCCGGGATGTTCTGCCCAAACCGATCCTGTCTCGACGCAAGATGGGCTTCGAGGTGCCGGTCGGCGAGTTCCTTCGCCGCGAATTGCGGCCGATGTTCCTGGATACGGTCACGCCGGACGCGCTGAGCGACCTGGGCCTGGACCCCGCGGCCGCAACCGACCTGTACGATCGGCATGTGCGCCGGCACGGGGAACACACCGAGTTGCTCTGGGCCCTGCTGATCCTCTGCTGGTGGAAGCGGTCGATCTGAGAAACCTCGCTGCCGGAGCCCCCTGGCTGGGAACTGCTGACATCAACCACCCGGCGATGAAGCCGTCGCGGGGGGCACGGAGCCATACCAGACGCGGGCCGCCACACGCCGGACGTCCTCGATGATGAGATAAATCGCGGGGACCACCAACCCGGATTATTCATTGCCGGTAGTAGTAGGTAGCCGGCGCGTGCTTTCGCTCACCCCGGGCGGCTTTTGAGCGACCTTGGGCGCGTTCCCGGCGTGCCGGACTCGCGTCTTGGGGGCGAGAGGGCGACCTCGGCGCGCACCGGCCCCGTTTTTCAGGTGAATAACCGCTGCGATTCGCGTGTTTCCTCGAGCCGTAGACCCGCTGGCGGACCATCTCGTCCAGCGGGTGATCGATCTGATCGGGGTTCCGCGGATCGTCCAGGCAGTCGATGAACCGTTGGGTGAACCCGATC
>DATIKE010000230.1:0-20528 GCA_035477895.1 Phycisphaerae bacterium
AGCCCGGGCAACCCGGTGATGTCGGCAGAAGGAGTCAAGAAGGAGTACGAGCCGCAGAAGCTGCTGGAGTCCGACCCGCCGTCGCCGCTCGAGCTGCACGTCAAGAACTGGCTCGATTGCATCCGCACCGGCGCCAAACCGAACGCGGACATCGAGCTGGGCTACAAGCACGGCATCGCGGTGGTCATGGGCGACCTGTCGTGGAATGTGAACCGGAAGGTCACGTTCGATCCGAAGACGCGCGAGCTTCGACTCGCCTGACAAAGCCGCATTTTGAAAAACGATCCAAGCCCCGGTCAAGCCCGGCCGGGGCTTTTCGCTGAAATGGTCTTCGTGACGGTCACGGCGAGTTTTTCTATAATTGATCGCATGAGTACCCATCGGATCGAGTCGCTTAAGCGGAGCACAAACTGCGAGTTGCGCTTCGATGATCTGACCCGGATGCTGTACTCTACCGACGGGTCGATCTACCAGATCAAACCGCTCGGCGTGGCCTTTCCGAAAAACGCCGAGGAGGCCGCCGAGGTCATCCGCGCGGCCGCCGACATAGGCGTGCCGGTCGTGCCGCGGGGCGCGGGGACGGGGCTTGCCGGCGGAGCGGTCGGCGAGGGGCTGATACTCGATATGGCCCGCCACACCCGGCGGATCCATGAGCTGCATCTGCAAGCCAGGACCGTGCGCGTCGGCGCGGGCGTGGTCCTCGACCAGCTCAACGCGTTCCTCCGCCCGCAGGGGTACTGGTTCGGCCCGGACGTGGCGACAAGCTCTCGGGCGACACTCGGCGGGATGATCGCCAACAACTCCTCCGGGGCCCGATCGCCCCTCTACGGCACGACGGTCGATCACGTCGCGGCGCTGGAGGTGGTGCTGGCCGACGGGATCATCGCGACAGTAGGCAATGGCCGTGACGGGCTGGCCGACAAGCGTGCGGCGATCGACGCGATCATCGAGCGATGCAAGGATGAGATCCGCGTCCGGCTGCCCGAAGGCTTGCACAAGCGCTGGCCGGGCTATGGGCTGGACTTCTATCTGCGGCGCAGGGGCGATCTCAGCCGGATCATCGGCGGCAGCGAGGGTACGCTGGCCGGGATCAGCTCGGCGGTGCTCAACATCGTCCCTCTCCCGAAGAAACGCGGCATCGGCATCGTGTTTTTCGCGTCGGTGGCGGACGCCATGCAGGCAACGGTGGAGTTCCGGAACTTGAATCCGGCGGCCATCGAGCATGTGGATCGGCCGCTGTTCGACCAGACCCGGGGCCAACTCGCGTTCCAGGCCGCCCGGTCGCTGATGCGGCTGGATGAGGAGCCGTGCGAGGCGTTTCTGATCGTCGAGTTCTTCGACGATTGCGAAGACAAGCTGGCGGCGCTGGCCAAGCGCGACGTCGGCCTGCGCAAGCTGATCTGCCTCGACCCGAGGGAACAGGAGCTCGTCTGGGCGCTGCGTAAGAGCGGCCTGACGTTGCTGACCGGCTGCAAGGGCGCGGCCAAACCGACGCCGGGGCTTGAAGATGTGTGCGTTCGTCCGGAACTTCTGCCGCGATACGTCGACGGCCTGGCCAGGATCATCAGAAACCAGAATCTGGAGGCTTCATACTACGGTCACGCCGGCGCGGGCCTGCTGCACGTCCGGCCCAAGCTCGACCTGCACACAGCCGAGGATATCACCCGCTACCGGGCGGTGATGCAGGACCTGTCGGCGCTGTGCCGGGAGTTCAAGGGATCGTTCGCGGGCGAGCACGGAGTAGGCATCACCCGAACTGAATTCATGGAGGAACAGATCGGGCCGGAGCTGATGCAGGCCACGCGCGAGATCAAGTCGCTGTTCGATCCCAACAACCTGCTCAACCCCGGCAAGGTCATCCCGAACGGGCATTACAGGCTGGACACCCACCTGCGTCAGGGCGCGGGGCACGAGATCCGGCTGCCTTTCGTTCCGGTGCTCGGGTACGTCGAGAAGGACGGCTCGTTCGTCGGGAACCTCGAGCAGTGCAACGGCTGCGGCGGCTGCCGGAAGGACGCGCCGACGATGTGCCCGACGTACGTGGCCACCGGCGAAGAGATCATGTCCACCCGCGGGCGGGCCAACACGATCCGGGCGGCGATGGAAGGCCGACTCGGCGGGAGCGACCCGCTGCTCTCGGAAGAACTGGCGGCGGCGCTGGACAACTGCCTGTCGTGCAAGGCGTGCAAGACCGAGTGCCCGTCGAACGTCGATCTGGCGCAGCTCAAGGCGGATCTGAACCATGCCAGGCACCGCAAGCGCGGGCTGCCGCTGCTGGACCGTATGATCGCCAACGCCGACCTGCTCGGGCGGCTCAACGCCGGGCCGCTCGCTCCGATCACCAACGCGGCGCTGCGGCTGAAGCTCACGCGATGGGTGATTTCCAAGACACTGGGCTTCACGCCGGAAAGGCCGATGCCGCCGTACGCCCGCGAGCGGTTCGATCGCTGGTTCGCAAAGCGAACAAGCACGACCCGGGCCACGCGCGGCCGGGTGATCCTGTTCGACGATACGTGGGTGCGCTACAACGAGCCGAACATCGGCAAGGCGGCGGTGAGGGTGCTCGAATCAGCCGGGTTCGAGGTCGTGCTGCCCACAGGCCGCAAGTGCTGCGGCCGGCCGGCGGCGAGCCGAGGAGTGCTCGACCTCGTGCGGAAGCTCGGCCAACACAACGTCGGCCACTTCAACGGCCAGGGCGGCGACGAGCCGATCATTTTCCTGGAACCATCGTGCTACTCGATGTTCATCGACGACTACAAGAACCTGCGGATCGCCGGTGCGGAAAAGGTCGCGGCGCGGTGCGCGCAGTTCGAGCAGTTCGTGTATGAATTGCTGCAGCGCGAGCCGGGCGCGATCCCGTTCCGCCGGGGCTCGCTCAAGGCGGCCATCCACAACCACTGCCACACCAAGGCCCTCACCGACACGTCGATCATGCCGAAGCTGGTGGAGACGATCCCCGGCGCGTCGGGGAAGGTGCTCAACACCGGCTGCTGCGGGATGGCCGGTGCGTTCGGGATGCTCAAAAGCAAATACGAGTTGTCCAAGGCGGTGGCCCAGCCGCTGGTGGATCAGATCAACGGCCTGCCGGCCGATACGCACCTGATCGCGTCGGGCACAAGCTGCCGACACCAGATCACACACCTGACGACGGCCGAGCCGCTGCACATGGCCGAGTTGCTGGCGATGGCGGTGGAATGAAGAAAATGAGTTCCGACGGCGGGCAGAACCCTGCGAGCGATGCCCGCGCCCGTCCGGCTACGTATGCCACTTGACCTGGAACTC
This sequence comes from Phycisphaerae bacterium, assembly GCA_035477895.1. Taxonomy (GTDB): domain Bacteria; phylum Planctomycetota; class Phycisphaerae; order UBA1845; family PWPN01; genus JAPKGY01. Next base: position 3,283 of record DATIKE010000230.1, read on the forward strand.
GATTTCTTCCCGGCCTTCCTCTCGTTCGTGCTCGATGGAGATGACCGCGTCCGATGGGACGCTGACACGCTGGCCGGCGACCTGGATGCGGAAAGGTTTCTCCTTCTCGATGCAGTCGGCCCAGCGGCGGAGCTTGGCGGCGAACTGCCCGAGCGAATAGGACTTTTCGATATCCCGCTTTCGGCGGGTCTTGCGCCTGGCCATGTCTTTCTCCTGGAACCAATCCTCGATCCACAATGCCTTTAGGGCTTGTCAAAGGCAGTCGAGCCGAGTTCACCCTGCCCTTGACCTCATGCGGCGCGGACCGCACAGCGGTGCGCCGCCATTCGCGTGCGTCGGCCCGCCGTGAACACACGGCGGGCTAACGGGACGGGGTCTCCGGGATCGCGAACGCCGACTCATGGACTGACGGGCCTTGTCGGGGCCGGTCGGGGCGACGCGATCGACCTGTCGGGCTCCTTCGTCGGCGTACCGACCGTTATGAGCGCCGAGGGGTTGGCTGACGAGCGTTGGGCGCCTGGCCTGTCGGCCGCGGACGGCTGAGTGGCTGGTGGAGTCGCCGGTTTCGGCGAAATCAAGTGAGAAGGTGTCTCAACCGAGCCCGAGTTTCGCGTGGGGCCAGACAACTCATGATCGGGCTCGGGCTCGGGCTCAGGCTTGCGGACGAAGCGCGATTGGTGCACGAGGATCGGAGCGACGAGGTCGCGGATAACCGGTCGGCTGACGCTGCCGGCGTGGCGGAGCTTGACCGGGCCGATCAGAGGCTCGGTATACCAGCGGATGTTGTGGACCTTGTCGCCGTAGAGTTGCCGGGTGGCCTTGGAGGCCCCGAAAGGCAGGCGGACGCCCCAGGTGCCGGCCGGGGCGATATCCCTCGACGAGCGGTCCACGGTCCCGACGATCGGCACGACGCCGCGGAGGATCGGATCGTCTGGCGACCACAGAAAGTATATACCACCATCCACATGCCGAAGGGCGACGGTCAGATCATAATCGCAGGAGAGGCTCGAGCTGAGCATGACCACGTTCTGAACCTTGTACTTCGGCTCCAGGGCTTCCAGGGCGAAGACAATCACGCCGGTTCCGGCACTCAGGCCGATGAGATTGACCTCGCTGTCCGGATGATCGTCGAGAAACTTCTGGATTCTACCGGCCAGCCGGCGGCCCTCGCGGCGGTTGTGGCTGACGGAGATCTGGTCCATCACGATGCCGAGGTAGGTGGTCCAGATGTAGTGCTGGAAGTGCCCCTGGTACCCGCCGTCGGCCAGGCCGAGGGGGACGGTTTCCTTTCCGAAGCCGTAGTTGCCGGCTCCATCAAGGTAAAAGGTGACCTGGTCGTCGCGCGAGCCGACCCGCACCAGGTTGGGCCGATTGCCGAGGATGCAGCCCGGGGCGGCGAACAGCACCCCGGCCAGCACCGTCCCGATGAAACTACGACGAATCACCATGAAGCACTCCCGGACGCCGATCATTTCAACAACTCGCGGATGGCCGCCAACATGACCGGATCGGCGTCCGGCCCGACGCGGGAGACGGGGCCGACCTCGTAGCCGCCCTGATCGTAGGCGGCCGCGGTTCCGATGTACCCCGTGCCATACTCGCCGTAGGCGGCCACGCAGACGAGATCGTCGGGGCGCATCCCGACCGCGGCAAGCTGGTACTCGACAAAGGATTCGCCCGGCAGGTGCACGATCCATGCCGGCCCGATCCGCAGGCAGGTGAAATCGATCGCGGCATCATCGTTGAGATGTCGCCGTATCCAGACGAGGTTCCGGGCCGCTCGCAGGCGGTCGACGTAGGTGCCGGCCGGATCGCGGAGAACCTGCATCTGGTCGGCCTCTTCCAGCCCCTTGCGCAGGGGCAACGTCGTCGGTCGTACTCGCCATTCGACGTCGGCCGTGGTGACCGGATGCTTGCGAACGCTCTTGAATGCCTGTTCCATCGCGTCGGCGAGCCGGCCAGCCAGTTCCAGCCGCTGTTGCGGCCGGCCCTGGTTGTACTTGCCGCAGGTCAGGTCGCCGCCGGCGCCCGCAAAGTAGATGTGCAAGACGTCCGGCGCGTAGAAGTCCCGCAAGCCGCGGGCCAGGCCGGCGATGTCCGCGCTGACCGCACCCTGGCCGTAAACCGTCACCGGGTGGCAGGCATAGTAAGTCAGCACTACGACGGCCCGCTCGCCATCCCACAAGCTGACCTGGCGGAGCACGGGGTCGATGGTTCCTTCCGGGTCTTCGGCCGCCTCCGGCCGGGTGCTCGTCGCATAACGCACATACTTGACCTTGCTGTCGGGCCCGAGAACCCGGCGGGTGGAGGCAACGCGATCAACGTCGGCCTGGCCGATGCCGACGTGCGCGATCCGAACCGCTGATTCGAGCGACCGGCGGGCGGCGGCGGCCGTCCGCGCGATGGCCTCGCGGGCGAATGCGACGTTGAAGACCTGGCCGCCCAAGTCGTGCTCAGCCAACAGGGCTTCAACCGAGAAATCACAGGCCGGTGCGTCGTGCTGGTGGACAGTGTGGACCGCAATACGGTCAGGTGTTGTGCCGACGGCCTGGGCCAGCGACTCGCGCCAAACGCGGTTGCCCTCATTGCCGATGCCGACCCAGTCGACGGCGCACAGCACAATGGGTTCGTCGGCACCGATCAACACAATCCCGCGGGCCTGGAGCGGATCGGCGATTCTGGCCGCGGGTTTTCTGCTGCCGTGGCAGAGTGGCGAGCCGATCGGCGGCGTCACGTCCACCTGGAAGGTCGCGACGGAAAGCCGCTCCGCTGAAACCGCAGCCGAGAGCCATATGCCGTGACAGCAACCGACCGCCGTAAGAATGATACCCAGGTTCTTCATCATCAGTAATCCCCGAAACGAGATAAGGATTATATCCTCTGACCGCCTGCCCGGCATCTTTCCTGGCGATTGAAAGATCACCCGGCTGCCTTTAGGCTTCACGAGGGAGAGACCAATCAGGCAGCGGAACGTTGCCGATCTCCGCATGGGCCGTTTCAGGCAAAGCCGGCGTGAGCGACCAACCTTCACAGGTCGATTTTTCTTCGACGACCGAGCGGGTCCTGTCCATCGACGTGTTTCGCGGCCTGACCATGCTGGTCATGATCTTCGCCAATAACCTGGATATGGCCGGCATCCGGGAGGTGCCCAACTGGTTGAAGCACGCGGTCTACGCGATCCCGACAATCCCCGCTGACAAAGTCGACCATATCACCTTCGTGGACGTGATCGCGCCGGCGTTCCTGTTCATCGTGGGGGCGGCCATCCCGCTGGCCCATCGCGCCCGGCAACAGCGCGGCGAGACCGTCGCCGGGTTTCTGCTGCATGTCGTGATCCGCGCGGCCGGCCTGATGATCATGGGCGTCTATATCGGGAACATGCGATCCAAGAACGTCTGCCCGGAGGTTGTGAGCCATGCGACGTGGTCGGTACTGATGCTCCTGAGCCTGACGATGGTGTGGAACAGTTACCCGAAAGCGGCCGGCTGGCGGCGAGGGCTGTTCGTGGCGATGCGTGTTGCCGGCCTGGGCGTGCTGATCTGGCTGGCGGTGATCTACCACCGGCAAGACAACGACCGGCTGCTGGCGTTCAACCACCGCGCCTGGCACGTGGTAGGGACGATCGGCTGGACGTACCTGGTGGCCTCGCTTGTCTACGTCGTGTTCCGAAGGCAGATGGCCGGCGTGGCCGCGTGCGTGGGATTGCTCGTTCTGCTGTGGATGGCCGACAAAGGCGGGGCTTTGAACCGGGTGTACGTCCTGACCGTAATCGACCGGTACATCTCGCTCGGCAGCCTGATCGGGGCGAATGGTGCGATCGCTGTCGCGGGGGTGCTGGTGGGTATGCTGTTCGCGGACGACTCGCCGGCGCGGTCGCATGGTCGGCGAATCCGGTGGATACTGGCCATGGGGATGATCGCGTTTCTGGCCGGCCTGATGCTTCAGCCGATCTACGGCCTGTCGAAACCGCGGACCACCCCGTCGTGGATTTTCTACAGCGTGACGATCTGCTGTGTGTCCTACGTCCTGCTATACTGGCTCATCGACGCGAGAGGCCGGCGCCGCTGGACGTGGTTCGCGCTGCCGGCCGGCCGAAACCCGTTGGTTGCGTACTTTCTGCACTATCTGATTCACCCCCTGAGTATCGTCCTGGGCATCGTTTGGCTGAACGATCATCTCAACGTCGGCTGGCCGGGCATCGCCCGCACCCTCGGTGTGACCGTCGTGCTCGGCGTGCTGCTCACGGAAGTACTCACGCGGTTGAAGGTCCGCGTGCGGCTATGACTGTCGCATGAATTCCCGGCGGGTTTCGAAAACCGGTCGGCCACGCCGGCAACAGAACGATCCGTACGCAGAGCACGACGGATCGAGTTATCGGCCGTGAACACCGCAGAGCCTTCCCGGGGGATCGATCGTGCGGGCCTCCGTAATGGCTCGAAGGCCGGGCGCCCGTGTCGTGCCGACACGTCATTCCAGGACGAACCGCCCCGATCGAGCGGTGGAACGCAACCCTGGATTTTACCGTCACTTGCCTGATGCGATTGTGAATCGTCACCTGATCGCCGAACGACTCCCCGCACAATCGTCAAGGTTTCCCCAGCCTGACATCCCGGCATGGACTGCCGCCACATGCGTCCGCACAAGGGTTTCCGCGGGCTTCCGTTGTTCGGAGCATCGCGCGGAACGGTGCTTGCCTGGTTTACGAGCGAGGGGAATAATCTGTTGACGGAGGTGGGGAAGGATGTCGGTCCTTGCGGTCGTGGCTTACGATTTCTTCGCCCGGAAGGTCAAGATCATCGTCCTGACGGTGCTGATCTACGCGGCCTTGTGTTGATCGCGCACACTTCGCCCGGGCTCGAACCGTCATTCCTTATGGCCGTGGTTCGGAATAACCACCGGCTCATCAGGCACGATTCAGCTTGCGCACTCGCCGTCCGATCCGAGGCGCGTCTCGACGCATTCCGCGCACAGGCCGAAAATCTGCAGACGGTGGGACAGGGCCCGGAAGCCGTGGCGGGCGGCCAGGGCGGTGCGAAGCTGCACGACCTCCTTGCTGTCGAACTCGGTGACGCGGCGGCATCGACGGCAGATCATGTGGTCGTGGGGCGTCTGCCCGAACGTGTGCTCATAGTGGGTGAGCTTGTCGCCGAACTGCACCTGCCGGAGGATGCCGCAGGCAACCAGCAGCGGCAGCGTACGGTAGATCGTCGCCTTGGCCACGCGCTTGCCGGACTGGCGGAGGTTCACCAGGAGTTGCTCGGCCTCGAAGTGGTCCGGGTTCGAGAGCACCTCGTGAAGCAGCGTGTGCCGCTCGCGGGTGAACTTCAGGCCGCGCTCGCGCAGGAACTCCTGGAAGATGTTTTCAGCAGAGGTGATTTCCTCTTCAGTAAGCTGCGGCTTGGTCATCACTGCCCTCGGAACTGAAAGGCTTCCGCAAGGGGGTTCGGGAGTCTTCGTTTCATGACTCGCGAGGTGCCGATCCGGCTGAGAATAGCGGCTCTCCCCGCGATCATCCGCAAGGACTCCCGGCCTCTTCAGCCACCTTCGTCTTCACCATAGCGGCCGGCCGTCTCATTTCAAGTTTCGTGAGCGACCACGACGATGCCGGCCCGATCGGCGGCCTTGGCCAGCTTGTCGCGGTCGATCACCAGCGTCTTGCCCGCCTCGAAAACCAGGGCCGCGCCGCCGTGGCGGGCGAGGTTCTCGATGGTGTCCGGCCCGACGGTCGGCACATCGAAGCGCAAATCCTGACTCGGCTTGGCAACCTTGATGAGCATCCACCCGCCGTGCCGGCAAAGCTGGCCGGCGCGTTCGATCATGCGGTCGGTTCCCTCGATGGCTTCGACGGCGATGACCTCCTGCTCCTTGACCGCGATCGACTGGCCGATGTCGAGCCGGCCCATCTCCTTGGCCAGCGGCCATCCGAAAGCGATGTCCTTGATCTGGTCGGGCGACGGCTGCCGACTGGTCAGCACGCCCGGCCCGGGCAGGTGGTCCTGGCAGTATTGCACGGAGTTGGTCAAGACGATGCCCTCCCGCTGCATTCGGTCGGCGACCGCCCGGAGGATGGTGTCGTTGCGACGGTCGGAGACCTCGAAGAACCACAGGCGAAAACTGGTCCAGTCGGGCAGGAACCGCAGCAACCGGAGCCGCCCGTACATGTCCGACTTTCGGACCGAGCCGGCCATGATCGCCTCGCGCACGCCGGCCCGGCGAAAAAGACGAATCCACGAACCAAGCCGCACGATGCCGGACCAGTGGAACCGGTCGACGGCCCGGCACAACTCGGGGCTGGCCAGGCCCCGCAGCCCGACGGCCACGACAGGGCGCCCTGTTCTTCTGGCACCCTCGGCCACGAGGAACGGAAAGCGACCGGCCCCGGCGATGATGCCCAACGGGTTGTCCGGTGCCCGACCCATTTGAGAAAACTCACCACTCCGTGATCCAATTTCAGCAAACGACACGAGATGTCATTTACCTTCGATCTGTTTGCGGAGCCTGTCGAGGTCGGCCCGCAGGTGCTTGATCTCGTTCTTCATCTGCGGCAGGCGTTGGGTGACGGCGAGCTGGCGTTTGCACTCGTTGATGGGGATGGCGGGCTGGCCCAGGACGGTGACCCCGGGCTCGATGTTGTTGGTCACGCCGGCCTTGGCGCCCACGATCGCGTTGTCGCCGATGGTGATGTGCCCGACGACGCCGGCCTGGCCGGCCATGGTCACGTGCCGACCGACCTGCACCGAGCCGGCGATGCCGACTTGGGCAACAAACATGCAGTTCTCGCCGATCCGCGTGCCGTGACCGATGGCGATCAGGTCGCTGAACTTGGTGCCGCTGCCGATGATCGTGCTGCCCAGTGTTGCACGGTCGATGGTGCAGTTCGCGCCGATCTCGACATCGTCGCCGATGACCGCGTTTCCGATCTGCGGGATTTTGACCCACTTCTCGCCGACCGGGGCATACCCGAGCCCGTCCTCGCCGATGACCGTCCCGACATGGATCGTGACCCGGTCGCCGAGTACGCACTGCTCGTAGAGAACGACGTTGGGGAACAGCGTCACGTTATTACCGATGCGGCATCCACGGGCGATGTACACACCCGGGTAGATCACCGCGCGATCGCCGATACACACGTCCTCATCAATGTAGACGTTCGGGCCGACATTGGCGTCGACGCCGATGGTCGTGCCGGGCGCGATGTAAGCCCGTTCGGAGACGCCCCACCGCGGGTGCCGGCGATAACCGTGCAGCCGTACGATGGCCGCAGTGACCGCCGCGTAGGGCTCGGGCGTACGCAGCAGGTTCATGGGACGCGGGGGCGTCACATCGGGCTTGACGAAGACGGCCGTCGCTTCCGTGGTGGACAGTCTGCTTTCATACTTGGGATTCGACAAAAAACTGACTTGCCCGGGTCCGGCGTCCTCGAGCGTGGCGACGGTTGAAACCGACGCCTGCGCATCACCGTCCACTTCGCAGGGAATCCCCTGCGATTTGCAGAACCGGGCCAGATCCGCCAAGGTCAGTTGCATGAATCGTCCGTTCGATGCCTCCGCCGCCGAGCCCAACAACTCGACGCCCCGGCGACGGGTCTAACATCGGAGATTATAATAGTTTGTGAGCGGTGGCAGTGTCAAAAGACTGGTTTTCCGTACGGCCGTCCAAGACACCGCCAGGAAGCCTCATGCGAGTCGCTGAGCATGATCAACCAGGAACTGGCCGGAATCTTCGACGAAATCGCGGATCTCCTGGAAATCCAGGGCGAAGACGTATTTCGCGTCAACGCGTACCGCAAGGTGGCGCGGGTGGTCGGCGACCTGACCGAGGACATCACGGCGGTGGCCGCGCGAAACGAACTCACCAAGATCTCCGGGATCGGCAAAGGCACGGCTGAGAAGATCCACCAGTACCTGGCCGACGGCAGGATCGCGGTGCACCAGGAACTGCGGTCAAAACTGCCCGAGGGGCTGCTCGATCTGCTGCAGATCCCGGGCCTGGGGCCTAAAAAGGTGGCCGTCCTGTTCCACCAGTTGAAAGTCGAGTCGGTCGATCATCTCCGGTCGGCCATCGCGGCGGGCAAGGTCGAAAAGCTGCCGGGCTTCGGGGCCAGGAGCGTCGAGAAGATTGTGGAGGGAATCGAGTTCCTGGCCGGCGCCGCCGGGCGGACGCCTCTGGGCATCGCTTGCGAGATCGCGGAAAAACTGCTGCGAGACGTGGCCGGGCTGCCGGGTGCCAAGCGCGTCGAAGCAGCGGGCTCGCTGCGCCGTGGCCGCGAGACTGTGGGCGACCTCGATCTGCTCTGCGAAGCCGGGGACGGATCGGCCGTCGTCCGGGCGTTCACGCAACTGCCCCTCGCAAAGAAAGTCCTTGCCGCCGGCGACACGAAGGGCGCGATCACGGTTTTCAATCCCGACGGCGGCGAGATCCAGGTGGACCTGCGGGTGGTGCCGGGCGAGTCGTTCGGGGCCGCCCTCCAGTACTTCACCGGCTCGAAAGAACACAATGTCCGACTGCGCGAGATCGCGGTTAAAAAGGGCTGGAAGCTGAATGAGTACGGCCTGTTCGACGGGGAAAAGATGCTGGCCGGCAAGGACGAGGCGGGCATCTACAAGAAACTCGGTCTGCCGCTGATCCCGCCCGAGCTTCGCGAGGACCGCGGCGAGATCGACGGAGCGAAGAAACTACCGGTGCTCGTGACGCTCGAGGACATCCGCGGCGACTTGCATGTGCACACAACCGCCAGCGACGGGCGAAGCACGATCGAGCAGATGGCCGCCGCCGCCAAACAGCGCGGCTACAGTTATCTGGCCATCACCGACCATTCGCGAAGCTCGGTCATCGCCAACGGTCTGTCGATCGACAAGTTGCGCCGGCATACGGAGATAATCCGGGCGGCAAACGAGAAGCTCAAAGGCATCACATTGCTGACCGGCATCGAGGTGGACATCCTGTCCGACGGTTCGCTGGACTACCCCGACAAGGTGTTGGCCGAGCTGGACTGGGTGGTGGCCAGCGTGCACTCGGCCCAGGGCCAGGACTGCGGCAAGGTGACGGCCCGGACGATCGCGGCGATGGAAAACCCGCACGTTCACGCGATCGGACATCCGTCGGGCCGGTTGCTGGGCAAGCGGGACGCGATGGATCTGGACTGGGAAGCGGTGTTCGAGGCCGCCGCCCGGACCGGCACCGTGCTGGAGATCAATGCCTCCTGGCAACGGCTGGACCTCAAGGATGTACACGTCAGGCAGGCGCTGGAGGCCGGCTGCTTTCTGGCCATCAGCACCGACGCCCACGCAACCGACCAGCTCGAGCAGATCCGTTTCGGCGTGACCACCGCCCGTCGCGGCTGGGCATCAGCGGAGCGGATCATCAATACCTGGCCCCTGGCTCAACTGAACAAATGGATCGCCGCGTAGAAAGCAGATCCACGACCATGTCCGCCGAAGCATCTATATCCTCGCGCCGGGCGGCGGGTTCGTATTCCGTCCGGTGTATAACCCCCCTGGCGGCGGTTGCACACGAGAAGGTATTGGCCATATACGAGGCGGCTCTCGGATGAAGGATGACTCGAAAGAAAACGCGCGGGCGTGTGGTCAACCGGGCGGGCCGGAGGACATCAACACCGCAATAAGCGTCACAGACTGTCGATTCAGGCCCGCGACTAACGCCGATGCCGAGGCTGTTCGATCGCTGGTCTTCAGCGTGTTGTCGGAGTACGGCCTGGGCGCGGACCCGGCGTGCACGGATCGAGACCTCTCCGACATCGAGGGCAGCTACGCGGCCCATGGCGGCTGCTTCGAGGTGATCGTCGACGCAGGTGGGCAAGTCATCGGCTCGTACGGGCTCTACCCGTTGCGCGAGGGCGTCTGCGAGCTGCGCAAGATGTACCTCCGCCGAGACTGCCGCGGCCGGGGGCTGGGCAATACCATCATGCGCCGGGTTTTGCAGCAGGCGCCCGCGCTGGGCTTTCGCCGTATGGAACTGGAAACCGCGGCCGTTCTCAAGGAAGCAATCGCCCTGTATCAAGCGTTCGGTTTCCGCCCGTTCGAGCCCGATCACATGTCGGCCCGCTGCAATCTCGCGATGTTCCTGGACTTGCCGCCGGCCAAGCCATAAAACACCGACGGCAATTCCGCCCGCCATAAGCAGAAGAGGTGTCGATCCATGACTGCTAGAGTGCGTCCTGAGACCCCTGCCTGCGGGGCAAGAACATCTACGCCAAGGCCGAGTTCCTCAACCCCGGCGGCTCGATCAAGGATCGCGTTGCCCGGGCCATGCTCGAAGGGGCCAAACGCGACGGCAAGCTGAAACCCGACTCGATCATCGTCGAGCCGACCTCGGGCAACACCGGCATCGGCATCGCCCTGGCTGGACGGCTCATGGGCTACAAGGTCCGCATCGTGATGCCCGAGAACATGAGCGTCGAGCGCAAGCGGCTCATCAAGGCCCTCGGCGCCGACCTGGTGCTCACGCCGGCCACGCTCAGCATCGGCGGGGCCGTCGACGCCGTCCGCCGGATGGCCGACGAGGACGCAATCGAAACGACCCGGCAGCTCGGGCGGGACCGCGGCCTGCCGGCCGGCATCTCATCGGGGGCCAACGTCTGGGCGGCCAGGCAACTGGCCCGGCGATACAAAGGCAACATCGCCACCGTCCTGCCCGACCGGGCGGAACGATACTTCAGCACGTCACTGATGTGAGACTCTATCAACAAGTATCAACCACAAAGAACGCAGGGGGCACAGAGACGATTGAGATCATGGTGCTCTTTCGTGTTGCGTATCTTTGTGGTTCCATTCCCCCCTTGCCCGAGATGCGCCGGACACAATCAAGAACCGCTCCTGCTATAATGAATTGAAATGAGCGAGCGGAATCACCAGCCGGATATCCCGCAGCCGGACAGCGGCAATGGTCCGGAACCGGTCGCCGGCACGCTGCAGGGGCTGCTCACCAGGATTCGCCGACTCCCCAAGGCGCCCGGCGTCTACCTGTTCAAGGATGGCCAGGGGCGGGTGCTCTATGTCGGGAAAGCCAAGGATCTGCGCAGCCGCGTGAGCAGCTACTTCCAGAGCTCGGCCGACCTGATGCGCAGCCGCGGGCCGGAGATCGTCCGGATGATCGGCCTGACCGTCGACGTCGATTTTCTCGACTGCGAGACCGAGGTCGACGCCCTGCTCAAGGAAAACCGGCTCATCAAGGACATCCAGCCGCCGTTCAACGAGCGCCAGCGCGACGACAAGACCTTCCCCTACATCGAGATCACGATGTCCGACGACTTCCCAGCAGTCTACATCACCCGCAAGCCCCGGCCGAAGGGCAGCAAACTCTTCGGACCTTTCGTGAGCGTGGCCGGCCTGCGCGAGGCGGTCAATAACCTGCAGCGGGTCTTCCAGTTCCGCACCTGCGAATTGGAGATCGTCGAGGGCGACGACAGCCGGCGGCATTTCCGCCCGTGCCTGCTGCACGCGATCAAGCGATGCACGGCCCCGTGCGCCGCCCTGGTGTCCAAGGCGGACTACCGCAAGGACATCGATCGACTGAAGCGCTTTCTCGCCTCGAAGCGGAGCGTCGTGATCCGCCAGCTCAAGAAGGAAATGGACGAGGCCGCCGCCGTGCGCGGGTACGAGCAGGCCGCCCACATCCGCGACCAGATCAAGGCCCTGGAGGCTCTTTCGCTGTCAGGCGACCCCGAGGCCGACGTCCAGCCCGAGGTGTTCTTCGTCGACCCGGCCGACGGGCTCAACCGCCTTGGCAGAATACTCGAACTGGAGCAGCCGCCGCGCACGATCGAGGGCATCGACATCGCCAACCTGCAGGGCGACGAGTCCTGCGGCTCGCTGGTCTGCTTCATCGACGGCAAACCGTTCAAGAGCGGCTATCGGCGATTCAAGATCAAGACCGTCCAGGGCATCGACGACTACGCGATGATCCGCGAGGTCATCACCCGGCGTTATCGCTACGCGGCCTCGGGCGAGGAACTCTACCCCGACGTGATCCTGATTGATGGCGGGCTGGGGCAGTTGCACGCGGCCCTCGATGCGTTCGCGGACATGGACATCCGCCCGCCGATGGTGGTCTCGCTGGCCAAGCGCGAGGAAGAACTGTACATCCAGGCCCGCAAGGCTCCGATCCGGCTGCAGCGCAACGACGCGGCCCTCCGCCTGCTGCAGCAGGTCCGCGACGAGGCCCATCGCTTCGTTCAGCACTACCACCATATCCTGCGTCGCAAGCGCGTCTTCGACGAGGACGTCGCCGCGGGCCGACTCCCCCCGCCCCGACCCCGGCGCAAGAAAAAAAACCAATGATCAGAACCCCAAGCACAAGCGAGGGGCTGAACAGTGTAGATCTTTAATACTCTTTAAGGCTGCATGCACATGAGACCCGAGCCCCCGCGACATCTCTCCTCTTTGTGCCTTTGCGCCTGTTGGTTCCCTCATCCTGTTGCCGGTAGAATGCTGATGGCATGAAGGCATCTGCGGCTCGAACCGGCAGGCCTCCATCATGAGCGAAACCAACAGGCTTTCGGACGGTTTATTCCCCACATGGCGAACCTGCCCCTACTGCGACGGCGACGATACTCACGTGGTCTGGGGCCTCACCAACGCAGGATACCTGTTGGCGACGTTCGGGTTATTGCTGTTCGCATTGGCCGCCGCGATCTTTCCCGGCCATCCAACGGAGGGCACGCCGCTCAATTTCAATCGCCGCTGCCGTCATTGCGGCGGCAGGTTCCGGCCGCAACCCACCCCCGTAGACCTGATCATGCGCGGCCAGTACGACTACAACCTCACCGGCAACATCACCGGCCGATGCCCGGAATGCGGCTGGGAACTGCCCGATGATGTCAAACAACGGGTCAATCTCGCTGTAACAAAGTGCGACTCGTCAACCTCCGAGTACCGACATCCTCGCCCAACGGATTGACTTGGGACACGGACTCCGCCAGGAAGCGCTTGGAAGAATAGCGGATGGCTACACCCGCGCGGGCCGATCGGTTACCGCGTACGGCAGGTCCGCCAGGGTGAAGCCCAGGGCCTTGCCCTGCCAGGAATTCCGGGCGCGTTGAATTCGGCGGATATCGTCGAGCACGCCGGACTTGTCCAGGCACCAGTCCGGTGCGACCAGCACATCGCGCGGGGCGTCGGCATGCATTCGCTGGATCACCACATTCGGCGGGAGCAGTTCGAGCACGTCCACCACCAGGTTCGCGTACTCCTCCTGGCTCAGCAGCGTGATCTGCCCCATCGTGTACTGCATGGCCATCGCCGTGTCGCGCATGATGTGCAGCAGGTGGATCTTGATGCCGTCGATCGGCAGGCGAGCCAGGCGGCGGTGTGTTTCGAGCATCATCTCGCGATCCTCGCCGGGCAGGCCGAGGATCGTGTGCACGCAGATCTTGAGGCCGCGGTCCCTGCTCAGCTCGACCGCGTCGAGGAACTGCTGATAGGTGTGGCCGCGGTTGACGGCCTCGAGCGTCCGGTCGAGCGAGCTTTGCAGCCCGTACTCGATCCACACCTCGCCGTGCTTCGTGTATCCCGCGATCAGGTCGATCACCCGCTCGTCGACGCAGTCCGGCCGGGTGCCGATGGACAGGCCGACGACCTCCGGGAATGTCCACACTTCGTCGTAAAGAGCCTTGAGATGCTCGAGCGGGCCGTAGGTGTTGGTGTACGCCTGGAAGTACGCGATGAATTGACTCGCCTTGCGCCCGCGCGACTGCATCCCCTGGACGATCTGCTCGCGAACCTCGGCCGCCCCGACGCGCAGGTTGGGGCTGAAGCCGGCGTTGTTGCAGAACGTGCATCCGCCCCGGGCGACCTTGCCGTCGCGGTTCGGGCAGGTGAACCCCGCATGGATGGTGATCTTGTGCACGCGGCAACCGAACCACTGCTGAAGGTAGCGGTTGAAGCTCGAATATCGAATCCCTTTATCACTGCTTGTGGCCATCGGTGCATACCCCATTCGCGAGAAGCCCCGTCGTCACTTCGGCCGGGGCCGCCCCCGAACATCCCACATTGTAAGCGTTCCGGCTTTGATTTTCCCGGACTTGCGCGGCCCGGTTAGCAGACGCATTTGAAGAGCAACTTGATTCCAGCGGGAATGAATCGTAGATTTCAACGGAACTCGCGACTTCAGGTCCAAGGAGTGCCGCTATGATCAGCGGAGACCGTGCAGGGTGCCTGACGCAGGACATCACGCTCGATGAAATCGTCCTCGTGGCCAGCGAGAACTGGCCCAAGGAGTGGTCCGACCGCTGGCTGGGCAAGCGAGGCCGGCCCAGAACAACTCTGACCATCCCCGTCCGGGTCGCCTTCGAGACGGATGGTGATGTCGGAGTGGCACAGACGTACTCGCTTCGTGACATTTCAGGGTTCGGTATTGGCCTGTATACGCATCACCCTGTGGCACCCGGCTCCTCGACTCTCGTTGATCTGGAGATCAACGGCATGAGGTGGTCGGGGCGGATGGGCGTGCTGCATTGCACGGAAACGATCGGCTGCTACAAGGTCGGGCTCGGCCTGCCGGGCGAGGCGCCGAGGGCAAGTCAACGTTTGATCGAAGTCGTCCGCGCGAAACAGGCCCGCTCCCGCAGTCAAGAGGAGACGAACCTATCGCGGATCCGGGACGAGGCCAGCAAGGCCATCCGGGCCTACCATCTGGCCCGGATGTCCTGGGGCCTGCTGGGCAAGGCAGTTCGCGGCCGGGTCCGTCGGATCATCAAAGAGCTGTCATCCTCCGCCTCAGTATCCACCTCCCTGGGCGTCCGAAAGCACCCGCGGTCTGATGTCCGCGATGTCCGCGCAGACACGTGCGTGGTCCTGCGACTGCATGACAGCTGGCGGATGTTTCCGGTGTGGCTGCTCGACGCGTCCGAGGACGGCGTGGGCTTATCAATGACCGAGGATCTCGACAACGACCCCATCGGTCGGGAATTGGCAGGCGAGATACGTATGCGGGCGGGCATGACGTTGATCGTCAGGCTGGGCCACGAGCCGGGCAGACTCTGGATTCCCGGAGAGGTCATGCATTGTTCGCAAACCGACGATGGCCAAGTCCGCGTCGGAGTTCAGTTCGCCACGCCCGCCGCTCAGAAGTTCTTTGAGAGCTAACGCGCCGGCCGCACGGGCCAGTGCGACGATTCCGTCCGCGCGGTCCTGAGATAGGCTTCGATCCTTTCGACGACGTCGGGATAGTCGGCCGACACATCGTTCTGCTCACCGATGTCGTAACGCAAGTCGTACAGCTCGAGCGGACGATCGAGGCCCTTACGGACAGCCTTGAAGTGATTCGTCCGCACCGCCTGTAAGAACCCTCGTTCATGAAACTCCCAGTACATGTACGGATGCACGGGCTGCGGTGTACCCTCGATAAGCGGCAGCATGGACATGCCGTCGAGTCCCGGCGGCGGCGCCTGGCCGGTCAACTTGCACATCGTGGGCAGGAAGTCCCACATCGTCCAGGCCTGTTCGCAAACCCGGCCGGCGGGCACCGTGCCGGGGCGACAGGCGATCATCGGCACGCGGATGCCGCCTTCGTACAGATCGCGCTTCCCGCCCCGAAGCGGGCCGTTGCTGTCGAAGAAATCCCGGCTCACCCCCCCCTCGTGATGCGGGCCGTTGTCGCTGGTAAATAGAACCAGGGTCTTGCCGTCCAGGCCGAGCTTCTTCAACAACTCCATGAGCCGGCCGATGTCGCGGTCCATCCGGGCGATCATGGCCGCCTTTCCCTTCTCCGGCCCGGGCCAGTCGCGGTCCGCGTATGGGCCATAGTCCGGCACCTCCATGCCGTCGCCCGTATCGCGACCCAGCTCGTTGTTGGCGTGCGGGATCGTGTAAGCCAGGTAAAGGAAAAAAGGCCGATCCTTGTGCCGCTCGACGAAGGACAGCGCCTCCTGCGTGAACAGGTCATGGCTGTACTGCTTTCGCCGGCCGTCGAGATTGCCATCGAGGGTGATCTCGGTTTCGTTCCGCCACAGCTTCGGCGGGTAGTAGTTGTGGGCGAGCCCCTGATTGAGATAGCCGAACCACTCGTCGAAGCCCTGGCGGTTGGGGATGCCGGTCGTGCCGGGCTCGCCGAGCCCCCACTTGCCGACGATTCCGGTCGTGTAGCCCGCCTGCTTGAAGACCTCGGCGACGGTGACGTCCTGCGGCTCGAGCGGCACGGTCTTGTTGCCGCGAATCCGCGCATGGCCGGTGTGCATGCCGGTCATCAGGCAACACCGCGACGGCGCGCACACCGTGCTGCCGGCGTAAAAGTCCGTGAACCGCGTCCCCTCGGCCGCCAGGCGGTCCAGGTTCGGCGTCTGAATCACCTTCTGCCCGTAGCAGCCCAGATCACCGTAGCCAAGATCGTCGGCCAGGATGAAGATGACGTTCGGCCGCTCGCGCGTCGATGCGCAGCCGGACAATACGCAAAACAACAGTGCACACAAGCTTCGTTTCATTGCTCGATCCTCCAAACACGAGGTGCGGGACGGCATTGTATCTGTTGTCAAGGAGCGGGCAATTGTCCGACGCGATTTTTTCCGTTAAACTGCCTTCGTTGCAGGCAATTACGTCAAATCCACGGATGCGAACCACGAAGAGGGCGCGAAATCATGGCCGGCAAGAAGGTTCTCATGATCGTCGGTGACTTCGTCGAGGATTACGAGGTGATGGTGCCGTTCCAGGCCCTTTTGATGGTGGGCCATACGGTACACGCGGTTTGCCCGAACAAGCGGGCGGGCGAGAAGGTGCGGACCGCCATCCACGACTTCGAGGGCGACCAGACCTACAGCGAGAAACGCGGTCACGACTTCGCGCTGAACGCCAACTTCGGCGGGATCAACGCCGAGGAATATGACGCGCTGGTCATCCCCGGCGGGCGGGCGCCCGAGTACTTGCGATTGGACGAGAAGGTGCTGCGGATCGTGCGGCACTTCGTGACCGCCGGCAAGCCGATCGCCGCCATCTGCCACGGCGCCCAACTGCTCGCCGCGGCCGGGGCGCTCAAGGGCAAGTCGTGTAGCGCCTATCCGGCCGTCGGCCCGGACGTCGGCAACGCCGGTGGCACGTACGTCGACATCGCGCTCGACGGAGCCCACACCGATGGCAACCTGGTCACCGCCCCGGCCTGGCCGGCCCATCCGGCATGGCTCGCGGCGTTTCTCAAGCTGCTTGGGACAAGGATCGAGCCGTAAAAAAATCGCTGGGGGGATGTGGGATGATGGTCTGGCTTGAAAAAGAGGCTCGAAGCTCTTCTTCCGGAACAGA
>DATIKE010000231.1:0-3694 GCA_035477895.1 Phycisphaerae bacterium
TGCGAGCCGATCGACCCGGCGTCCCTGGCCGGCCGGGCCGACGTGGCCATGCTGTGCATACCGAACGGGCTGGCGATGGACCTCGTGCCCGGGTTGCTCAAGGCCGGCCTGCGGGTGATCGACTTCTCGGCCGACTACCGCCTGAAGGAGCCGGCCGAATACCAGCAGTGGTATAACAAGGAACACACCGATCTGGCCAACCTCGCACACGCGGTCTACGGTCTGCCCGAGTTCTACCGGGATAAGATCCGGACGGCCCAGGTGGTGGCCAACCCCGGCTGCTACCCGACGTCGGCGGCCCTGGGGATCGTGCCCCTGCTGCGGGCCGGACTGATCGAGACGACGGACATCATCGTGGACTCGGCCAGTGGGATCAGCGGCGCCGGACGCGAGCCGAAGCCGCAGCATCATTTCCCCGAGCGGAACGAGAACTTCGAGGCCTACAACGTCGGGCAGCATCGGCACATGGTCGAGATCGAGCGGATTCTGGACGCCAACGTGCGCGGGGGCAAGACGGCCGCCATTTTCACGCCGCACCTCGTGCCCATGGATCGCGGCATTCTCTCGACGATCTACCTGAAGCCGCACCAACCGATCTCGACCGAGCACGTGATGGACGTGTTCGCCCACACGTACGAGAATGAGCCTTTCGTACGGGTCCGCAAGGATCTGCCGACCACGGCCCAGGTGTCGCGGACCAACTTCTGCGACATTTCGGCGCGGGTGGTCAAATCGCGGATTGTGGTCCTGTCGGCCATCGACAATATGGTCAAGGGTGCGGCCGGTCAGGCGATCCAGAACATGAACATCATGTTCGGCCTGAACGAGCGGGAGGGGCTGGCATGAACACGAACACCACGATCACGGCGCCGAGGGGCTTTCAGGCGGGTACAGCCGCCTGCGGGATCAAGGAGAGCGGCGATCTGGATGTCGGGCTGGTGGTTGCCGACACGTCGTGCGCCGCCGCCGGCGTATTCACGACGAACCGCTTCTGCGGCGCTCCGATCGTAGTCGGCCGCGAGCACCTGCAGAACGGCAAGCTCCGGGCGATCGTGGTCAACAGCGGTTGCTCGAACGTGGCCACCGGCCGGCGGGGCATCGCCGATGCCCGCAAGACCTGTCGGATCGTCGCGGATATTCTCGGTATCCATGAGACGCAGGTGCTGCCGGCCTCGACGGGCATGATCGGCAAATTCCTGCCGATGGACAAGATCGAGGATGGCATCCGGGAGGCCGTCGCCAGCCTGTCGGACGCACCGCAGGCGGGGCAGGACTTCGCCCGGGCGATCATGACCACCGACCTCAAGATCAAGCAGGCCTGCGAGCGGGTGAAGATCAACCGCACAACGGTAACAGTAGCCGGCTGCTGCAAGGGCAGCGGCATGATCGCCCCGAACATGGCCACCATGCTTGCGTACATCACGACCGACGCCGGCCTGAACCAGCGCCGGCTGCGCGCGCTGCTGCTTGCGGCGGCGGACAAGACTTTCAACCGCGTGACCGTCGATGAGTGCGAATCAACCAGCGACATGGTGGTCGCGATGGCCAGCGGCATGGCCACCGACACGAGCGGCGGCCGGGCCGAGTCCTACTTTGCCGGTGCTCTTCAGGCCGTCTGCGAATCGCTGTCCTACCAGATCGTCCGGGACGGCGAGGGCGCGACCCGCGTCCTCGAAGTCATCGTCAAGGGCGCCCGCAGCGTTCGCGAGGCCCACCAGGCCGCCCGGGCAATCGCGGTCAGTCCGCTGGTCAAGACGGCCGTCCACGGCGGCGACCCCAACTGGGGCCGCATCATCCAGGCCCTCGGCCAGACCGAGGTGGCCTACAAGCCCGACAGCGTCGTGGTCATGCTCGGCAAGACCGTGCTGTTCCGCAAAGGCGCCCCCGCACCCGGCCTGAGCGAGTCCAAGCTCGAAAAGCTCATGGACCGCAAGCATGTGGCCATCACCGTCGATCTCAACGCCGGGGCGGCCAGCGACCGCGTCCTCACCTGCGACCTGTCGCGCGATTACGTCAAGATCAACGCGGACTACCGCACGTGAGGCACGACAACACACGCATCCAAATGTAAAACCGCACAGAGGTAGACACGGACTGTCGAGTCGAAGCCCGCGGCTGACTGACCTGACGTCAGCCGGTTCGACTTGGAGTGCATCCTAAAACCCTGAGAACTGACCGGCTGCCTGTCTGCCACAGGCAGGGAAGCCGGTCCTACACGCCTGCCTGCCTGTGCGTGTCCGCCTGTCTGCGTGCGTACACGCACAGGCAGGCACGCAGACAGGCCGCAGGCAGGGGTTATAGGATGCACAGTTATTCAAGATCAGCCTCCGCCTCATGGACATTCGATCCCCTGCCGGCCGACAGGCAAGGGCGGTGCCGGCGTGCTCGCCCGGCGGCCAGGAAGAAGCTCGGCACCAGCAGCGGCCGAACGAGAAACGTGTCCAGGAGCACCCCCAGGGCCAGGGTGAAGCCCACCTGCCGGAGCAGCGACAGCCCGCCCACCCAGAGCGAGCCCAGGGTGGCCGCCATGATGATCCCGCAACTGCTGATGACCGAGCCCGTGGTGATCACCGCCCGGCGGGTGGCGTCGCGTTCGTCCCTATCCCGAAGCTCGTGCAGCAGACGGGAGACGAGGAAGAGGTTGTAGTCCTGCCCCACCGCCACGACGATGACGAAGACGATCAGCCGAACCTTCCAGTCCAGCCCCCCCTGGTGGAGGACCTGCGTGAAGAAGAAATCACTGAAAGTGAGCGTGGCCCCGTACGTAAGCCAGGTGGCCAGGAGCATGAACAGGGTCAGCGGCAGGTCCCGCACCAGCGCGAGCACGACCAGCCCGATCACCACCGTGGCCAGGGACATCACGCGTGCCTGGTCGCTGCCGGAAATCGCCCGCACGTCAATTATGTAGGGCGTGAAGCCCGCCACCAGAGGGCGGGCCGGCCCCAGCGTGTCACCCATCCCGGCAATGTATTCCCCCGCGACCGAGCGGGACTGTTCGATCAGGGCCATCGCCTCAGCCGAGAACGGCGCAGGCTCGATCAGGATCTCGAACCGCAATACATGAAGAGCGTCAGACACGTAGAAGCGGCGACCCATTCGGGCAACCACGGCATCAAGCAGGGCCGAACCGACCGCGGACTGGCCCAGCGGTTCGCTCAGCGAATACACATCGGCGACGCCCGGCAGTTGTCGAAGGCGGTCGGTCACCTCCCGGCTGACGCGGCTCAGCGCCTGCTCGTCGGGCAGGGCGTCGAACTCAAATATGAGCTGGCTCGAGAACAACTGCCCGACGGGGAAATGCGCGTTGAGGAGCTTGAATCCGCGATCCGAAGGCGAGCCGGCAGGCAATTCCGACAACGAATCGAAACGAGGCGTCAGACGTATGGCCAGCACCGCCGGGATACCCAGCAGGAGCAGGCCGACCAGCAAAACGGTTCTCGGCCGCCGGGTGACCAGAGAAGCCATGACCGGCCAAACGAACCGCTCACCGAGGTTCGCATGGTGTCGAAGGCCCATCGGCCAGAACAGTCCCCGTCCCATCAGTCTTGCCATGGCCGGCGCCAGCGTCAACGCCGCCATCAGCGAGACTGCCAGCACCGGGGCGAGGAACTTGCCCGCATTCTGCGAGGGGACCAGCTCTGCCAGCAGCATCATCGACAAGCCGCAGATCGTCGTGCCGCCGCTGGCCAGGATC
>DATIKE010000232.1:0-4026 GCA_035477895.1 Phycisphaerae bacterium
TGCTCAGTCCGCCCGCCCCGCAGTCCGTGACCGCCGTGTAGAGGCATTCCCCGTCATGCTCGCGGGCCCGCAGCAGGGCGTCGAGCACCTTCTTTTCCTGGATCGCGTCGCCGATCTGTACCGCGTGCGAGAACTCGTCGGCGTGCGTGTCGGTCAGCTCGGCCGACGAGAACGTCGCCCCGTGGATGCCGTCGCGCCCGGTCCGCCCGCCGATGACCACCACGAAGTCGCCCGGCCGGGGTTCCTTGTGGATACGGTTCTTCGGGATCAGCCCGACGCAGCCGCAGAACACCAGCGGGTTGCCGAGATAGCGATCATCGAACAGGATCGCCCCGTTGACCGTTGGGATGCCCATCCGGTTGCCGTAGTCGCGCACGCCCGCGACCACTCCCTTGTACACCCGCCGCGGATGCAACACGCCCTTGGGCAGAAGATCCATCGGGAAGTCCGGCGGCGCGAAGCAGAACACGTCCGTGTTGGCCACCGGCTTGGCCCCCAGCCCGCAGCCGAGCACGTCGCGGATCACCCCGCCGATCCCCGTGGCCGCGCCGCCGTAAGGCTCGATCGCCGACGGGTGGTTGTGCGTTTCGACCTTGAACGCGATGCCGTATTCGTCGTCGAACTCGATCACGCCCGCGTTGTCCACGAACACCGACAGACACCAGCGAGCTTTGCCGCTGTCGATCAGCTCGTGCGTCGCCCGCGCGATCGTCTCCTTGAGCAGGTTGCCGTATTGCAGGCGCACCGCGCCGCCGGAGGTCTTTTTCTGGCTTATCTTCGAACCGCTCGGCAGGGGGGCGCCCTCATAAACCACCTCGCTCTTGAGCGTCTTGTGGACGCAGTGTTCGCTCCAGGTCTGGGCGATCATCTCCAGCTCGAGATCCGTCGGGTCGCGGTCCAGCTTGCGGTAGTAATCGCGAACCGTCCGCATCTCGGTCAGCGACAAAAACAGGTGCGCGTCCCGCGACAAAGCCACCAGGGCCTTGCCGTCCAGTGTTCGGATGGGAATGTGTCTGAGCTCGAACGGCCGCTCGGGTGCCACCGGCAGATGGTCCGGCCGGGGGTCGTGTCGGCCGAAGCCCGTCAGATGCACGTCCTCGATGCAGTCGTTGGAGAGCAGTCGGCGGGCGAGGAATTCCGCCTCGTCGATCGACTTCAGCCCCGCCAGCCGATACAGCCGGGCCGTCGATATACTCATGCCCGTCGTGTCGATGCCCATGTCGGCAATGGCCGCCAGCGTCGAGGCCGCCACCGGGTCCATCACCCCGCCCTTGAGGTGCACCTCGATGGCCGCGTCATAGCCGTCGCCCGGCAGCCCGTGATCGTTCCCGCCGGACTGGTGCCGCCATCGCTCGGTGATCGGGTCGGCCAGCAATTCGGTCGCGATGCGCTCGACCTGCCCGCCGTCGAGTCTGCCCTCCAGCAGAAACAACCGGCTCGCGGACACGCGTTGCACGCGGGCCAGGCCCAGGTCGTGCACGTCGCGAAGGACGGCTGCTCCGGTGGAATCCAGGTCGGCTTGCTTGGGGGAAACGGTGATCCGCCGGAAAGAGGCTTCCTTCCCTGGAGCCGCGGTCATGTCGTCTATCCTCTCTTTCGCCCCTGCTCGTAGCGCCGGGCGACCCACTGGTCGCGGGTGAGTTTGCTGTCCGCCAGCCATTTCTCGATGGCCCCGGCCTCGTCCTTTCTCAATAGTTCCTTAAACATCTTCAGTTCCACGACGAGGAGATCGATCGCCTGAATCATGCTGATCGAGTTCGTGCGGAAGATATCCCGCCACATGGACGGGTCGCCGCTGGCGATCCGCGTCGAGTCGGCGAACCCGGGGCCGGCCAGGTCGATCGCCTTGTCCCGCCGCGACAACTGGATCAGGGCGGCGGCGACCGCGTGCGGCAGGTGGCTGATCCGGGCCAGGAGCTTGTCGTGCCGCTGCGGGCTCAGGGTCACGGTCCGGCCGCCCAGCGACTTCCAGAACCACTTGACCGCCTGCACCGTTTCACCCGGTGTGGTCCGCGTCGGCGTGATCAGGCACAGGGCGCCCTCGAACAGGTCCGCCCGGGCGTACTCGACGCCCGTTTTCTCCGAGCCGGCCATGGGGTGCGAACCGACGAACCGCACATGCCGAGGCAGCAGCTTGGACGTCAGCCGCACCACTTCGGTCTTGGTGCTGGCCATATCGGTGATCAGCGTGCCCGGCCGCAGCGCCGGGGCCATCTGCTCGAGCAGCGGCTCGAACGAGCCGATCGGCGAGCCCAGGATGACCAGGTCGGCCTTGGCCACGCCCGCGGCGATGTCGCAGGTGACCTCGTCGACTGCGTCGTATTTCAGGGCCTTGTCCAGCGAGATCCGCCGGCGCCCCAGGCCGAGCCGGCGGCCGGTGTAGCCCGCCGCTCGCAGGGCCAGACCGATCGAGCCGCCCAACAGACCGACGCCCACGATCGCGATACAGCTTAACTTGTTCAAATCACGTAAGTTGCGCACGTTTTTCCAGGCCTCCAGGCGCTGGTACTTTAGCGGCCCGTGCCGTCGTGCGTCAAATCCTCTTGCCGACGGCCGTGAAATCGCTAATCTGATTGGGTACGGCGCCTGTGGCGCGGGTGCGCGACTCGACCGTTCGACTGCGGGGGCTCAGGCATTCCATGAGTGGTCAACCGGATGTCCATCGTAACGGCGGCGATCTGCGCGGGCTGGGCGGCCTGCTGGATTTCGAAAAACCCCTGGCCCGCATCGAACGCGAAATCACCGAGCTGGAAACCACACAGATCCAGACCGGGCGGGACCTGTCCACCGAGATCAAGGAACTCCGCGCGACCCTTGCCAGCCTGACGAAACGCACCTACGCCAAGCTTACCGCCTGGGAGACCGTGCTGGTCGCCCGGCATCCCCGCCGGCCCGTGCTCAGCCACTATATCTCCGGCTGTATCAAGGACTTCTGCGAATTGCACGGCGACCGGTGCTTCGGCGACGACAAGGCGATGGTGACCGGGTTCGGCCGGATCGGCGGGCACAAGGCCCTCATCATCGGCCACGACAAGGGGACCGACACCCGCGAGAAGATCGAGCGGCACTTCGGCTGCCCGCACCCCGAGGGGTACCGCAAGGCACTGCTCAAGATGAAGCTGGCCGAGAAATTCCGCCTGCCGGTCGTCTGCATCATCGACACCCAAGGCGCCTACCCCGGCGACAAGGCCGAGGAGCGCGGCATCGCCCAGGCCATCGCGGTCAACCTCATGGAGATGTCCCGGCTGCGCGTTCCGATCATCTGCGTGGTCATCGGCGAGGGCGGCAGCGGCGGGGCCCTGGGCATCGGGGTCGGCGATCGGCTGGCGATGTTCGAACATGCCTACTACTCGGTCATCACGCCGGAAGGGTGCGCGGCCATCCTCTGGCGCAGCGCCGACTACGCCCCCCAGGCGGCCAAGGCCCTCAAGCTCACCACCGGCGAGCTCAAGAAGCTCAACCTGATCGACGAGGTGCTGCCCGAACCACTCGGCGGCGGGCACCGCAACCCGCAGGCGATGCTTGAGGCGTTCGAACGCTATGTCTCCGACACCCTCCGCGATCTGAAACGCATCCGCATCGACACGCTGCTCAAGCGGCGATACGACAAGCTGCGGAACTGTGGCAACTTCTTCGGGAACCTCTCGCAGCGCAAGACAGGCCGCCGAAAGTCCGCCCCCAAGGCGGCCACCCGAGCCAAAGCGACCGGCGGCAACGGCTCACCGGTCAGGAATGCCTCAAGCAAACCCGAGACCGCCTCTGCCGAACCCGTCACCGTCGGCGCCGAAAAGAATTCGCCCGCCAGACCCAAACGCTGAACCGTCCCATATCCTTACAGCCTTCTTCCCGGGAATTCTCCCGCCGATCACGAGATGGAAATCTCGACCCATCTTCGACAGTTGGCAACGAGATGTTGTCCCGGAATCGCCGTTATGCCCATCGGCAGGCCCAGACCGCCACGGCCGACACGATCAAGATCGGGCCGTCGCCGGGTTTCGAGCGTCTGTGGGGCCGGTTAGGGCTTCC
>DATIKE010000233.1:0-5195 GCA_035477895.1 Phycisphaerae bacterium
CGCTCCCTGCGCCAAACCGTCCGCTCCGACACATTTCGAGCCGACCTGGGAATCGCTCAAGCAATACACCGTTCCCGAATGGTATCTCGATGCCAAGTTCGGCATCTTCATTCACTGGGGCGTCTATGCCGTGCCCGCCCACGACAACGAGTGGTATCCCCACAACATGTATGTCCGGAAAAGCCCGGTCTTCAAATGGCATCGCGAGAACTTCGGCCCGCAGTCGGAGTTCGGCTACAAGGATTTCATTCCCAAGTTCACCGCCGACAAGTGGAATCCCGAAGAATGGGCCCGCCTGTTCCGCAAATCCGGGGCCAGGTTCGTCGTTCCTGTGGCCGAGCACCACGACGGTTTTCCGATGTATGATTGCAGTTTCAGCGACTGGACGGCCGTCAAGATGGGGCCGAAGCGCGACGTGGTCGGCGAACTGGCCAAGGTGCTCCGCGGCCAGGGCCTGAAATTCGGGGCCTCGTCGCATCGGGCCCAGAACTGGAAGTATTACACGCGCGAGGCGGACTTCGACACAACGAACCCGGCGTACTTCGGCCTGTACGGCCCGACGCACGATCCCAAAGCGCCGGCCAGCAAGGAGTTCCTCGACGACTGGCTTGCACGAACGAACGAGATCGTCGACAAGTATCAGCCCGACCTGATGTGGTTCGACTTCTGCTTCGAGCCCCCGGAGTTCGAGCCCTATCGAAAGGAGTTCGCCGCCCACTATTACAACCGGGCCATCGAATGGGGCCGTGAGGTCGTCATCAACTACAAGCATGAGGCCTATCCCGCCGAGGCCGCCGTCCTCGACATCGAACGCGGCAAGCTCGACGACCTCCGCCCGCACTTCTGGCAGACCGACACGGCCGTCGACCGCAAGTCCTGGGGATACATCAACGACCCGCAATACAAGCCGGTGGACGAGCTGGTCGACGACCTGGTGGATATCGTCAGCAAGAACGGCTGCCTGCTGCTCAACATCGGCCCACGGGCAGACGGGACCATCCCCGAGGAACAGCAGAAGATCCTTCTGGACATCGGCCGGTGGCTCTCAATCAACGGTGAGGCCATTTACGGTACGCGCCCGTGGAAGATCTACGGAGAGGGTCCGACCCGGACCAAGGCCGGCTCGTTCACGGACAAGGACTACGTCCCCATGACCGCCCAGGACATCCGGTTCACGACCAGAGGCGACGTGCTCTACGCGGTCTGTCTGGATTGGCCCGAGAAGCAGTGGCAGATCCGCGCACTCAGCACGCTGCTGCCGATGTGTCGGCAGAAGATCGCCGAGGTTCAGTTGGTTGGAGGCGAGAAGCTCAAGTGGCGGCACGGCGAGGACGGTCTGATTGTTGAAGCCCCGGCCGCCAGGCCCTGCGACCATGCATTCGCCCTGAAGATCACCTTCGAGAAGCCCAAGCCTGACGAAAAGGACAAGAAGTGACCGCCCCGATGCCGGCGGGTCCGCGACAGTTTGGATGGATCCAGAAAGAACCCCGAGCGCAAGCGAGTGGGCGTGGATGAGTACGGTCTCGCTCCGTCGCCGTAGCGATGGAACGTCAGCGACTTCCCTGCCTGCGCAGGCAGGGCGGCCTGGCCCGTCGCTGGTGCTGGTTGCGCCCCCCCCCATGGATGACCACGAACCGATGGCCCGTTTCAGAACCGGGAGCGCAAGCGACCGGCTCCTCTGCCCGGAAGGGCGGGCCACCCTTGTGGTGCAGCCATCCTGGCTGTACCGCCAAACTCCAGGGTGCGGTCATCCTGGCCGCACCACAACCGGGAGTTTGGCCCATTTCGGGTTGCGGGCCGACTCGCTGGCGCTCGCGGTTCTGATAAGCCCGGCCGCCTAAACTGTCGCGCCCCGTGCCGGGGCCGTGCGGACATTCGCGAATGGATCGCACCAGGGTGTCCTCGATGAAGAGAATCGTGCCTGTGGAGGTATCCACGGCAGGGTCGTCGGTCCCACCAACCCCGCACCTGAGGTTCCGAACAGGGTCGTTCCGCGATGGTTGGCAAGTCACTGCCGGGGGGCGATAATGATGACTGGCGCCGGCCGGAGGATGGTGTGATGCCGAACACTCGACAGGGGGGGTGGCTCTTCGTGATCGGTCTGCTCACCCTGGCGGCGGCGGGGTGCGCCCCGAGCGACCCGGTGGCGATTGTTCCGGAAACCCTGCCCAACGGCGTGGTCGGATTGAGTTACGCCCTGGATCTCGACATCACGACGCTCGATCCGCCCACATGGCGGATCATTGCCGGCTCGCTCCCCCCCGGCCTGTTTCTCGACGACAATACGGGCAAGATAGCGGGGGTGCCTGGCCGAGAGGGGTCTTACAGATTCACGATCGCGGCCCTGGGGCGAATGTTCCCTGTCCCGTTGAACCAGACGTCGCTCGTCCTCACGATCGTTCCACGTCTGACCGCCGCCGGCGATCCGCCCGCGGGTATCGTCAGCCGGGCGTACTTCCATCAGTTCGCGGCCGGCGGCGGCGTCCCGCCGTACTCGTTTTCCCTCGTTGGTCTGCCGGCCGGTCTGACCTTCGACGGGCAGACGGGAATAATCACCGGCATTCCGGTTATCCCTCTGATCGATGTCCGCCTCGACCTGACCGTCGCCGACAGCGGCCGGCCGCAACAGCAGATAACCGAATCGTTTAGTCTTATCATCAAGCCCGTGCCGGTGCGCGTCGGCACGACGCAGTTGCCCGTCGGCAAGGTCCGGGTGGCTTACTCGGCCCAGTTGGCGGCCGAGCAGGGGCTCCCGCCTTATCGCTGGGCGATGGTGAACGGGCTGTTGCCGGATGGTCTGCGGCTCGATCAGGTTACGGGCGCCATCACCGGCACGCCGACCGAGCATGGCACGGGGACGATCGAAGTCCGCGTCACCGACAGCGATTCTCCGCCGACCAGCGACACGAAATCATTCACCCTCACGATCGAGCCCTGATCGCGCGGGTGAAGGAGGTGGCCACATGCGCAAGTTGATTCCGCTTGTCGTGCTGACCGCGACCTTTTGCATGGGGGCCTCGTGCAGCATTTCATGGGATGGCCCCGATACCGGTGTCCCGCTGGATCAGGCCGACTGCACGATGCGCATTGCCGAGAACTCGACCGAGGCGACCGTCTCGGCTGAGATTACCACCAGGCTGGGATTCCCGGTCGAGCTGGACGAGGATCGCTCGGTGCTGGTCAACGACCAGGCGCTTACTCGGGAGGGCGGCACCAGCCGGTACGCCGCCAAGATTCCCGTGGCCGACACCTACGTCGTGACCGTGATCGAGCCGACCCGCGGCGTCGAAACCACCAGCCAGGCCGCCCCGCCCGACTTCAGCATCCTTTCGCCGACCGACGGCGGAACGGCCTCGCTCTCCGGTCTCGCGGTTTTATGGTCAAACCCCGACGCCCCTCTCCGGGCCGTGATCGTTCTTTCCCAGGTGCTGTTCGGCGAGACTCAGCAACTGACCGCCGGGCCGCTGGCCGACGGCGGCAACAGGTCGTTCGGCGCCGCCGACCTCGCCCGGTTCCGCCAGGGGGCGGACCTGACCATCACCGTGACCAAGACCGTCCAGCGGACGGGCATAAACGGCTTTGATTCGGGCCGGCTCTCAATCGAGCGAAGCCGCTTGATCCGGATTCAGCCGCGGTCTTGATGATTCTTATTCCTTCCGCTTTTTGAGGTATCATGACTGTTTTCCGGCCTGTGGCCGATCGACGCCGCAGGCAGACTTCGTTTCCTGGAGTGAGAGGATTCAAGATGGCCAGTGATCTGGGTCGCCCGGACGACGGGATCGCCGGTGGCGACGAGCTTGAGCGTGAACTGGACGAGGCCCTGGGCAGCATGAGCCTGGAGAGCCTCATGGATCTCGATATGCCCGGTGCCGCCGCGGGTACCGGCCAGGGGGTCCGCAAGGGCAGGGTGATCGCCGTCCACGGCAAGGACATCTTCGTGGACATGGGCGGCAAGAGCCAGGGCGTCCTGGCCGTCGCCCAGTTCGGCGGCAAGGCCCTGCCCGCCGTCGGCGACTGGATCGAGGTGACCGTCGAGGGGTACGAGCCTTCCGAGGGCATGCTCATCCTCTCGCGGCAGGGGGCGGTCCAGGCCGCGACCTGGCAGACGATGGTCGAGGGCGTCCTCGTCGAGGGGCGGGTCACCGGCCACAACAAGGGCGGCCTCGAACTCGATATCAACGGCATCCGGGCTTTCATGCCCATCAGCCAGATCGATTTCGAACGCATCGAGTCCGATGACCTCGGTCGGTTCGTTAATCAGCGCATGCGCTGCGAGGTGGTCGACGTTCGTCGCGACGAACGCAGCGTCGTCGTCTCCCGCCGCAATGCCCTGCAGCGCGAACGCGAGCAGGCCGGCGCCGAACGCTTTGCCGAACTCGAGGAGGGCCAGCTCATCCACGGAACGGTCAAGACGGTCATGCCCTACGGCGTGTTCGTCGACATCGGCGGCATCGACGGCCTCGTCCACGTCAGCGACCTCAGCCACGCCCGCATCAAGGACCCACGCGACATGGTCACCGAGGGCCAGCAGCTCGAGGTCAAGGTTCTTCATATCGACCGCGACACCCGCAAGATTTCGCTCGGCCTCAAGCAGGTCATGCCCGACCCATGGGCGGCCGCGCCGGACAAATACGCGGTCGACTCCCTCGTCAGCGGGCGGGTCGTCAAGCTCATGGAGTTCGGGGCGTTCGTCGAGCTGGAGCCCGGCGTCGAGGGCCTCGTGCCGATCTCCGAGATGACCTTCGAGCGGCGGATCGGCCACCCGCGCGAGGTCGTCAGCGAAGGCGAGGTCGTCAAGGTGCGGGTGATGAACGTCGACACAGCCGCCGGCCGGATCAGCCTGTCCATCAAGCGCGTCGGCGACGATCCCTGGACCGGGGCGTCCATCCGCTGGCCGGCCGACACCATTGTCGAAGGCACGGTCAAGCGGATCACCGACTTCGGAGCATTTGTCGAGCTGACGCCCGGCGTCGAGGGCATGGTCCACATCAGCGAGCTGAGCGACACGCGCGTACGCCAGGTCGGCGACGTGGTGAAGGTCGGCCAGGCGGTGCGGGTCAAGGTGCTGGAGGTCGATGAGGACCGGAGGCGGATCGGGCTGTCGCTCAAGCAGGCCGCCGCCGAGGACTACCTGGCCACACCCGAGTCCGCCGAGCCCGCCGCCCCCCGGCCCGAGAAGAAACGCAAAAAACCGC
>DATIKE010000234.1:0-3889 GCA_035477895.1 Phycisphaerae bacterium
TTGAGGCAGGAGGTCGAACTGCAGAGCCGCTGGGCTGGTGAATTGGAAGAGGCAAAGCGTTATCACGAAACACAGTGCCGGACGGCATGGGAGAGGGTAGAGGTTCTGGAGCAGACCGCAAACGAGTTGAGGCAGGAGGTCGAACTGCAGAGCCGCCGGGCTGGTGAATTGGAAGAGGCAAAGCGTTATCACGAAACACAGTGCCGGGCGGCATGCGAGAGGGCAGAGGTTCTGGAGCAGACCGCAAGCGAGTTGAGGCAGGAGGTCGAACTGCAGAGCCGCTGGGCTGGTGAATTGGAAGAGGCAAAGCGTTATCACGAAACACAGTGCCGGACGGCATGGGAGAGGGCAGAGGTTCTGGAGCAGACCGCAATCGAGTTGAGGCAGGAGGTCGAACTGCAGAGCCGCCGGCGCGATTCACTGGAGCAACTGGTTCGCGAGGTTCTTCGGCGGCGTCTGGGGCGATGGGTGATACGTTCCGTTCCTCTACCCGATTGGCTGGCCGAGACTATCGATACCGGGAGTCGTGACCGGCTACCGGCACCCGAGGAGAATCGTCGCCATGATTGACCCGAGCCATCCGGATTACGCCGACACGCCGATCGCACCCGGCCGGCCCGCGTTCCGCTACGCCGCCGCCGATCCCCGGACCACACCGGGCGTGTCCATCATCACGCCATGCCACAACGTCGAGGAGTGGTATTGGCGGGAAACGGCGGAGTGCGTGCTGCGACAATCGTTTCAGAACTTCGAGTGGATCCTGGTGGACGACGGCAGTTCGGACGGGGCCAGCGTAAAGCTTCTGGAGGCAGTCGCGGCGCGCGATCCGCGCGTGCGGCTGATTCGGCAGGCCAATGCCGGCCCTGGGGCGGCGCGGAACCACGGAGCCCGCGAGGCCCGCGGGCAGTTCCTCCTGTGGCTCGATGCCGACGATCTCATCGAACCGACCTACATCGAAAAAAGCCTGTGGTGTCTGATCTCGCACCCGGAATTCGACTTCTGCAACGCATGGTCGGTTGGTTTC
Source organism: Phycisphaerae bacterium (assembly GCA_035477895.1). GTDB lineage: Bacteria > Planctomycetota > Phycisphaerae > UBA1845 > PWPN01 > JAPKGY01. Next base: position 1,025 of record DATIKE010000234.1, read on the forward strand.
GGCGACCAGGAATATCTCTGGCCGCGAGGCTTCAATCTGGGCGCCCTCAGCCTGCGGGAGAATCAGATCGACAAGACGGCCCTCGTCCGTCGAAAAACGCACCTCAAGATCGGAGGTTTCGACGAATCGCTGCGCATCGGGCACGAGGACTGGGATTACTGGCTGAGCATGGCCTCGGCGGGGCTGTGGGGCTGGACCATGCCTGAATACCTGATCTGGTATCGCCGCCGCAGCAGTTCGCGTTTTCAGCAGACCGAGAACGATACCCGGCGGCGAACGGCGTTTCTGCATCACCTGTGGACCAAACATGCACGGCTGTACGCCGATGAGAGTACTTTTCCCAACCGGCCCGATCCCGACCCCATGGCCCCCGCCAGAGCCTGCCTGGATATTGATGTCGCCAACCCAATGGCAAGCGGTCAGCATCGGCGACTGCTGTTCATCGTGCCATGGATGACCCTGGGCGGAGCCGACAAGTTCAACATCGATGTGGTGGAACAACTCGTGCGGCGCGGCTGGGAAATCACCATTGCCACCACAATGCCCTCGCAACACGAATGGATGCCCCGCTTCGCCCGCCACACGCCGGACGTGTTCGCCCTGAGCAACTTCCTGCGCCTGGTGGACTACCCCAGATTCCTGCTTTACCTGCTGCAATCGCGAGGGATTACACACGTCCTGATGAGCAATTCTCAGCTCGGCTACGAATTGCTGCCGTACCTGCGGTCGCATTACCCGCGGGCGGCGTTCATGGATTACTGCCATTCGGCGCCGCCGGAGTGGAAAGACGGCGGCTATCCGACAATGGCGGCCCGGTGGACCGATTGCCTCGACCTGCACGTGGCGTCGTCCGATCATTTACGGCAGTACACCATCGGTCGTGGAGCCCGCGCCGATCGCATCGAAGTCTGTCACACTAACATCGACGCCGGGCAGTGGCGGCCGGAGCCCACGGCCCGCAGCGAGGCCCGACGGAGCTATCTGGCGGCTGGCGAGAGCGGCGAACGTGCGATCATCCTGTGGTGCGGGCGGCTGGTAAGCGACAAGCGGCCGCAGTTTCTGGTCGAGATCCTCAAGGCACTGCGCGACGAGGGCGTGGACTTCCTGGCGCTTCTGGCGGGCGACGGCGAGCACCGGCCGAGCGTCGAGGAGTTCGTCGACCGGCACAAGCTCGGAGACGTCGTGCGGCTGCTGGGCGCGGTGCGCAACGACGAAGTCGCCCGGCTTATGGCCGCCGCGGATATCTTCCTGCTGCCCTCGGCGGTGGAAGGTATTTCGCTGGCGATCTTCGAGGCCATGGCCATGGGCGTGGTGCCGGTCAGCGCGAACATCGGAGGCCAGTCAGAACTGGTCGCGCCGGAGGTCGGGTTCCTGATCCCACATGGCAAACCCGAGCACGAAAAACGCCAATACGTCGACACGCTCAAAAGGCTGGTGGATGATGTCCCTTGGCGGCGGCGAATCGGGGAGGCGGCCAGGAGGCGCATCGAGGAACGGTTCACGCTGCGGCATATGGGGGAGCGGATGCACGAGTTATTGCTGCTGGCGGAAACCCACCACCGGGCGGCGCCGTGCGCAACAATGCCCATCGGACCCGCCGATCAGTGCGCGGTTACGAGCATCGAACGACTGCGACTCGAACTGCTTGCCGACCACCTCTGGCTGCGGCTCAACCGGCAACAGGCGGCCGGGCGGGGCGAGCGTACAGAACTCGACCCGGCGGATGCCCCTATCTCGCTCGTCCGGGCGGAGCTGGGCTACATCGAGAACAGCAGCTCCTGGCGGCGGATTCAGCGGTTCAGGCAGTCCCGGCCGTACCGCCTCTGGGCCCGACTGGCCCACCGCGGCGCGGGCCTGGCCTTCGAACGGATCAGCGACCCGCGGCGACGGCTGGCGGCGATCAAGGCGTCCAGGTTCTACAGACTTCTTCAGGCGATCAAGCACACCCCGGTGTACCGTATGTACGTCCGGCGCAAGTACGGGCCGGAATTCGTCAATCCGTTTCCGGACCGAGCCGATGTTTCTTAAACGCGGCTCATTACGCTATCATGGACATGACGGGGAAGCTGGTCCGCCAGGAAATTCGGTCGCCTGACGACCCCAGGAGTTTATGCATGAAACCGGTGGTTCGGTTTTACGGTGCAGCCCAGGAAGTGACGGGCTCGATGCACCTGGTGGAAGTGAACGGGTACACAATCGCGCTGGACTGCGGGTTGTTCCAGGGCCGCCGGTCCGAGGCCAACGAGAAAAACCGCACGTTCCCGCTCGACCCGGCCAGGCTGAGCGCGGTGGTGCTGTCGCACGCGCACATCGACCACTGCGGCCGACTGCCGCTGCTGGTCAAGGAGGGTTTCTCCGGACCGATCTTCGCCACCCCGCCGACGCGCGACTTGGCCGAGATCCTGCTGGCCGACTCGGCCCACATACAAGAGGAAGACGCGGCATACTGGAACAAGAAACGCGTGCACCGGGGCGACGCGCCGATTGAGCCGCTGTACACAATTAAAGATGCGGAGCAGACTGTCCCGCTTCTGCAGCCGCGGCGGATCGGCCAGACCTTCGAGGTCGTGCCCGGGGTGCGGGCGACATTCTACGAGGCCGGCCACATGCTGGGGTCGGCCGGCGTTCGGCTGGACATCGATAATGGCAACGGCAAGCCCATCCGGGTGGTCTATACCGGCGACATGGGCCGCCCGAACATGCCCATTCTGCGCGACCCCGCCCCCCTGCCGGAATGCGACTACCTGCTATGCGAGTCGACCTACGGCGGGCGGATGACCCAGCAGCACCAGGACATGCGCGACGAGCTGGCCAAGGTCATCAACGCCACCACCGACAAGGGCGGCAAGGTGATCATCCCGTCGT
>DATIKE010000235.1:0-5571 GCA_035477895.1 Phycisphaerae bacterium
CCCGCCTCGGCGGACATCTCGGGCCGATCACCTGCGACCGCCGCGGCCGGAAGATCCGGCCGCTCTCGATCGCGCCGTGGGCGGAGGAGAAAATCAAGACGATTCCCCTGCTCGATGTTCTGCGCGGGGACTTCTTCTGTATGCCTTTCGGTGGCAACGAGACGCCCTTCGGCCAGGAAAAACACCCGCCCCACGGCGAAACCGCCAACGCGGTCTGGAAACTCGAATCCATCGAGGAAGCCGCCGGCCGGCACATGCTTCATGCCTCGCTGCGGACGAAAGTCCGCAAGGGCCGCGTCGACAAACGGATCACGCTCATCGACGGCCACAACGCCGTCTACTGCCGGCATGTGATCTCCGGCATGACCGGTCCGATGAACCTCGGCCACCACGCCATGCTCAAGTTTCCCGACGAAGAGGGTTGCGGCCTCATCTCGACCAGCCCGTTCACTCGCGCTCAGGTTTTCATCCAGCCGACCGAGCTTCCCGCGAACCAGGGTTACTCCTGCCTCAAGCCCGGGGCCGAGTTCAAGACCCTGTCGCGCGTGCCGACAGTCTTCGGCACCACCGCCGACCTGAGCCGCTACCCCGCCCGCCGCGGCTACGAGGACATCGTGCAGCTTCTGACCGACCCGCGCTGCGAGGTCGCCTGGACGGCCGTCAGCTTCCCGAAATATCGCTATGTCTGGTTCTCGCTGCGGGACCCGAAGGTGCTCAGCGGGACGCTGATGTGGCATTCGAACGGCGGCCGCTACTACGCCCCCTGGAACGGTCGGCACGTCAACGTGCTCGGCCTGGAGGACGTCACGACGTATTTCCATCTGGGCCTGGCCGAGGCCGCCCGGAATAACCCGCATACCGCCAACGGCTACAGCACCGCCCTGACGCTCCGGCTTGACCGTCCCACGGTGGTGAATTACATCATGGCCGTCGCCCCGACGCCACCCGGGTTCGATCGCGTCAAGACCATCGACATTTCAAAGGGCAAGGCGACCCTCCGGTCGGAAAGCGGCAAAAAACTCGTTGCCCCGCTCGACACGGGCTTCTTGGCGGAATAGATATCATTACGACCGATTGGGACGTGTCGATCGTCGCGACTCTTTGAATCGGGATCGGTCGGTTGGAGCGGCTACAGTGGGTTGGTACAACCCCATCCTATTCAGAATGAGTGATTGAACCACAAAGACAAAAAGGTTTGGGGGCGTGTGCTTCAACCGCCGGGGAGAATCAATGAGTTTGAGAATAGCGGGTTTCGGCGGGCATTATCCACCTTTCAAACAACCCCTCCACTATATTCTTTCTGCCTTTGTGTTTTTGTGGTTCAACAACCCCCACCTTGAGCAGGGCGGCTCGCGGCCCAGAGGAATCACGGCGGCGCCGGGAAGATCATCGCCTCGCCGAACTCCATCTGGAACTGTGTGTCCATGGACAGCTCGATGTGCCGGGCATGGCGGGCGAGTTCCTCGGCCCGCCGGCGGGCATCGACCGACAACAAGGCCCAGCGGGCACCGCTCAGCGACGTGTTGCCCACGTAGTGGATGTGATGACTCTCCAGTTCCGGCGGCAGCAGGCCGATCTGCCGGGCGTTTCGCCGACGGATGAAGCTCCCGAAACCGCCGGCCAGCAGCACCACCTTGAGGTCCGCCGGGGTGAAACCCGCCTGCCGAAGCAGGATACGGATGCCCGCCCGGATCGCCCCGGCCGCCAACTGCAACTCGCGAATGTCGCGTTGGGTAATCGCCAGATCCTCGCCGGTCCCACTGGTCCGGGCATCGGCCAATACGAACTCGACCTTGCCGGCCGGATCGAGCCGCACGCGCTGCCGGATCGCGGCCGGCAGATCGCGCGGCAGCTTGTCCGGCGGCAGCAGTCGGCCGGCCAACGACACAATGCCCACACGGATCAGTTCCGCCGCCAGGTCGATCAACCCGCTGCCGCACAAACCCGTCGGCCGGCTCTCACCGATCGTGCCCAGCCGCACATCCTCGTCCAGGACGACCTTTTCGATCGCCCCGCGACTGGCCCTCATGCCGCAGGAGATCCGTGCTCCCTCAAACGCCGGTCCGGCCGCGGTCGAGGCCGCCCACAGTTGCCCGTCGTGGGCCAGCACGATCTCGCCATTGGTCCCGACGTCGACCATCAGGGCCGGCCCGTCCAGCGACGCCAGCCGAGTGGTCAGAATCCCCCCAACCGTGTCGCCGCCGACGAAGCTGCCGATCACCGGGAACACGTACGCGAACGCCCCGGGATGAACTGTCAGTCCAAGGTCCGCCGCCCGCAGCAACAGTCCCCGGCCGAACGCAGGCACGAACGGCATCTGTCCGAGCGGCGTCGGATCGATCCCGCAGACGAAGTGCTCCATTGTCGTGTTGCCGGCCAGGGCGATCTCGTACACCTCGCGCGGCTCGACGCCGGCCTCGGCGCACAGCCGTCCGATCAGTCGGTTCACCTCCGACACCACCGCCTGCTGAAGCTCCTTCAGGCCGTCCGGCTTATCGACATGCCGGATGCGCGAAAGTACGTCATCGCCCAGGCCTACCTGCGGATTGACGCTCGATGCCACCGCCAGTTCCGCGCCCGTGCCCAGATCCATCAGCGACCCGACCAGCGTCGTCGTGCCGATGTCGAACGCCGCCCCGAAACACCGCCCGCTTGTATCACCGGTCTCGAAGTCGATCAGCCGGTGGTCGGCCAGAACGGCTGTTCCTCTAAAACCCTTCTCACGGAGTCGTCCCGGCAGCTCCGTCAGTATGTCAAGATCCGCCTCGAAAGCCCCGACCCGCTGCTCCAGCCGCAGCAGGTCCGGCGCGTCCGACTCCAGTGTGGGAGCCTCCATCTCCACGTAGACTTTTCGGACCGAAGGTTGAAGGGCCGCGACCTCCCCGGTCTCCGATCGTTCCTGGATCTGGCATTGGCCGGCGAACAGGCTGCTCTCGGGCACCTCGACCGTGCAGGGCTGCTGAACCCGCACTTGGCAAGCCAGCCGCCAGCCGGCGGCCAGTTCACCCTCGCCGAACATCTGTTCCTCGGCAACGCAGGCCGCCGGGGCCTTACCTGCCAGGTGCACCCGGCACTTGCCGCAGGTGCCTCCCCCGCCGCATGGCGTGTCAATGGTCAGGCCGGCCAGGGCCGCCGCCTCCAGGAGCGTCGTCCCCCTCAGTACGGAGACCGAGCGACCCGGCGGGTGAAATACGACGCTTACTTGCTCAGTGGCCTTGTCCACGCCCTGGTGTCCTCCCGAACCATTCCGGCCAATATGCAGAGCAGAATAGCCGCCCGGGGCTTTCTTTGCACTGCGGCCTGTCTGCGTGCACGCACAGGCAGGCAGGCCTTCTCGTTCGTCCTGTTTCGGGAATCCGTTCCCCCAGTCGTGGGATAGCCTGCCTGTCGGCGCAGAGGGACCGAGATGGGAATCTCGGTCCGGCACACCGCCCGCCGCGTCGGCATAGGACCGGTAACTTCGTTGCCAAAACGGCTTGGCGGCATCCAAAAAGGGGAGGTCGGCGTGCCTTCTTCATTGCGTTCGGGGACGAATTCTGGCATAGTGGAGTGAGATCTTTCACCGTTCCTACCCAGCCTGAGGGGATGATCCATGGCGCGTCTTTCGGCTATATGTATCACTGTCGCCGGGGCAATTCTGGCCACAGGGGCCGGTTTCTCCCAGGCTGTCGGCGCCGTCCAGGTCGGTGTGTCAACCCCCATGCAGAGGATCATGATCAAGGGCCAGCAGAAAGGCTGGCCCTTTGAGCCTTACGAGGGAACGTACGCGACCTCCTACAGTCTCTCCCTGGCCCGCAACGAACACGAGGCTTTCCAGGTCGTGATCATCCCGGATCAGAACCTGACCAACGCCCGGGTGACGGTCTCGACGCCGCAGCCGACGGGAGGCCAGGGTGCGTTCGACGGCCAGGTCGGCGTCTGGCTCGTCGCCCATGTGAAAGGCGCGGCCAAGCCCCGTATCGACCTGAACATCGAGTACCCCCCTTACCTGGTCAACTACAACACCACCGACAACGGCGGCTGGTGGCCTGATCCTCTTCTGACCTTCAAAGACTCCTGCAACATCAGCGCCAACGAACGCGTGGCCTTCTGGATCAACGTGACCACAACCGGCAACACGCCGGCCGGCGACTACTCCGCCACAGTGACGGTCTCGGCCGACGGCATCAACCAGATCAACCTGCCTCTCACGGTGCGGGTCTGGGACTTCACCCTGCCCGCCCAGCCCAGCCTGCCGACGGCCTTCTCCATCGACAGCCTGTGGGAAGCCGGCTGGGTTTACGGTAACGACTGGCCGGGAACCATCCGTAACAAGTTTTACCAGATGCACCAGGCCCACCGCCTCAGTGTCACGGAGATCTACACCAGCAGGCCCAAGGACGCGAACTGGTGGGCGCCGTGGATGTCGCTGAACAACGCATTCTGCCTGAGCCTGGTCCCGACCAAGGACGCCAACGGCCTGACAACCATGTACCAGTATTTCAGCGGTATCGGCCGGCTGCACGAAACCTATGTTTACGGCTACGACGAAATCACCGCTGAACAGTTTCAGGACATGGCGACCACGTTCAATGCGATCCACCAGGCCTACCCCGGCCTGCGGACGATGACCACGGCCTATGACAACAGCTTCGGCACGTCGCCCTATACCACGTTTCTCCGTGAGGCCGTGGATCTCTGGGTCCCGGGAACCCTGGCTTACAGCAAATCAGCCGCCCATGCCCTCCGGGCCGAGGGCAAGGACCTGTGGTGGTATCTGGCGGAATACCCGCGCCACCCGGCCGGGGGGAACTGGCTGCTCGAGTACCCGCCGATCGAGGCACGCCTGCTGATGGGCGCCAAGTCCTTCAAGTATGATCCCGCCGGTTTTCTTTACTACGCCGTCACGAAATACGGTTACTCTCTGTGGCAGTCGGGCATCATTCCCAAGCAGGTCCCGATTGAAAACGGGCCATATACAAGCTGGGACGGACGCGTGGCCTACAGCGACAAGTACAGCGGATATACCGACGCCGACGGTTGCCTCTACTACCCCGGCCCGGTTTCCGTCGGCCCCCTGCCGAGCATTCGTGTAGAAAATATCCGCGACGGCCTGGAGGATTACGAGTACCTCCATATGCTTAAGGGGCTCACCGGCCGGATGACCTGCCTCTTCCCCGCAGGCGACCCGACGAAGGATCAGTTCATCGCCGAGGCCAATGCCCTGTTGGCCGTCCCCGGAAACGTCGTGACCCACTTGGGCACCTCAGGGTTCACCCGCGATCCGGCCATTCTGTACGCCTACCGGGCACAGGTGGCGGCCAAGATCCTCGAAGGCCGGGTTCTCATGGCCGGCACCCCGGACCTGTCGGATACCGACCGGGACGGTGTGTATGATCCCTGCGACAATTGCCCCACGATCTATAACTCCGATCAGCTCAACACCGATAGGGATGAGTACGGCAACATCTGCGACGATGACGACGATGGCGACGGCGTCCTCGACGCGACCGACAACTGCCCGCTGATATCCAACAGCAATCAGGCGGATGCCGACGGCGATGGCGTCGGCGATGTCTGCGACAACTGCCC
>DATIKE010000236.1:0-2942 GCA_035477895.1 Phycisphaerae bacterium
CAGGCCATGGACGCCGGTATCGGCTGGTTCAACATCGAGTCCGAGGCCGAGCTGGCCAACCTGAGCGCGCTGGCCGAGGCGTGCCGCCGGCCGGTCCGCGCCGCCCTGCGCGTCAATCCCGATGTCGACCCAAAGACCCATCGCCACACCACCACGGGCAAGAAGGAAACCAAGTTCGGCGTCGATCTCGAACGGGCTCGCAAGGTCTTCCACGACTTCGGGCGCAACGAGTGGGTCCGCCTGCAGGGCATCCACCTGCACATCGGGTCGCCGGTTTTCTCGGCTGAGCCCTACGTCGAGGCGATCTCCAAGGCCCTTCACCTCATCGACGAACTGCGTCGCGACGGCTTTGCGATCGAGGTCATCAACATCGGCGGCGGCTACGCGGCCGGCTATCACGACGACCAGGCTCCGGCATTCAGGGACTATGCCGACCGCATCGTCCCCCTGCTGGAGGGGGCGGGTCTCGACGTCATCCTCGAGCCCGGCCGATCCATCGCCGCCAATGCCGGAATCCTGCTGGCCCGGACGCTGTACGTGAAACAGGGCGGCGACAAGCAGTTCGCAATCGTGGACGGAGCGATGACCGACCTGGTTCGGCCGGCGCTCTATGACGCGTTCCACTTCGCCTGGCCGGCAGACTGCGGGCCGCAATTCGTACCGCCCTCGCGCAAAGCCGACCTGCGATTGCCCGGTTCCGTCCAGGTCGACATAGTCGGCCCGGTGTGCGAGACGGGCGACTTTCTGGCCAGGGACCGCTATCTGCCGCCGGTCGCTCGCGGCGACCTGATCGCGGTGTTCACCGCCGGTGCGTACGGCTTCGTGATGGCCAGCCACTACAACTCCCGGCCCAACGCCGCCGAAATTCTGGTCGACGGGGACGAATTCCGCGTCATTCGCCGACGCGAGACCTACGACGACCTGGTCGCGCCGGAGGAAACCATCCCGTGATGACCGGATCAGACCCCGCGCGGGATTCAAACCACACACGACATTGGAACCGGACTTCAGAAGCACCATCGCGCCAAAGCGCAGGCACTCGGCGACATCAGATGGGGCTTTGTTGCCGGATGTGCTCTGTTGCCGCCGTATGCCCGGGCTTGTCCCGTTCCCGGTGCTCCCGCGACGCTTGGAGAACATCGCATCACCGTCTATGATGGATCATCCTGTTTCCCGCGAGTCGGCTGACCGAACACGCGGGGACTGATAAGAAGTTGTTGGATGCGCAGACCATGTTTGACGCCCTGAGTCAACGTTTCTCCGGCATGTTCAACCGCCTCCGCGGCCGTGGCAAAATCACGGAAGAGAACGTCGCCGAGGCCATGGGCGAGGTGCGCACCGCCCTGCTCGAGGCCGACGTCCACGTCAAGGTCGCCAAGAAGTTCTGCGACGACGTGGTCGCCAAAGCTCTGGGCGCCAAGGTAATCGAGACCCTGCACCCCGAGCAGGTGATGGTCAAAATCGTCCATGACGAACTGGTCAGCCTGATGGGGCCGGCCGACCCGCGAATCCCCTTCGTCACCCCGGGCCAGACGATCATCCTGATGGCCGGCTTGCAGGGCTCGGGCAAGACCACCACCTGCGGCAAGCTGGCCGCGTACGTGCTCGCCAAGGGCAAGCGCCCGCTGCTCGTCGCCGCCGACCTCAAGCGACCGGCGGCCATCGATCAGCTCGAAGTCATCGGCGGGCAGGTCGGCGTGCCGGTCTATACCGAGCGCGGCCACGCAAACCCGGTCAAGCTCTGCCGCAACAGCCTCGTCCACGCCCGGCAGACCGACCGCGACGTCATCATCCTCGACACCGCCGGGCGGCTGGCCATCGACGAGGAACTCATGAGCGAGGTCGCCCAGATCGAGCGGGCCACCTCCCCCACCCAGGTCTACCTGGTCATCGACTCGATGACCGGCCAGGATGCCGTCAACACCGCCCAGCGATTCAACGAGCGGCTCGAGCTCGACGGCCTGATCCTCACCAAATTCGACTCCGACACCCGAGGCGGCGCCGCCCTGTCGGCCAAGACCATCACCGGCAAGCCGATCAAGTTCATCGGCATCGGAGAGAAACTCGACGCGCTGGAGGAGTTCCACGCCGACCGTATCGCCGGGCGCATCCTCGGCATGGGCGACGTCGTAACCCTGGTCGAGAAGGCCCAGCAGCAGTATGACGTCGATGAGGCCGAACGCCTTCAGAAAAAGATGTCCGCCGGTCTGGACCTCGGGGACTTCCTGTCGCAAATGAAGAAGATGAAGAGCATGGGCTCGATGCGACAGATTATGAAGATGGTTCCGGGAATGTCCAGCCAGCTCGACAACCTCGACGTCGACGAGGATGATCTGGACCGCTACGAGGCGATCATTCACTCCATGACGCCCAGGGAGCGCCGCCGGCCCGAGATCATCGAGGCCTCGCGACGCCGCAGAATCGCACGCGGCAGCGGCACCGAACCGCAGGACGTCTCCGGACTGATCAAGAGCTTCGCCCAGGTCCGCGACATGATGAAGGCCATGAGCAGCATGTCGGTTATGGATCGGATGAAGTCCGCCTCAAAGTTCATGCAGATGGCCGCCGGCGGGATCATGCCGCGGCTCAAGGGCGGCAGCACGGTCAAGCGCCGCCCCGAAAGCCGCAAGGACAAGCGCAAACGCCGAAACAAACACCGCCGATGACCTCGCCCCGGCCGTTCCGATAACCAGCGGCCCGCCCGCCCCATGAGTCGTGCCGTTATCGGACACCAATGAGCCGCCGTCGTCCGCGGACCTTCTTTTGCGAACACACCCGCAACCGACTAACAGCGCGTCCTAAAACCCGTGCGGCACCGGCGTCTGCCTGTGCGTGTACGCCTGTCTGCGTGTACGCACAGGCAGGCACGCAGACAGGTCTCGCCGGTGTGATTTCAGGGTTTTAGGACGCACTCTAATTCAGCGGCCGCCTCTGCAACCCGA
>DATIKE010000237.1:0-1735 GCA_035477895.1 Phycisphaerae bacterium
CAGAACTCGGCCTGCTCGCCCAACCCCTGCAACACCTGGCGCTCGTTGGGCACGGTCACGTTGAACGGCGGCACCCAGTACACGGTGACCCTGGACGGCTCGACCGGCGGCGGATCCGGCCCCAGCGGAAACGCCGGCCGATCCGATGCCATCAAGTGGGAGAGTCGTTGATCCTCGTCCGCCGACCGACCGCCGGCCGGCAGAGGAGGTGGAACGCAAACTTAAGGCTCATGAATCGTTTTGCGGATCGGCCAGGATCGTGTCCGCCGGTCCGGTACCAGGAAACGTATGGAATGCTGCTTTCATTAAGGAGAGTAAGACATGAGAGGCAGATGGATTGTCCTGTATGCTCTGGCCACGGCCCTGGCCTGGCCGACCCCGGCCCTTGCCCAGTGGACCAGCGTGGGCACCGGAATCGACTACCAGTTGTTCTCCATCACCGGCCCGAACAAGGTCTTCGTCACCCGGATGGACCGGGCCAACACCAACGCATTTATTGAAAGCAGCATCGGCCAGGGCCGGCTCTCCGGCGGAACCGAAGTCGTCTCCAGCCAGTTCGCCCGCTACGAGGACGCCCTCGGCTACTGGACCCAGACCTGGGGCACCCGAAACGACGCCGTCGTCGCCATCAACGGGTCGTACTTCTACTTCGAAGACGGCATTCCCTTCGGCGGGGTGGTCAACTCCGGCTGGTACGCCAAACGCTACGACGACGTCTCCGGCCTGAGCGGCTTCGTCTGGGACGTGAACCGCAACGCCACCATGGGCCTGTGCGTGTCCAATCCCTCCGACAGGCAGTTTATCACCTACGCCAACAACAACACCCAGCAGTTTCAGGGGATCAGCGTGGCCCGCGGGGATAACCAGCTCATCATCTACACCCCTCAGTACGATACTACGACGCTCACCGACAACACCGGCTCCGAGGTCCTGGTGGAAATGTCCACCCCGTTCCTCATCAAGCCCACCCCCAACTTCGTCAGCGGCATCGTCAGGCAGATCCGCCAGAACGCCGGTTCCACCCAGATTCCATTCGACTGCATAGTTCTGTCGGCCAAGGGCACCGCCGCCTCGACCATGCTCGCCAACGTCCAGGTCGGCGACACCATCAAGGTCTCCCAGGAGATCAGGCACTACGTGGCCGACTGCTCCACCACCAGGTCCGGAATCGACTGGACCAAGGCCTACGCCGGCATCTCCGGTAACTGGGTCTTCCTTCGCGACGGCGTGATCCAGTACGGGATCGACTCCACCGGCGAGCGTCATCCGCGGACGGCCATCGGCTTCAACAGCAGCTACGTCTTCTACCTGGTCGTCGACGGCCGACAGCCCTCGTGGAGCATCGGCATGACCATCGACGAGCTCGCCGGCTTCTTCAAGAATACCCTCGATGCCACCTGGGCCTGCAACCAGGACGGCGGTGGTTCCTCGACCATGGTCGTCAACGGCACGGTCATGAACAGTCCCTCCGACGGCTCGCAGCGGGCGGTGGCCAACGGCATGCTCATGTGCAACCTGGTCGCCAAGTCCCAATCCACCACCTTTACCACCGGCCAGACCGTCCAGACCACCGGCTCGGCCAACTGCCGCCTCGGTCCCGGAACCAACTATACCTCGATCGCCACCATTGCCAGCGGCACCCAGGGAACCGTCCAGACCCATACCCTCAACGGCGTCGCCGCCAAGGGCTCCAACTGGTGGAAGGTCACCTTCCCCAGCGCGACCGGCTGGGTGG
>DATIKE010000238.1:0-12484 GCA_035477895.1 Phycisphaerae bacterium
GCTCCGCGCAGGGCGACGTCGTATTGCACTTTCCGGCGCAAAAGCCGGGCGGCTTTCTCCATCTCGTCGGTCAGGTGAGCCAATTGGGTCAGCCTGCGGACGTCCTGTTTTCCCTGGGCATCCAGTTCGGCCGCCTCCGTCCGCAAGGACGGCGCGTCGCGCTGCGGCAAGGGGGATTGCTCGGCCGATTCGGGCAGCCGGGCAGTGTCTTGCCGATCGACGACGCCGATGAGCATGCGCTTGCCCGGCAACGGGGCGAGGGGCTGTACGAGCTCCGCATCGACCTGACCCAGATCCCGGATCGGGACGGAGTAGAATTTGACGTCGATGCCGGCTGACCGCAGTTGTTCAAACTGTTCGAGTCGCACGTCGCCCCACACGGCAATCTGGCGGAGTTGGAAGTCGAGGGCGACGAGTCGGTTTTGTCGTTCAGCGGCCCGCTGCTGAAGGGCCAGGACTTCCCGGGCAGCCTCGATGGCGGGGAGATCGGCGACGGGTTCGGCCGGCTGAATCCCGGCGAGGATCTGAACCGCCCGTTCGATGTCCCTGATATCGGCGAGGCTCTTTTCGTCGGGCGCAGCCCGTTCGGGGTCGACAGGCTTGAGATGGATGACCCCCATCTCGCCCAGAGCGTCGAGCAGCTTCCGGCGATCGCGGCTGCGGCAGGCGACAAAGACTTTGGCCATCGGGACGATCATGGAGTCCGCGCCTCCCCGCCGGTTCCGTTACCGTTCACGTGGCCCGCGACCGGCTCGGTCTCACCGGTGCTGGCCTGAGCGTCGCGGGCGTCGGCGAGCTTGGATTTGGCGATCTTGGCCCGCCCGACTCCGGCGGTCATCTCGTCGCCAAGCTTGATGCGAATGACCCGGATGGCCTCTACCGCCTCGGGGATCTTGATCTTCTCGAAAAGGTTGACCCGCTGGACGATCCGGGTGAGTTCCCGGGTCAGCAGGTCGTATTGCTGCTGAAGGACATCGAGCCGGGCTCTCAGCCGGTTGATTTCGCGGAGATCGAACAGGGTACGATCGACCCACGGCGGGGTTCCGAAGAGGCTGTAGGCTGGCGGGGAGAAGTCCGCGTCCTCGAAGACGGGGATATTCACGCCGGCGATATTGGTTCGCGAAGTGCGGACCTGGACCGGCTCGGCCAGCTTTCGCACGGGGACGCCGGCCGGCTCAGCCAGAACGGACTCGTATCTGCGGAACTCCAGGGTCGCGTCGTGCACGGATTTTTCCACCTCGTCGCGCTTGCAGGCCACGTCGCGCTGGGTCATCTGGAGCTGCTGCTGCTTGAGCTTGAGCATGGGCAGATAGCGCTCGTAGCGGTCCAGCGCATCGCGGTACCGCTTCAGCTCCGGTCGCGTGAGTTTAATCTTCTTGGCCACGCCTGCTTCACCCGTCACGCAATCATCATGACAACGGTTTCGGCCAGTGCTTCTCGATGATCGTCCGCCGGATACCGGTCTCGGCAGGCTCGAAGCAATCGGCCAGGATGGCCCAGCACCGGTCGAGGGCCTCGAACAGCGGGATATTCACCCTGAGGTCCATGATCCGATTCTCGAACAGCTCGCCGTAACGGAGGAGTTTGCGGTCCCACTCGGACATCTCGAAGCCCATGTCGCGCTTCTCGCGGCTTTCCCGGCACAGGGCGTAGAGCTGGATGCAGCCGTCCATGATCGCCCGGTGGTCGTCGCGGGTCTTGTCGTTGACCTGCTGTTTGAGCCGGGACAGCGATCCGAAGGGCTCGATGCGCCCGTTTCGCAGGTAGAACTGCCCCTCGGTGATGTAGCCGGTGTTGTCCGGGACCGGGTGGGTCACGTCGTCGCCGGGCATGGTGACACAGGTCAGGACGGTCATCGAGCCGGCGCCGTCGAAGTCGACGGCCTTCTCATATCGGCGGGCGAGCTGGGTGTAGAGGTCGCCCGGATACCCGCGGTTCGAGGGGATCTGCTCCATGATGATCGCAATCTCCTTGAGGGCATCGGAGAAGGCGGTCATGTCGGTCAGCAGCACGAGGACTTTCTTTCCCTGGAGGGCGAATTGCTCGCCGACGGCCAGGCAGAGGTCGGGCACCAGCAGGCACTCGACGACCGGGTCGGCGGCGGTATGGATGAACATGATCGTCCGGCCGAGCACCCCGCCTTCCTCGAAGGTCTGGCGGAACTTGAGGTAGTCGTCGTGGCGCAGGCCCATGCCGCCGAGGATGATGACCTCGGCGTCGGCCTGCAATCCGACACGGGCGAGCACCTCGTTGTACGGCTCGCCGGCCACCGAAAAGATCGGCAGCTTCTGGGATTCGACCAGCGAGTTGAAGATATCGATCATCGGGATGCCGGTCTGGACCATTTTGTCGGGCCGTCGCCGCCTGACCGGATTGACCGCCGGTCCGCCGATATCGACGAGCTGCCCGTCGACCGGTCCGCGTCCGTCGCGCGGCCGGACCGACCCGTCGAAGACCCGCCCCAGCAGGGCGTCCGAGAAGGGCACCTGCATGGGTCTGTGCAACATGCGGACGCGGTCGGTGTTGGACACGCCCTGGGTTCCGGCGAAGATCTGGAGACTGACCTGCGGCCCCTCCAGCCGGATGACCTGGGCGAGCGACTCGCCGCGGTCGCTGGTCAGGACGGCCAGTTCGTCGTATCCGACGCCGCTGGCCTTGACGGTCACAACGTTGCCGGCGATTCGGGTGATGTCGTCGTAGTATTTTCTCATGCCTCGCGCCCTTTCGTGGCGATGAAGCGATCGATTTCGCCGAGCAGTTTTTTGTGTTCGTCGCTGCCGACGGCGGTGTAGTTCCAGTTTCTTACCAGATCGGTGATGCGCACGATTGTCTTGCGGGCCTCTTCCTTGGTTTTGAAGCCGAAGTCCAGTTGGATGACCTGGCGGAGCTTGTCGAACGCGAAGCGCTGGCGGTCGGCGGAGCTGGCGCCGTCAACCTCGTCGAAGGCGTTCTGCTGCAGCAGGACGTTGTCGAAGAAGTCGGCGCACAGGGCGACGGTGAAATCCTCGATGGACGTGCCCTCCTCGCCGACAACGGTCATCATCTGCCGGACCTCGCTGCCGCGCCGCAGGATTTCCCGCATCCGGGTGACATGGTCGGGCTCGATGATGCCGGTGTATTTACTCCACGAATCGAGCGGGTCAATGGCCGGGTAGCGGCGGGCATCGCTGCGGGCCCGGGAGAGGCCGTGGAACGCCCCGACCACCTTCAGTGTGCCCTGGGTGACGGGTTCCTCGAAGTTGCCGCCGGCCGGGCTGACAGTACCGCCGATGGTCATGGTCCCGACCCGTCCGTCCCGCAGTTCAAGTGCCCCGGCCCGCTCATAGAAGGCGGCGATGCGGCTTTCCAGGTAGGCAGGAAAAGCCTCTTCGCCGGGGATCTCCTCGAGTCGGCCGGACAACTCGCGCATCGCCTGGGCCCAGCGCGAGGTCGAGTCGGCCAGCAGCAGAATGTTGAGGCCCATCTGGCGGTAGTACTCGCCGAGGGTGGCGGCCGTGTAGACCGACGCCTCGCGGGCCGCGACCGGCATGGCCGAGGTGTTGCAGATGATGATCGTGCGCTCCATGAGGCTTCGGCCGGTCCGCGGATCGATCAGTTCGGGAAACTCACGAAGGGTTTCGACGACCTCGCCGGCCCGCTCGCCGCAGGCCGCGACGATCACGATGTCCACGTCGGCATGCCGCGAGGTGATCTGCTGCAGGACGGTCTTGCCGGCACCGAAGGGGCCGGGAATGCAATACGTCCCGCCGCGGACGATCGGAAACATCGAGTCGATGATTCGCACCTTGGTGACCAGCGGCTCGGTAGGCATCAGCCGGCGGCGGGAAACGTTAAGCGGCAACTTCACCGGCCAGTTTTGTTGCATGGTGACGGGGAGGCTCTGGCCCGAAGCGTCCTTGAGGACGGCGATTTCCTGCTCGACGGTGTAGTCGCCGGCGGGCGCGACTCTCTCCACCGTAAACCGGCCCTTACAGCCGAAGGGCACCATGATCTGATGTTTGAACAGGCCCTCGGGGACGGTTCCGAGCGTGTCGCCGGCCTCGACGGTGGCACGGGGCTCGACGGCGGGCGCGAACGACCATTTATGCTGTGTGTTCAGGCCGTGGATGTAGTTGCCGGGCTGAAGGAAGTAGCCGACCTGCTCGGCCAGTTTGAACAGCGGGTTCTGCAGGCCGTCGTAAACCTGACCGAGCAGCCCGGGGCCGAGGGCGACCGAGAGCATCTCGCGCCGGAACTCGACCGTGTTGCCGACGCGGAGGCCTCGAGTCTCCTCGAATACCTGGAGGTCGGCCATGCTGCCGCGGACACGAACCACCTCGGACAGCAGTTTCACGCCGTCGCCGCGGACGCAGAAGCCGACCGAGTTCTGGACGACGCGGGCGTCGGTCTTCGCGACCACCAGGTTGCCGTAAACCGCCATGATCTTGCCAGTCACCGCAGTACCCTTTCCAACACCTAGGATGCCATCGCGGCCGCCTCGGCCTGCTCGGTCGAGGCCGAAATACGGCGCCACTGCCCGAGCATCATGATCTGCACGGCGTAGACGGCCAGCTCGTCATTGCTGAAGCTGAACCAGGCCTGATTTTCCAGAACCCACGCCCAGCGGGCGCGGATGAGGGTCTTGTGTGCATCCAGCGGAGTCGAAGCCGCGTTCCACTCGCCGGCCAGCGATGAGAAATCGGCGTTCTCGTCCGCCAGGTCGGACGCGACCAGGTAGTCGGCCGGCTCCAGGCCGAGCTTCCGGGCCCGCAACGCTGCCAAATGATTGCGCAAGGCGACCTCGTAACCGACCCAGGCGGCCAGAAACGGACAGTCGAGTCGGCGAGCCACCGAGAATGCGTGCCGAAAGTAGGCTTCCCACAGGTCGTCGACGGGTATGGAACGGCTGGAACGCGATCCTGTTTCATCCTGTGCCGGCGAGGTGAGACAGGAAGGCATCGGCGCCTCATTTCGGGCCTGAGCGACGGAGAGCACCGCGGGTTCAACGTCGCCGACCTCTCCGGCCAGAAAGGCTTCGCGCTGAACGAGGTCGTCCAGCAGGAAAAGCGCCTGCACGAGGGGAAGCAGTTCGCGCGACGATTCCAGACTCGCCAGCAATTGAGCGGGCGTCATGGGAAGAACGCTGCCGAGGTCCCCGGGAGTCTGCAGCGATGCCAGATAGTAGTAGCGGTCTCCAGCGGCCATTCGCTGATCCGATGCGATTATTGAGTGGACACTCCGGCAGCGGCGGCCCGGGCGATGATCTTGCGGAGTTCAGGTCCGACCAGACCGGTCAACACTTCCACCACCGACTCGGTGGTGACTTCCGCGGTGCCGTCGCCGAGCTTGTACTCGAAGCCGGCACCGGCCAGCGTGCCCTTCAGGTCGACGGACCGCCCCGCAGCCTGGATATTCTTGTGGAATTCCTGAATGGCCCACTCGGCCAACTGGTGGCGCATCTGCTCGGATACGTTGAGAACGACGACGCCTTGGGACTCGACGTCCGCCCGCGCGAACTCGACGACGATATCGTGGAGGACCTGCTTGATGAAGTCCGAGTTGGCCAGGGCGTCGTTAACCCGTCTGACGAGGATTTCCTTCAGGATGCCGGAGAGGGTTTCCTGCAGGCGGGCCACGGTGTCCCTTGCGGCCAGTATGAGTTCGTTTTCCGTGCGGCTGCGGATCCGGGCACATTCGGCCCTGGCGGACTCGACGGCCTTGTGGGCCTGAGTCTCGGCGGCATCGAGAACCCGACGGGCTTCCTGCTCGGCTTCGACGCGGATTTTATTGGCCGCAGCCTGCCCGGCCTGGATGCCTTCGTCTTGCAATTGATTAACGAATGCTTCAATCGTCTGGGTCATGGTCGTCCCCTGTCATTGTTTGATTCGGCCCAGCTTGGATCGGCATATACTAGGGGGGGCCTTGATTGCATTCCAGGAACCACTCGGCCCGGCCGGGGAGTCGGCCGGGCCGCACTGCGTTCCCAAAAGCGGATTCCCGACCGGAAGACGGAAGATCGCCATCGGCCGGCTCAGGTGGTCAGGCCGCGCAGTTTCATGGCATGGAGGATGATCTCGACAGCCTGTTCCGGGGTGAACCGCTCGCTGTGGATGAGCAGGTCGAACCGGGTCGGCTCCAGGATATCGATCTGGAAACGGTTATATATGAAAGCGGCCCGGTCGCGGTGGATTCGGTCAACCTGCTTGGCGGCTTCCTTCGGGGTCGTGCCGGTGCGGGCCGCGAAATTGGCCAACCGCCGGTCATACGAACAGATGACCTTGACCCGCAGACCCTTGCTCCTGGGCAAGATCAGGTCGGCGGCCCGCCCGATAAAAATGGCGTGGCTTTGCCGGGCCAGGCACAGCAGGGTCTCGGTCAGGCGGTGGAAGTAATCGTTCTTCAGGAATTCGCCGTGGACGAATGTGCGCATGGCCTCCTCGAACCAGTTCAGGTCCCGCTCGTCCATGGAGCGGTACATGCGCATGCGGACTTCGTCGTCGGCGGCCATGGCCGACAGAATCTCACGGTCGAAGACCGGCCAGTTGAGGCGATCGCTGAGCATGTTCACGACATCCTCGCCCCCCCCGCCGACATCGTTGGCGATGGAGACGAAGTCGAAGACGCCGTGGTTGGGGTCCCGCTTGGCCGGTGAGGTCAACTGAGACTGCGAGCGGGCCAGTTCCCAGTTGCGCATCTGACGCTCGACGGCCTTGGTCAATCCGGTGTCACGCAAGACGATTCGGTCCGGCATGGCGTTCCTCCTTCCAGATGATTGTATGCCGGATTGAGTTTCCGGGGCGACTCTCTTGTTATCCCGCCAGAGTCAGCAATGCGCGCAGGAGGCCGATACATTCGCCCTTTCTCTTAACCGCCAGAACGGGGACGGGGCTCTGGCAGATCAGTTGCTCGGTGACGGCGCCGAGCAGGACTCCGGCCGCCCCGGTTCGGCCGCGGGCGCCGATGACGACGAGGTCCGGGCTCTCACTTTCGACGGCCTCCAGAATAATCCCGGCCGGCCGGCCGTGGATATCGGGCACGCTGACGGTTGCCAATTCCAGTCCATGATTGTTTACGCTTTGTAGAATCTGTTGGTTCTCGCGGTCGGCCCACTGCCGCATCAGAGCGGTATGCTCTTCCAGGGTCAAGTCGGCTTCGAGGTAATCGCCGCGGACGGGAAACACGTTCATACAGCGGACCCGGCCCAGGTTGGCCGCCGCGATCGCGCAGGCCGTCTCCGCCGCCCGGGCGGAGCATTCGGAGTTTCGCACGGGAACGAGAACCCGCCGGCCGGAGACGCCGGTGCCGGCCGGCACGACCAGCACGGAACATGTGGATTTCATGGTCACCCGCCGGGCGAGGGTCGCCTCGTTCGGGAGTTTGCCCGCCCGGCGCCCCAGGATGATGAGGTCGACCTCCTGGTCCATGGCATAGCGGAGAATCTCGACCATCTCCGAACCCACGACCACGCTGCAGAAAACCTGCGACCGGCCATGACCTTTCAGGTGTTCGTTGGCGATCGCCCGCAGGCCGTCGGAGGTCAGTTTTTCGGGGCCGGTTTTCTCGAACTCCGGCCCGCCCCCGGCCGGTGGCGCGGATCTGATGTGCAGGAGATGGACTTCCTGGGACCGGGCCGCGCGGGAGACGGCCTCGGCGGCGGCGAGCAGCCAACCCGCCTGGTCCGGGTGTTTGATGCAAACCAGGATTCTGCCGAACCGTTCCATGATCCGAGCTCCCTGGTCTTCGACGAAAACAAGCAAGTCGTTTGATTTGGTGCGAACCCGATGTGTTCGCACTGTAAGTATACGACATGCGGCCGGGCGCTACAAGCAGGGTAACCGCTGTGTCGAGATTCCCTGCCTGCGGCCTGTCTGCGTGCCTGCCGGCAGGCAGGCGATCCCCTTGATTGCGGGAAAGATTACGGCACAGTGTTGCCCAAGCGGCTCCTCAAGAGAGCTAAGTCGACCGAGGTAATGGACCCGCTGATGTTCAAGTCGTACATGCAGTTGCTCTGCGTCAACGGCGTCGTAATCCGGGCCCGCATGCCCACCATGTCGAGCGATCCAACCGCGCCATTCTGGGTCACGTCACCGATGAGGCAGCGGATCTGGCAATCCCGGTCGCCGCCGAGGAAGGCCTTGGCATTCTCGGGGCAGCGGATCTTGCCGGTTCCGGTCAACAGCTCGAGCGTCAGCCGCTTCCGGTCATATAAGTAGTGGTCCGTGATCTTGCCTTGCCCATCGCGTGGCAGGTTCAGACGGATCTCCATCGTTTTGCTTTGGCCGTCGACGGGCAGCTCGGCGAAGGTCACGTCATCAACCAGCTTGACACTGCTGACGGTGACCGGCCCATTGTCATGATCCTTGGCATAGACCTTGCTTGGGTCCATGTTGCCATCATCTGCCTTGACGGTCTTGTCGAAGACCACACGAACCAGGATGTCCCCCCGCCTCGGCTCGACCAGCGGGTTGCCGATCCCCGGCATCGCCAGGGCATAGGGCACCGTCCCGTGGATCTTGATGGACCGCCAGGTGAGCGCCTGCGGCGCGATGGTCAACTCGGCCGCGGCGGAAATCGCCTCGTCGCAGCCATTATCCGGCGTGACGATGCAGCGATACTGCCCCTGGTCGGCGTCATCCACGTTCTCGATCGCCAGATCGGCCGTCGCCGACCCGCTGATACCGTCGCCGTCCGCCAGGTCGACCCACCCGCTACCATCATCGTACTGCCACCGGTAGGTCGGGCTTCCGCCGCCGCCGGCGGTCACCGAGAACTGGGCATTGGAGCCGGCCGTCAGGTTGGTGTCGTCCGGGTCGGCCGAGATCGAGACCGCCTCGTCGATGTCCACGGCATAGGAGTACTCGCCGTTGGCCACGTCGGCCCCATTGTAGCCCTTGACATGGAGGTACCAGGTGCCCGCGGCATTGGCCTGGACCACTTTGGTTCCGCTGCTCCAGTCCGGCTCGGAGCCGGTGAAGCTATGCGCGGGGCTCTGGGTGAAAGCGTACTTGTACTTGGCGACCTTGCCGGCCCCGAAGCCGTCACACTGCCACTCGACATCGACATTGCCGCCGCCGTGACAATCCGGCGTGCCGATCACACCAATGGTGCCGGCCCCCGGCGGAGCCGAGAGCGTCCACCTCGTCACCGCGGTCGAATCGGCGGTCTCGACCCCGTTGCCGTTGCGGGCCCGGGCCTGGAAACCGTACTCCGTGTTCGGCGTCAGGTTGATGAAGATGTACGCGTTGGTGTTCTGCTGCCAGCCGGAGTTCGCCCCGCCGACGATCGCAGTCCGCACACCGGAGGAGCCGGCGGTGAGGTTACTCAACGTGCCGCTGGGCCCGGCCTGGATGCTGTCCACGGTGACGGCCCCGAAGGTCACGCCGGTCGGCGTCTGGATCAACGTGTACCTGGCCGGGCAGGCCATCCGGCTTGTGCTCTCGCAGCCGCTCTTGATGGTCGAGACCCAGCGCTGATACTGGGTGTTGGGGGCCAGGCCGGCTTCAAGATAGCTGACCGGGTCCACCGCCGGATGGGTGGTCCATTTCCAGGTGCCGCCGGTCGGGGCGTCATAGCCGTCATACCTGTAACCCGACCCGGCCGGGGGCGTCCACCCCCAGGTGATCTGGCTGGTCGCGCTGCCGACCGCGGTGCCGTTGGTCGCCGCCGACGGGGTCGGGGTCACCGTCACGGTCACCGCGGCGCCGTCAGCGGACGCGTTGCACGAGCCGGAGCCCGAAGCCTCCCAGCGCGGGTAGTAAGTGGTGGTGGACGACGGACTGACGGCGAGCGGACTGCCCGTCCCGACAAGCGTACCCGTGCCCGCCGGGCCGGTGTACCACTTCAACTCGCCGCCGGAACCTCCGAACCCGCCGCTGGCGGTGATGTTGGTGCTCAGTCCGGAACAGATGGTGGTCGTGCCGCCGGTACTGGTCGGACTCTGCGGCGCGAGGAAGACACCGTCGAAGTAGGCGGTGTCGCTTCCGTCGTTGTAGCCCGCCTTGAGCAACAAGGTGACCATGCCGCCGGCGCCGGAGGTGAAATTCAGACTTCGGACGATCCATTGGCCGATCGACCCGCTGCCTTCGCCGCCGACAGTCTCGGTGGTCCCTCCGTTGACGTCAACGCCGACCCGAATGATGCAACCGGCCGAGGTGCCCGTATTCCTGAAATGGTGTACCGTGACCGTGTAGCCCCGGTTGGGCTGAACATTATACTTCTGATAGATCGGGGAATTGAATGGGTCACCGGCGACGGCATCGGTGCTCCTCTGGCTATTCGCCCCGTCGCGCCTGATGGTTGTCTCCTGCGCCCAGGTTCCGGAAGTACCGCTCTTCACCCAGCGGTTGCCGACACCGGCGGTGAATCCGCTCTCGAAGTCGCCGTTTTCCGGGCAGTTGCGGGCGTTGGTGGACTGGGCGGCCAGGGCCGCGCGGCCGGAGCTTCCACAGACGTTCTTGGCCAATACCCACCTACTGTAGGACGTGCCGGGGTCGAGCGGGATTTCGGCCCAGCTCGTGACCGCGCCGAGATCGGCCTTCCTGGTCCCGCCGCTGGCCGCGTCCCACACCTCGTAGCCGGTCGCCCCGGACACGGCCTGCCAGTTCCAGGTGATCGTGTCGGTGCCGACGTTGCTGGCGGGCGCGGGGGTGGGGTTGCCGGGTATGCCGCCGCCGCTGGAGTTGAACGGGCCTATCCGCAGCGGACTGGTGGTGTTGGCCGTGTTGTCCATGTTGACGGAGCGAAGCCACAGGTATCGGTCCTGCCCGGTCACGACCGCGTACGCCTTCGTACCCGTGGTCCAGGTGTCCGGGTAGCTGCCCGGATCGGTCGTGCTGGCCGACCAGACACAGTTGAACTGCTTGATGTTGGTCAGCCCGGCGGTATTGAAAGCCGTTCCGCTTGCCAGGGAGAAAGTCACGTTCCCGCCGGAGGGAACGCACATGCTGCTGCTGCCGTAGTTACTCTGAACACCGGGAGCGGTGGTGGCCGTCGCGGTGTACACCGGTTGCCTGGCCAGGGTGTATATCGACGTCGACGGACCGTACGCATCGGTGCCGGACCAGTCGAGGAAACTGCCGCTGGCCTCATGGAGCCGGTAGTACGCCATGGGGTTGTCGGCCCTGATGGTGGCGGCGTAGCCGGCGGAGTTGTTGCCGGCCCCGTGGTTCGCGGCCAGGAAATGGTTCCTGATCTGGGTGGCGCTCAGGGCAGTGTTGTAAATCGCCACCTCGTCGATCGTGCCGGCGAATGTGTAACCGTTATTCGAGTAGCTGCGGCCGATGGCGGCGGCGACTCTGGCCGTCGCCCCGTCGAACGGCTTGCCGTCGTTGGCATCGGTGGTTCCGGTAATACTTACCCCATTGATATAGATACTGGTAACGGCTGGGTTTGCGGACGTGATCGTGCCGGCGACGTGGTACCAGGTATTCGCCTCGAGTGCGCCGGCAAGCGTTTGGCGTATTTTCGTGGTCCCATCGGCGGCTTTCCACCTGAACTGGAGGTAGCCGCCCGATACCACCCAAAGCTCGATGCAGTTGGCGATGTCCTGCCCCCCGGCCGCGCTGGTGTTGAAGCTGACGAGGCTGGTAGCGGCGGGATTGGGGATCCTGAACCTCGCTTCTATGGTAAGGGAGTTGCTGGGGAAGTTGAAGGAGCCGCTGCCGGCAATGTTCACGAAATTGCTGAGGGAGGCGGTCGCGATGCCGAGCGCGTCCGTCCCCCCCCAAATGCTGGTCGCGTTTCGCGTCACCGTTCCCATCGCGGTGCCCGGGCGGGGACCGTTGGCGGTGTTGATGCTGAAGGACGTGAGACTGTCACTGCTCGTGGCCTTGGCCTTGACCGGGTATAGCGTATTGGGGGTCAGGTCGGTGATGTCTTGGAACATGGCGGACACGGGGGTCCGGTCGGCTCCGGCGGTGTGGAATGTCACCCGGGCCAGTCCGGTGCCGATGTTGGCCGGTCCGGTAACCGTGGCTCTGAAACCGGTCCCATCCGCGAGAAAAGTGTCGATCGTGGGCGCGGTCGGGGTGGCCTGCAGGGTGTAACCCCCAAGGGACAGATCGGTTCTGTTCCACCGGCCCATGGCCCGCATCGTGCGGCTCACCGCGGCGTTGGGCGATGTTCCGACCCCGCCGCCGCCGCCGGTGACGAAGACGTCGCGGGCCATGAGGAATTGCCTGACGCCCGCATTCAGAAGCTCGTACCCCACCTCCACGGCCGCGCCGTTCGTGTCGTTCCACTTCCACAAAATGCCGTCGCTGACCATTGCAAGCGGGGTATTAGAGGTGGTGGCGCTGATGGTCTCGCCGTCGGAATCCGACGTGGTTGAGGCGGTCCAGCAATAGACATCGTCGTACCAGGCGGTCTGAGTGGTCGTGATGTACCGGCCGAGGCCTATTTGCGGCCAGCTCTGATTGGCCGCAACCCAATCGCAGTTGGGCCTGTTGTCGGCGGTCGCCGGAATGGTGTCGCTCATCACCTCAACGCCGTCGATATACCATCGAAT
>DATIKE010000239.1:0-2292 GCA_035477895.1 Phycisphaerae bacterium
CGGGTACAACACCAAACGCTGGCCACGGAAACCGTCCTATCTCTCCGGACGGGATGCCCATCCTATGCCTGCGTCAGACCCCTTCCCGTTCACTCCGCCCCGCAGAAATACTGCCCCGAAGACTATTCTTCGCCGCTGCCCTGAGGTCAACCGCCTCGACTTGCCCCGACGGGGCCGATAGACTGACACGCCCGCGGCGACCGGCCTCGGTTCGGCCGGACGTCCGGGCAGAGCACAGGAGTCGAGCACATGAGCGAGCAACCCACCCTGCCGGCCGAAGCCAAAATCACCTACAACGATTTCATCAAGGTCCACCTTCGGGTCGGCAAGATCCTCGATGCCTCCAACCACCCGAACGCCGATAAGCTGATCGTCCTCAAGGTGGACATGGGCACGGAGGTCCGGCAGCTTTGTGCCGGGCTGCGGGCGCACTACGACCCGGCGTACCTGGTGGGCAAAAACATCGTTGTGGCGGCCAACTTGGCCCCCCGGCAGATGCGAGGCGTCGAGTCCAACGGCATGCTCCTGGCAGCCAGCACCGCAGGGCACGAAAAGGTCATTATCCTGACCACCGACGCGGACGTCCCCCCCGGATCGGTCGTGAGCTGAGGATGGCAGGGATTAGGGGGGCGAGGAACGGGTATCAGGCTGTGGGGCAGGGGTCGGGAGTCTTCCGAAGTTCCCCCTCCGTGTTGAGGCCGCCGCGGTCCACCGAGCCCGTTCGCAGGCGACAGCCGGGAGGACTCCCGGCCCCCTGTTCGCCGCCCCCCGGGTTCCGTTTTGACGTTTTGACGCAACCCTCGGACCGGTCTTGACCGCGGGGCCGAAACCAGTAAGATGAGGGGCTTGTTGTTGAGAGGCCGGCGGGGTCGCCGGCAGTCCGCGAGCCGGCCCGAGCCGACAGGCTCAGGTCGGCCGATCGTTAGCGGGAGCGAAGATGCGTACAGCAGCTATGAAATCCTATCTGGCCAAGCCGTGCGAGGTCGGCGGCCAGTGGCACCTCGTGGACGCCGACGGCAAGGTACTGGGCCGGCTGGCGACCGAGCTGGCCACGATCCTGATGGGCAAGCATCGGCCGACGTACACGCCGCATGTGCTGACCGGCGATTTCATCGTCATCATCAACGCCGAGAAGGTGAAGCTCACCGGGCGGAAGATGCAGCAGAAGGAATACCAGCGGTACACCTATTACCCCGGCGGGCAGAAGACCGAGCCGATCACCAAGGTGCTGGCCGAAACCCCCGAGCGGGTGATCCGGCTGGCGGTGCGGCGGATGCTGCCGAAGAACAAGCTCGCCCGGGATATGCTGAGCCGGCTGAAGATCTACGCGGGCCCCACCCATCCCCACGGGGCTCAGAACCCCAAACCTCTGGACGTGAAAGCCTGAGACGCCTTGACGAGGACAAGCAAACGTGACTGAAAACGCAACCACCACAGAACCGCAGGGCTCGGCGACGTTTCCGGCTCCGGACCCGAAGAAACACTATTTCTGGGGCACCGGCCGGCGCAAGACGGCCGTCGCCCGCGTCCGCATCAGGGCCGGCACCGGCAAGTTCGAGATCAACGAGCGCCCGCTCGAAAAGTACTTCACCGAGGAGAAAGACCGGATGGACGCGGTCGCCCCGCTGAAGGTGACCGAGACATTCGGCAAGGTGGACGTGTTTGTGAACGTCAAGGGTGGCGGGATCACCGGACAGGCCGGCGCGGTCGTGCTCGGCGTGGCCCGGGCGCTCAAGTCCGCCAACGCCGAATACGACGACGCGCTGCGGGCCGGCGGGTACCTCACCCGGGACAGCCGAATGGTCGAACGAAAGAAGTACGGACGAGCCGGTGCCCGTCGCAGCTTCCAGTTCTCCAAGCGGTGAGATCGGCCGCTCGCGGTCTTGCTGGAACCTCCTCACGACCCCGGCCCTGAGATGTCGGGGTCGTTTTCTTTGTGCACCGAGCAGGTTTGCCCTGGGTCGAGATTCCGATCGCGACACCAGGAAGAACGGGATTCCCATTCCTCTGGTCGTGGGGAACGGATTCCACGAACATGATGGTGCGAGAAGGGGTTCCTTGCGCCCCCGGCATCAGGTTGTGGACCCGGCCTGCAAGACGCGGCCCCAAGTGATGGGCAAACTCCTTTGGAGTGAGGTGCTTGCATGGCAGACGAACGAAAAGTCCGCGTGGCGATCGTCGGGGCGACGGCGTACACGTCGCGGGAGACGTTGCGTTGGCTGCTCGGGCATCAGCGGGCGGAGATCGTCGCCCTCTGCTCGCGCCGGGACCCGCAGCCGCGGCTGGACGAGG
>DATIKE010000240.1:0-19835 GCA_035477895.1 Phycisphaerae bacterium
AGTACCGGAAGTACCAGTGGATCGAGGTCCGCGCCCGGAAGTGTGGTGGCCGCGACGCCCGAAAGGAAAGTTACCGACCTGATTGCGAGAGCATCTGCACCCGTGGTGAACCCATTCATCCCCGTCGTGGAGACTGGTCAGAACGTGCGAAATACGTTTTGGCCAAGGCGTCTGCCTCGATGGAGGATCTCTACGATCAGCAGGCACGGGATCGTACCTCACTGGGTATCTTTCGTCCTAAAGTGGTTCACGATCTCATCATCACGCCCGACGATCCAGAGTGGAAGGCTGGGTTCAAGGCAGAACTCGCGCAAGCCCGACTGTGGGATGATCGGAAAGCCTCAAGGGAACCACCGCGCAAAGTCCCATTCAAGTTTCAATATCGGTTTGAGTGTGATGATCATCGATGCAAAAGTCACCGCATGATGATCGAGGACTGGGAAGTTGGCGCACTATATTGGAAACTGGTTGACAAGGGAAAATCGCCCCAAGAAGCGGCGGATCAAGTAAAAGCCCGATTCCTGCACCAGCTTTGTGGCAAAGATAAAGACGCCCGCTTCTACGTCGGCACCATCTTGGCGCACCCCAAAACCTGGCTGGTGATCGGTGTTTTCTACCCAACGATCAAGAAAACAGGATCGAAGCACTCCGCGGACCCGATGCTGTTCGACTAAGAGTGCATCCTAAAACCCGTGTGGGACCGGCTTCCAGCCGGTCAGTTTTCAGGGTTTTAGGATGCACTCCAAGGTGAACGTGCTTGATAATGGTTCAGCTCACTCCAGCAACTCGTAGTAGCAATTCCGTTTTCGCGGCTGCCAGCCGGCGTCGGTGATGAGTCGTCGGATATCCTGCTCGCTCAGGCGGTAGGTCGTGCCGGCGGCGGAGACGACGTTTTCCTCCATCATGACCGAGCCCATGTCGTTGGCCCCGAAAAACAGGGCGAGCTGGCCGACCTTCGGCCCCTGGGTGACCCAGGATGACTGGATGTTGGCGATGTTGTCCAGGAACAGCCGGGCGATGGCCAGGTTCTTCAGATACTCGTGGGCGTTGGCGAGGACGAGGTGCTTGCCGTCGGGCGGATCGGTGCAGTCGGCCGGCCGGGTCGGGAAACGGCCCAGCGGCGTACCCTCCGGCTGAAATGTCCAGGAGATAAACGCCGTGAATCCGCCGGTCTCGTCCTGCAGGTCGCGAACCCGCCGCAGGTGCTCGATCCGCTCGGCCAACGTCTCGATGTGCCCGAACATCATGGTGATCGTCGTGCGCATGCCGATCCGGTGCGCCTGGCGCATCACTTCGAGGTACTCGTCGGCGCGGGTCTTGCCCCGGCTGATGATGTCGCGGACCCGGTCGACGAGGATCTCGGCGCCGCCGCCGGGGATGGTATCCAGGCCGGCCTCCCGCATGCGCAGCAGCACATCGCGGATGCTCATGCCGAAAACCTGGTGAAACGCGAAAATCTCCGGCGGGCTGAAGGCGTGGACGTGGATCTTCGGGAAGTTCCGCTTGATGAAGCGGAGCATGTCGAGATACCAGTCGAAGCCGAGGATATCCGGCGGCACGAGCCCGCCCTGCATCAGCACCTGGGTGCCGCCGATGTCGAGCAGTTCCTGGATTTTCCGGCCGATCTCGTCGAAGGAGAGCACGTAGCCGTCCGGCAGATCGGAGCGGGTACGTTGACCGGGCGGGTCGGCCTTGAAATTGCAGAAGATGCACTTGGCGGTGCACCAGTTGGCGTAGTTGATGTTGCGGTCGACGACGTACGTGCGGAAGGGCTCCGGGTGCAGACGCAGCGTGACCTCGTGGGCCCGCCGACCCAGATCGTGGATCGACAGGTCGTTGTACATCGTTATCGCTTCGTTGGTGGTGAGACGTTTCGTGCCGGCAGCGCGTTGTTCCGTGTTGGACGGGGCGGTCGGCGTCATGACGAAACGGTTTCCTGTTCGCGAACGAACCCCTCCTCGGTCGCCAGGGTGATGAACTTTCGCATCCCCTGATAGGCGGCCGGGGTGATCGTGTATTTCAAGCAGTCGGTCATATAGCGTAGGGCCAGATCGGTCGGCCAGCCGCGCGGTGGCGCGTGTTTTTTCGCCAGTTCCGCTGCCCGGGACACGCCGAGGTCACGGGCCCGAGAGAGCAGATCGCCCAGTTCCGCGTTGCCCGGCCGGCCTGTGGGCGATGCCCAGACCGCGAACACGAACGGAAACCCCGTCCACTTTTTCCAGACTGACCCGAGATCGATGCAATGGGCGAACGCGTCGCTCGGCGTCGTTGCCACCTTGTCGCCGATCAGCAGCACCGATTCGCACCGGTCCAGTGAATTCGCCTCGGCCAGCGGTTGAACCTCCAGCCGTCTGCGGAACCAGTGTTTCCAGATGAGCTGCGCGAGCACGACCGAGGTGTGCGAGTCGGTGTCCAGGTGGAGGTGGGTCATTTCCTCGGCCGGCACGCGGGAAAACACGCGGACGGTCAGCGTTTCGCCGTCGCAGGCGATGCCCGCGTCGGAAACCTGCTCCCAGGCGCCGCCCGCGCGGGCCAGGTCGATCACCGGCACGAGGGAGGCGTCGACCTGCCCGGTCCGAAGCATGTGGGCCAGGGCCGACGGGACGGCGAAATGCAGCTCGATGTCCGGCCGATCCTCCAGCCCCTCGATGAGCGGCCGGGAATTGAGGAACTGCACGATGCCGAGGCGAAACCTGTCGGGAGACTGTGGATTCATGATCGGCTGATTATATCCGCCTCGCCGGAAATGGGGATGTGACGGCTGCTGCGGCGCTCGCCCGGTTTTGCGATTCGGCATTTGGATGCCTACGCTGTGCCCCCAAGCGCATCGGAGTCTGTGTGATGGCCGCCTCACGTCGAAGACGAAGAATCCTCGGAGTTGCAGGTTTGTTGACCCTGGTTTTGGCGATCGGGGCGGGTCTATATGGTTGCGAGGCGGCCAAGAACTGGGCGATGTGGGGCATTGTGTGCGCACCGAACTACCAGAAAACGCTATTGCCGGCCGACGACCCTGGGGTGGGGGAATTGAGGAGCCTGGGCGTGGATCGACAGTTGCGGATCGAGGTTGGCCCGCCGCCGGCGTCGCTTTCGGCCTGGATCATCGAGCGGAAGACAGACGAGGCTTCCTCTGCCCAGGAGTCGCGGGGCACGATCCTGATGCTGC
This sequence comes from Phycisphaerae bacterium, assembly GCA_035477895.1. Lineage (GTDB taxonomy): Bacteria > Planctomycetota > Phycisphaerae > UBA1845 > PWPN01 > JAPKGY01. Next base: position 3,164 of record DATIKE010000240.1, read on the forward strand.
ACGGCATCCACGGCAACAAGCGTCACATGCTGGGCATGAGCGACACGTTGGCCATGCACGGTTTTCGATGCGTGCTGGTTGATCTGCGCGGGCACGGGCGGTCGAGCGGTGACTGGTTCACCTACGGCGTGCAGGAGTCGAAAGACCTGTCACAGGTTCTGGAGAAGTGGTTCGCTTCATGCCCGTGGGCATCGCGTAAAAACCCCGCTCGGTTTGTGGGGGCTGTATCGTAGGTTGGGGCGGCCAGGGGGTCAAGGCGAAGTGGCTGCACCGGTGCGCGGCGGTCGGATTCGGTGGGTTCGTTTGGCGCGAGGCGAAGGCGACTTCTTTGTTCGATCTAACTTGTTTTCAAATATATGGTTATGTCTATTCGAGGTTATCGGACCGGGCTATGTGTCGGGGCCCGAGATCAGATGCGCGGGCTTGGACGACGTGAGGGTAGAAAAGATCACGGAAGGGCAGTGGGCTGGTTTGACAGCGGTTGTGTGGCGGTTATACTGCCTGTTCTTCGGCTACGGACGTGGGTGGTCGCGGTATGTCCGCGTGCTGCCGTACAGGTCGCGCCGGCGATGGGCGGCGCGGGGGGATGGGGGTACATGCGCGGCCAGGGCCGGATGCCCGCTGCTGTAGCTCAGTGGTAGAGCGCGTCCTTGGTAAGGACGAGGTCATGGGTTCAATCCCCATCAGCAGCTTTTCCGGCTGATGCCAAGATCCGAGACCTTCCGCACGGCTGACCGGTCTGGAACTGCCGGCCAGCATGTTGAGGCGGTGGATTCCGGAGTTTCGAGGTTACGGGGGTCAACGGCGCCGGGGCGCGTACCCGGCGGGTTTTTGACATCGTCGTGGCCGATCGGTTGGTGCGATCGGCGAACGTGGTAATCGAGGAATCGTGGAAGTTGCCTTGAGATCGCGATGCGCGGTCGGCACGAACAAGGGCGACTTGCTTCGCAAGCACTAGAGTGGAGGAACCGCTTTCATGGCCAAGGCTGTATTCGAACGAACCAAACCGCACGTGAACGTAGGCACGATCGGCCACGTCGACCATGGCAAGACGACCCTGACCGCGGCGATCACGATGGTCCAGTCGAAGAAGGGTCTGGCGACCTTCAAGAGCTATGACGAAGTGGCCAAGGCATCGGAGAAGGAAGGGCGGCGCGACTCGACGAAGATTCTGACGATCGCGACCGCGCACGTGGAGTACCAGACGGAGAAGCGGCACTACGCCCACGTGGACTGCCCGGGTCACGCGGACTATGTGAAGAACATGATCACCGGCGCCGCCCAGATGGATGGGGCGATCCTGGTGGTTTCCGCCGCGGACGGGCCGATGCCTCAGACCCGCGAGCACATTCTGCTGGCCCGCCAGGTTAATGTGCCGGCTATCGTGGTCTTCCTGAACAAGGTGGACCTGGTGGACGACCCGGAGCTGCTCGAGCTGGTCGAGCTGGAGATCCGGGAGTTGCTCAGTAAGTACGACTTCCCGGGCGACGACACCCCAATCATCAAGGGCTCGGCGAGCCAGGCGCTGCTGGCTCCGGACGACCCGGAGAAGAACAAGTGCATCAGCGAGCTGCTGGAGGCCGTTGACGGCTTCATTCCGGAGCCGGTCCGGGCGATCGACAAGCCGTTCCAGATGTCGATCGAGGACGTGTTCAGCATCAAGGGGCGCGGCACGGTCGGCACGGGCCGTATCGAGCGTGGTGTGGTAAAGGTTGGCGACACGATCGAGATCGTCGGCCTGGGCGAGACCCGCAAGACGACGGTGACCGGCGTCGAGATGTTCAACAAGACGCTGGACCACGGCCAGGCCGGCGACAACGTGGGCGTGCTTCTGCGCGGCGTCGAGAAGAACGACCTGGAGCGTGGCCACGTGCTGGCCGCCCCGGGCACGATCACCCCGCACACCAAGTTCAACGCCCAGGTGTACGTGTTGAAGAAGGAGGAAGGCGGCCGGCACTCGCCGTTCTTCAGCGGCTATCGCCCGCAGTTCTACTTCCGCACGACGGACGTGACCGGTTCGCTGAAGTTGCTGGGCGATGCCGAGATGTGCATGCCCGGCGACAACATCGAGCTGGAAGTCGAGCTTGGCAAGCCGATCGCCATGGAGGAGGGGTTGCGTTTTGCCGTTCGCGAGGGTGGCAGAACGGTCGGCTCCGGCGTGGTGATCAAGGTCGTCCAGTAGAATGACTCCCCGGCGACCCGACAGGGACCGGCGGGGGAAACGATCGTGAGCCGCGGGCGGGGCCGGTGTTTGCCGGCCCCGGCTCGTCGGCGGTTTGGAAAGGTGTGGATCGGGCAGGCTCCCGGCCCGGGGACTGACGAATATGGCCAAGTCGAGCAAGCGCGAGTATGTATGGCTCCAGTGCAGCGAGACGGGGGATCTGAACTACCGTGTCTCGATCAGCGTGGTGGGCGGGACGCCGAAACTGGAGCTGATGAAGTATTGTCCCCGGCTGCGCAAGCGCACCTTGCACAAGCTGAAGCGGAAATAGGCCGGAATCCGAGGCTGCTTAGGAGCATAGCTCAATTGGTTAGAGCAGCGGTTTCCAAAACCGCAGGTTGGGGGTTCGAGTCCCTCTGCTCCTGTGGCGGCTCCCACGGATCAAAAGGGATCGGCGTTCAGCAGGGGCTGCGATGAGCCGGCCGGCATCTCGCCCGGAGTGGGGGAGGGCCGGTATTCTTGAGACAGAGGAGTCTTTCGTGAGCGACTTGGCACCTGGAGCCGGCAAGCGGTCCGACGAGTCAAGGCTGGGTGGAGGAGGCCTCCGGGTTTACAAGGCCGGCCAGGGTTACTACACACGCGTGGGGACGGCGATCGGCGCGGGGCTGCTTTCGGTCTGGGGGGCGGTTTTCGTTTTCGGCCAGATCGAACAGTATATTCCTCGGGCCGATAGATACTTTATGCCGGTGGCTTACGGCGTGTCGGTCGGCTTCCTGGCGGTGATGAGCATTCTGGTCTACTGGGTTGTCGGCCTGAACCGCAAGGCGAACGATTTCTTCATCGCCACGGAAGGCGAGATGAAGAAGGTGAGTTGGGCGACCCTGGTCGAGGTGAAGCGTTCTACCGCGGTAGTGATCATCTCGGTGATTCTTTTCGGTGCGTTTCTGTTCGCCGTGGACATCGGCTTCATGCTGTTGTTCCGGACGATCGGCGTGCTGAAGGGCGCGCCGCTGCCCTGGGAACTCTTTCGGAACTAAGTCATGACGGGACCCGAGTCTGACAACGCGATCCAGGTCGATGGGGCGGAGGCGACTCCGCCGCCGCCGCCGGCCTCGGGCAAGCCGGAGGCCAAGGGTGTCGAGCCGACGCGCCCGGGAATGAAGTGGTACGTCCTCCGCGTGGCCAGCAACAAGGAGGACCAGGTCTGCGAGGCCTTGGATCGGAAGGTCAAGGTGGAAACCCTGCAGCACCGCGTCGGGCGGATCCTGGTGCCGACGGCCAAGGAAAAACGGATGAAGGCCGGGCAGGTGAAGATCTACGAGCGCAAGCTTTATCCCGGTTACGTGTTTGTCGAAATGGCGACCGAGCCGGACGGCTCGATTCCCGACAGCGTATGGTTCATGGTCAAGGAGACGATGGGGGTCGGGGACTTCATCGGGTCGGACAACAAGCCCACGAGCATGCGGGACCATGATGTGGAGATGATGCTGCTGGCGGCGGCCAAGAAGGAGGACGAGGAGGCGGCCCTGCGTGGCCTGGAGTTCGCCAAGGGCGACCGGGTGAAGATCAAGGAGGGGGCGTTCCAGAATTTCGAGGGTCACGTGGACAGCATCGACGAGACCAAGGGGATCGTGACGGTACTGTTGACGATTTTCGGCCGGTCCACGCCGGTCGACGTGGAGTACTGGCAATTGGAGAAGCTGTGACACCCGCGGGGGTGTCCGGACGTGCGGCGTACGAGGAATCCGCCGGGCGAGGGCGACCACTGAGGCCGAAACGCGGATTCCGGTCGGCAAGCGGATGCGAGGTTAGCCGTGGCGAAGGAAGTATTGGTAGTCATCAAGCTGCAGGCCCCGGGCGGACAGGCGACACCTGCGCCGCCGATCGGGCCGGCTTTGGGTCAACACGGGGTGAACATCGGCCAGTTCGTTCAGCAGTTCAACGCCCAGACGGGCTCGCTGGGCGGCATGATCGTTCCGGTCGAGATCACGGTCTTCAAGGACAAGACCTTCAAGTTCATCGTGAAGAGTCCGCCGGCGGCGGTGCTGCTGAAAGAGGCGGCGGGCATCACCAAGGGCAGCGGCGTGCCGAACAAGGAGAAGGTAGGGAAGGTGACCTGGTCCCAGGTGCGCAAGATTTCCGAGCGGAAGAAGAAAGACCTGAACGCCTTCGACATGGAGCATGCGGACCGGATCGTTGCCGGGACCGCCCGGTCGATGGGCATCGAGATTGAAGAAGGTTAACCCACCTTTTGCCGGGTACCGGGCGGCCCCGGGGCGGGCCCGCCGGAGACTCCCGGTCGAACGGGGCGCAAGAACAAGTCCGGGGCGGCGTGAACGCCCCGGGGGGGCGTGCCGGGCCTGACCACGGGCCGACGGCCGGGCCGATGAGCCCGGAAGCTTCAGGAAACTCAGTGGGAGGCGAATAATGCCGAAACGCAGTGTCGTGTATCAGGCCCAGGCCGCCAGGCTGGGTGACCTTGCCAAGAAGTACCCCATCCCGGAGGCGATCACCCTGCTGAAGGCCATGGGGTCGGTCAAACCGGAGAAACCCTACAAAAAGGGGTTCCGCCCACGAAAAGGATTTGACCAGACGGTGGAACTGGTCATGTTCCTGGGCATCGACCCCAAGCAATCCGACCAGATGATTCGCGGCGCGGTCTCGCTGCCCAAGGGCATCGGAAAGACCAAGCGGGTGATCGCGTTCTGCCCGGAGGATATGGCGGCCGAGGCCAAGGCGGCCGGTGCCATCGAGGCCGGCGCGGACGAGCTGATCAAGAAGGTCAGCGACGGCTGGCTGGACTTCGACCTGGCGGTCGCTCATCCCTCGGTGATGGGCAAGGTGGGCAAGCTGGGGCGGGTTCTCGGCCCGTCGGGCAAGATGCCGTCGCCGAAATCCGGCACGGTGACGCCCAACATCACCCAGGCGATCAAGGAGTACTCGGCGGGCAAACTCGAGTACCGTAACGACAAGGGGGCCAACATCCACGCGGTGGTCGGGAAGATGAGTTTTTCGGCCGAGGATCTGCTGGCCAACATCGAGGCCTTCGTGGATCACATCCGCCGGGCCAAGCCCTCGACGGCCAAGGGGCACTTCATCAGGCGGGTGTGCATCTCGGGCACGATGACACCTTCGGTTCAGTTGGACGTGAGTTGAGGACTCGATTGGAACCCTGGTCGCGGGCCCGCGGGGCCGCGTGAGGAATAGAGGCGGAAGACCTATGAGCAAGCCTGTCAAAGATCTGATTACGCGGGAGTACAAGGATCGCTACGGCGAAGTGAGCAGCGCCTGCGTCGTGAGCGTGATCGGGCTGGATGCGATTTCGACCAACAAGCTGCGGGGGGAGTTGCGGAGCCGCAACCTGCGGCTGCAAGTGATCAAGAACAGCCTGGCCAGCCGGGCGTTCGCCGGCACGGCGCTGGCGCCGCTGGGGGGCGCGTTCGACGGCCCCTGTGCACTGGTGACCGGTGAAGGCTCAGCCATCGACATTGCCAAGACGCTGGCCGAACTGCAGAAAACCTACCCCAAGATCGAGTTGCGGGTGGGCATTCTCGACGGCGATCCGGAGCTGATCGGCGTCGAGCAGTTGGCCAGGATGAAGGGTCGCCTGGAACTGCTGGGCGAGATCGCGGGGATCCTTCAGGGGCCGGGGGGGCGGCTGGCGGGATGCCTGGCAGGGCCGGCCGGTCGGATCGCCGGTTGTGTCAAAGCGATCGTCGAGAAGAGTGATAAGACCGAGCCGGCGGAGGCCCAGGCGTAGTTCCGGGTCCTGCGTGGAATCGAAGGGGAATCGTACCCTCTTCGGATTGCGGGCAGGCGGTCCGGTTTCGGGGAGTCGGGATATTTGTGTTTGGTCGGCAATCGGGCGGATTGTCGCGGATTGGCCGGTAGACCGGATTAAATAGGCGTCAATGGGACGCCACCTATCAGACGGTCGTCGCGATTGCTTCAGCGAATCGAGGAGTTGGATATTATGGCAGACGCACCTGCGAAGGAATTCACCGCGGACACCAAGGCGCTGGCGGAGAAGATCGTTGGGCTGACCCTCAAGCAGGCTCAGGAACTGGTGGACTGCTTGAAGGAAGTCCACGGCATCGAGCCTGCGAGCGGCGGGGCGATCATGATGGCCGGCCCGGCGGCGGGTGCCGGCGGCGCCGAGGCGGCCGAGGAGAAGACCAGCTTCGACGTCATCCTCAAGGCCAGTGGCGAAAAGAAGATCAACGTCATCAAGGTCGTCCGGGCGGCCACAGGCCTGGGCCTGAAGGAAGCCAAGGACCTGGTCGAGGGCGCCCCCAAAACGGTCAAGGAAGGCATTCCCAAGGACGAGGCCGCGAAACTCAAGGCCGAGTTGGAAGAGGTCGGCGCGACCGTCGAGGTCAAGTAACTCAAGTACTTCCCGCGTCCGGGCCGGCCGTGAGGCGACCCCTCGCAGGCGGGTTCGGCGCACTACAGCGGGCGGATTCACGGGACCCGCCCGGGCAGGAGTTCAAGCTCCTGCGAATGTGCTCGGCAGGAGTGACCCGAGGGCAGCGGGTTTTCAGTATCGCTGTAACAGTTGCCGAGAGTGTTCGCGGGAGCTTGAGCGGGAATTCCGGGGCCGGGGGCCTTGTCGGGGAAGCGGCCTTGACGTACACTATCTGCTTGGCGAGTCGGCCATCGGCACCCCTGCCGGTGTGGGTTCTGACAAGCCGGTCGGGCAGGGGGGGGTGGAAGCATACCTCGGTTGTGATGCGGGATCGGCTGACGGGTCGGCGAATCTACAAGCCGACCGGGCAGGACCGTCAGTCGAACGGATAGCGTCACGCTGGATTCCGTCCTGAACATTGAACTTTGGCGATCAGGTCATGAGGCATTGCATGGGCCTCGGAGCTGCGCGGATTGTTTGCCGGTGAACCGGTGCGCGCGGCGTCCGGGGGAGTGCCTTTCATGGCGGGAGCGACATGGCCGGCGACCGCAGCCGCGAGCTTGCGGCGGGCGGGTGCCCCGGACGGCATTGTAGAAGCGAGAGGAAGTGCCCTTATGTTCGAGTTGAAGGAAGTCCGGAACTTCGGCAAGATCGGCGATGCTCTTCCGATCCCTCCGCTGACCAAGATTCAGACGGAGTCCTACGCGAGGTTCCTTCAGGCGGAGGTCGAGCCTCACAAGCGAAAGAACGAGGCGCTGGAGGCCCTGCTGCGGGAGGTGTTCCCGATCGAGAGCTACGACGGGAACATGCGCCTGGAGTACGTTTCCTACGAGCTGGGCAAGCCGCGGTACACCCCGGACGAGTGCCGTCAGCTTCGGCTGACGTACGGCATGCCCTTCCGCATCAAGGTCCGGCTGATCCGGAAAGACCGCGACGAGATTGCCGAGGACATGATCTACCTGGGCGAGCTGCCGATCATGATGGGCGGCGGCGAGTTCATCATCAACGGTGCCGAGCGGGTCATCGTGAGCCAGTTGCACCGCTCGCCGGGCGTGGATTTCGTGAGGATTCAGGCCGAGGGCGACCGGGCCCTGCACGCCTGCCGCATCATCCCCGAGCGTGGGAGCTGGATCGAGATCGTCGTCACCAAGCGGGACATTCTTGCGGTGCGGATCGACCAGTCGGCCAAGATCGCGGCGACGACGTTTCTGCGCTCGATGGACTCGCAGTACGGCACGAACGAGTCGATCATCAAGGCCTTTTACGGCAACAAGATCCGCAACGTCCGGCCGACGTCGCTGAAGCCGGAGATGTACGCGGTGAGCGACGTGGTCGATGCCGAGAGCGGTGACATCATCGTGCGGGGTGGGTGCCAGGTCGGCGACGCCGTCAACCGTATTCAGAAGAGCGATATCAAGCTGGTCGGGATCATCGACGCGGTTCAGGATCCGCTGATCCTGAACACGATGGCCGAGGACGGCTGTGCGGATCACGAGAGCGCGCTGCTGAAGGTTTACGCCCGCCTGCGGCCGGGCAACCCGCCGCAGATCGACAAGGCCAAGAAACTCTTCGACGAGAAGTTCTTCGACGAGAACCGCTACCGCCTCGGCAAGGTGGGGCGGTTCCGTCTCAACCGCAAGTTCAATCAGAACGTGGACGAGTCGGTGATGACCCTCCGGTCGGAGGATGTGGTTAACTCACTGAGGTACCTGCTGTTGCTTCGGAGCGGCGAGCAGTCCGTGGAAGTCGATGACATCGACCACCTGGGCAACCGGCGGCTGCGGACGATCGACGAACTGGCGGCCGACGAGATGCGAAAGGGTTTCCTGAAGCTGCGCCGCACGGTCCAGGAGCGTATGAGCCTGAAGGATCCGGAGGCGATCGGCCGGATCGCCGAGCTGGTGAACTCCAAGAGTATTTCGTCGAGCATCGAGTTCTTCTTCGGGCGCGGCGAACTGTCGCAGGTCGTGGACCAGACCAACCCGCTGAGCCAGCTTACCCACGAGCGGCGTCTGAGCGCCCTGGGGCCGGGCGGCCTGAACCGCAAGCGGGCCGGCTTCGAGGTCCGCGATGTGCACATCAGCCACTACGGACGAATCTGCCCGATCGAGACGCCGGAAGGCACGAACATCGGCCTGATCGCCTCGCTGAGCATCTACAGCACGGTGGACGACTACGGTTTTCTGGTCACGCCGTACCGCAAGGTTGACAAGGGCAAGGTGAACGGGCAGGTGGCGCTGCTGCGGGCGGACGAGGAGATGCAGGCGGTGCTGGCACCGCCGGACGTCGTGGACGTGGCGTCGCGCAAGCTGGCCGAGGGGCTGGTCCTGTCCCGGGTGAACGGCGACTTGGCCATGGCCGAGTCGGCGAAAATCGACTACGTGGACATCTCGCCGAAACAGACGGTGGGCGTGTCGGCGGCCCTGATCCCGTTCCTCGAGCACGACGACGCGAACCGGGCCCTGATGGGCTCGAACATGCAGCGTCAGGCGGTACCGCTGCTCAAGACCGAGCCGCCGATCGTCGCGACCGGCATGGAGAAGTTCGTGCCGGAAAACAGCGGCATGGTCCTGCGGGCCCGTCGGGCCGGGATGGTGACCGCGGTCGATGCCATGCACATCGAGATCGACGGCACCGACGAGTACGAGCTGCGGAAGTTCCAGGGTCTGAACGAGCGCACCTGCCTCAACCAGAAGCCTCTGGTCAAGCTTGGCGAGAAGGTGAAGAAGGGCCAGATCATCGCCGACGGCCCGGCGTGCAGGAGTGGCGAGCTGGCTCTGGGCCGCAACGTGCTGGTCGCGTTCATGACCTACGACGGCTACAACTTCGAGGACGCCATTCTAATCAGCGAGCGTCTGCTGAAGGACGACGTTTTCACCAGCATCCACATCGACGAGCACGACATCGAGATCCGCGAGACGAAGCTGGGCCGGGAGGAATTCACGCGGGACATCCCGAACGTGTCCGAACGGGCCCTGGCGAATCTGGACGACAAAGGCATCGTGCGGCCGGGCACGCGGGTCGGCCCGGGCGACATCCTGGTGGGCAAGGTGAGCCCGAAGAGCAAGAGCGAGTTGTCGCCCGAGGAGAAGCTGCTGCACGCGATTTTCGGCCGGGCGGGCGAGGACGTGAAGAACGATTCGCTCGAGTTGCCGGCGGGTGAAGAGGGCGTCGTGATCGACGCCAAGTGGTTCAGCCGCCGGACGCACCTGACCGACGAGCAGAAGAAGCAGCTCCAGCGACAGATGCGGGATCACCGCAAGGTGATGGACGACAAGATCACCGCGGTGTTCCGCAGGATGTGCGGGGCCGTCGAGGAGATCGCCGGCCAGGCGATGATCGACCCCTCGACCAAGCAGAAAGTCGGCCATTCGGAATCGACTGAAGTCATCATGGAACAGGTCGAGGCTTTCAACGCCCAGGTCGAGTCGGGCGAACTGCGGTGGGTCAAGCCCGCCAGCGCTCGGGAGGAGGCCCAGAAGCTGATCGACCGTTACTGGCCTCGGGTACAGGAAATCGCCGAGGAGCGGGACCGCAAGCTGGCCCAAATGAAGCGTGGCGACGAACTGCCCTCGGGCGTTCTGGAGATGGTCAAAGTTTACGTGGCGACCAAGCGGCAGCTCGCGGTGGGCGACAAGATGGCCGGCCGGCACGGAAACAAGGGCGTCATCGCCCGTATCCTGCCGGAGGAGGACATGCCCTTCCTCGCGGACGGGACGCCATTGGATATCCTGCTGAACCCGCTCGGCGTGCCTTCGCGCATGAACGTCGGCCAGATCCTGGAAACCCATCTGGGGTGGGCGGCGGCGGTTCTCGGCTTCCAGGCGGTCACGCCGGTGTTCGAGGGTGCTACGGAGCGGGAAATCGGCAAGGTGGTCGACGAGGCGAACGCCCGGGTTCACGAGCGGTGCGGAGACGTGGAGGCGGTCCGGCGGGCGGGTGCCTCGCACGAGTTGCTGGTCGAGATGCCGCGGAGCCTCAAGATGACGCTCCACGACGGGCGGACCGGCGAGCCCTTCGATCAGCCGGTGACCGTGGGCTATATCTACATGATGAAGCTGCATCACCTGGTAGACGACAAGATCCACGCCCGCTCGACGGGCCCGTACTCGTTGATCACGCAGCAGCCGCTGGGCGGCAAGGCCCGGACCGGCGGTCAGCGCTTTGGCGAGATGGAGGTGTGGGGCCTGGAGGCGTACGGCGCCGCCTACATTCTGCAGGAGTTGCTCACGGTCAAGAGCGACGACGTCGAGGGCCGCACCAAGATCTACGAGTCGATGGTCAAGGGCACGAACACGCTGGAGGCCGGCACGCCGGTGTCGTTCGACGTGTTGTGCAACGAGATCAAGGGATTGGGATTGAACATCCAGCTCGAGAAGAGCCGCGCGATCTGAGCCGGCGGATGGACGATCGAGGGCGTCCGCTGATTCGATACTCAAGACCCGAAAGGGGTAGCGAGAAATGGCAGACAACGTTTACGACCGCATCAACGATTACGGGAGCGTCAAGATATCGCTGGCTTCCCCGAACGACATCCGGAGCTGGTCGTTCGGCGAGGTGAAGAAGCCGGAGACGATCAACTACCGCACCTATCGTGCGGAGAAGGACGGCCTGTTCTGCGAGCGGATTTTCGGCCCGGAGCGTGACTGGGAGTGCACCTGCGGCAAGTACAAGGGCACGAAGCACAAGGGCATCATCTGCGACCGCTGCGGCGTGAAGGTGACGCACTCGCGCGTGCGGCGCAAGCGGATGGGGCACATCAACCTGGCCGCCCCGATCGTGCACATCTGGTTCTTCAAGGCGATGCCGAGCCGGCTGGGCGCCCTGCTGGACATGAAGACGACGGACCTGGAAAAGGTGGTTTACTTCCAGGACTACATCGTGATCGATCCGATGGACTCGCCGCTGAAACCCAGGCAGCTCCTCAACGAGGAGGAGTACCGTGCGGCCCGTGAGAAGTACGGCGATCACGGTTTCGTGGCCGAGACCGGTGCCGAGGCGGTGAAGCACCTGCTGCTGCAGCTCGAGTTGAACAGCCTGAGCGAGCAGTTGCGCGAGGCCCTGACCAAGACCAACAGCAAGCAGCGGATCAAGGACCTGAGCAAGCGGCTCAAGATCGTCGAGAGCCTGCGCAAGAGCGGGAACGAGCCGGACTGGATGGTCCTGGAGGTCATCCCGGTCATTCCGCCCGACCTGCGGCCGCTGGTGCTGCTGGAGAGCGGAAACTTCGCGACTTCGGACCTCAACGACCTGTACCGCCGGATCATCAACCGGAATAACCGGCTCAAGAAGCTGGTGGACCTGAATGCGCCCGAGGTGATCATCCGGAATGAGAAGCGGATGTTGCAGCAGGCGGTGGACGCGCTGTTCGACAACGGGCGGTGCCGCCGGGCGGTTCTGGGCAGCAGCAATCGGCCGCTCAAGTCGCTGACCGACATGATCAAGGGTAAGCAGGGCCGGTTCCGCGAAAACCTGCTCGGCAAGCGCGTGGACTACTCGGCGCGTTCGGTGATCGTGGTCGGTCCGGAGCTGAAGCTGCACCAGTGCGGTCTGCCCAAGAAGATCGCGCTGGAACTCTACCAGCCCTTCATCATCCGCAAGCTCAAGGAGCGCGGCCTGGCCGACACCATCAAGAGCGCCAAGAAGATGCTCGAGCGCCGCGACCAGGAGATCTGGGACATCCTGGAAGAGGTGATCATCAACCATCCGGTGCTGCTGAACCGGGCACCGACGCTGCACCGCATGGGCATCCAGGCGTTCGAGCCGGTTCTGGTCGAGGGCAACGCCATCCGGATTCACCCGCTGGTGTGCAAGGGGTTCAACGCGGACTTCGACGGCGACCAGATGGCGGTTCACCTGCCCCTGTCGATCGAGGCCCAGACCGAAGCCCACGTGCTGATGATGTCGACGAACAACATCTTCAGCCCGGCCAACGGCAGCCCGATCATGTCGCCGTCGCAGGACATCGTGCTGGGCATTTTCTACCTGACGTGCGATTACGCTCCGGACCGGCCGGATGAGACTCGCCGCCCGCGGTACTTCACCCATCCGCACGAGGCGATGATGGCGTTGGACGGCCGCAAGATCACCATCCACGAGAAGATCCTGTGCCGGATCGGCCAGAAGGAGATGATCATGGCCCAGACGGCGGGGCCTCAGCCGGTGCCTGCCAGCCGGATCGTCGAGACGACGGCCGGCCGGCTCATCTTCAACGACATCCTGCCGACAGGCATGCCTTTCTACAACTACCCGCTAAGCCAGAAGGGGGCCGGCCGGGTGATCGCCGACTGCTATCACCGTCTGGGCCGGTCAGCCACGATCGATCTGCTTGATGAGATCAAGGCCCTGGGGTTCAAGCGGAGCACGCTGGCGGGGCTGTCGATCGGTGTTCACGATCTGCGCGTGCCCGCGGCCAAGAGCAAGATCATCGCCACCGCCCAGAAAGTCGTGGACCGCACCGAGCGCGAGTTCAAGCAGGGTTCGATCACGCCGATGGAGCGGCACAACAAGCTGGTCGACGTGTGGGTCCACGCCCGCGAGCAGGTCACCAAAGAGATGATGCGCGAGCTGAAGAGTGACATGCGCGATGCGCAGGGCAACTACCTGCCGGCGGACAGCACCCAGGGTTCGTTCTGCCTGAACCCGATCTACCTGATGACTGATTCGGGCGCCCGCGGATCGGTGGACCAGATCCGGCAACTCGCCGGCATGCGGGCCCTGATGGCCAAGCCGTCGGGCGAGATTATCGAGACCCCGATCAAGAGTAATTTCCGCGAGGGCCTGACGGTGCTTGAGTACTTCAGCTCGACGCACGGCGCCCGAAAGGGTCTGGCCGACACGGCTCTCAAGACCGCCGACTCGGGATACCTCACCCGCAAGCTGGCTGATGTGGCGCAGAATGTGATCATCAACGCCTCCGACTGCGGAACGATCAACGGCATCACCAAGGGCGCCATTTACAAGGGCGAGGAGATCGCGGTCCCGCTGCGCGAAAGAATCATCGGGCGGTGCGCCAGCGACTCGATCCGCAACCCGATCACCGACCGGTTGATCGTGGCGGAGAACCAGATCATCACCCGCGAGATTGCGACCAAGATCGAGGAACTGGGCATGGAAACCATCCGGGTTCGCAGCCCGCTGGCCTGCGAGAGCCCGCGGGGTGTCTGCGGTTGCTGCTACGGCGTCGACCTCTCGACCAACGAAATGGTCGAGGAGGGACTGGCGGTGGGGATCATCGCCGCCCAGTCGATCGGCGAGCCCGGAACGCAGTTGACGATGCGGACGTTCCACACCGGCGGTGTGGCGACCCGCGCGGTCATCGAGCACGAGCTGTTCAACGCCCAGCCCGGCACGATTCTGTTCCGGGATTTGAACGCGGTCGAGGTGCCGGCGGCGGGAGATCTGGCGGCCCGCATGGTCGCGCTGAAGCGGAACGGCGAGGTCGCGATCGTCGATGCCAAAGGCCGGGAGCTGGAAGCTTATCGGGTGCCTTACGGTGCCGAGATCTCGGTTTACCAGGGCCAGGAGGTTCAGCCGCGCACCCGGTTGGCGTCCTGGGACCCGCACCTGACACCGATCCTGGCCGAGAAGGGCGGCTTCGTCCGCTTCACCGACATCATCGAGGGTGAGACGGTTCGTCTGGAGCAGGAGCGCGAGGGCGCGCGTTTCATCGTCGTCGAGCACAAGGGCGAAAAACACCCGCAGATCATCGTCGAGGACCGCGAGGGTAACGTGCTCGACTATCACTATTTGCCCGCCAAGGCCCGCATCGAGGTGGGCGAGGGCGAGGAGATCAAGCCGGGCATGCTGCTGGCACGCCAGCCGCGGGCGATGGGCGGCACGCAGGACATCACCGGCGGTCTGCCGCGGGTGACCGAGATCTTCGAGGCCCGCAAGCCGAAGGAGCCGGCGGTCATGGCCGAGATCTCCGGCGGGGTCGAAATCCAGGCGGACAAGCGCCGCGGGAAGATGACCATCTTGGTTCGCAGCGAAAGCGGAATGGTCAAGGAACACCACGTGCCCCAGGACAAGCAGTTGCTGGTACACGCCGCCGACCGCGTCGAGGCGGGCGATCCGCTGGTCGAGGGGCCGCTCGTGCCGCACGACATCCTGCGGATCAAGGGCGAGGAGGCCCTGTTCGTGTACCTGCTCTCAGAGGTCCAGGCGGTTTACCGCAGTCAGAACGTGAACATCAACGACAAGCACATCGAGATCATCATCCGCCAGATGCTGCGGAAGATCCGGATCGAGAACCCGGGCGACGCGAACTTCCTGCCTTATGAGGTGGTGGACAAGTGCCGCTTCCGGGCGGAGAACGAACGCGTCGAGCGGAGCGTCAAGATCAAGGATCCGGGCGACAGCGGATTGCAGCCCGGGGCGATCGTGCTTCGCAGCGAGTTCGATGCGATGGTGGCCAAGATCGAAGAGGAGGGCGGCACGCCGCCGACGCGGGACCGCAAGCCGCGTCGGGCGACGGCCCGGACGCTCTTGCTGGGCATCACCAAGGCGTCGCTGGGGAGCGAGTCGTTCATCTCGGCGGCCTCGTTCCAGGAAACGACCAAGGTGCTGACCGAGGCGGCCATCAGCGGCGCGATCGACCCGCTCGTGGGCCTCAAGGAAAACGTGATCCTCGGGCACCTGATTCCGGCAGGAACGGCTTTCAGGTCACACTTCAATCTTCGCGTCCGACACCTGGCCGAACCGGTGCCCGAGAAGGAGGTGGCCCCGACCGAAGCTCACGAGATGATGCAGCAGGCGGTCACCGCGGCAGGTGACATGGCCATCGCCGGCGTGGTGCCCCTGGGGCCAGCCTCACTGGTGGCTGGTCTGGCCGAGGTGGGAGACAGTCCGGCGGCAGACACGCGGGCATCGGCGGACCCGTCGGAAAACATTGTGCCCTGAGCCGAGGCCGGAGTGGCAAGAGGACAGCCAATACGGTAGCATATACTGTTCTTGCAGAGGGCGCTGGCCCGTCGCGGCCGCCGCCGGTGGAATTGAGGAAACGAATGCCGACGATCAATCAACTGATTCGACTTGGGCGGGTCAAGCAGAAGAGCAAGTCCAAGGTCCGTGACCTGGAGGCGAGCCCGCAGAGACGCGGGGTATGTCTCATCGTCAAGACGCAGACGCCGAAGAAGCCGAATTCCGCCTTGCGGAAGGTGGCCCGTGTGCGGTTGACGAACGGGAAGGAAGTGACGGCCTACATTCCGGGGATCGACCACAACCTGCAGGAGCACTCGATCGTGCTCGTCCGCGGCGGCCGTGTCCGGGACCTGCCGGGCGTGCGGTACCACATCGTTCGTGGCTCGCTCGACTGCGCAGGCGTGACCAATGACAAGGACGGCCGGGCCCGCAATCGCAGCCGCAGCAAGTACGGCGTCAAGCGGCGAAAGTAACTCCAGGTTCGACGTTCACCGGCAAGGTCCGGGCGAAAAAAGAGTGAATCGCATAACGGCCGGGGCGGCGTTCAGCGCCGCTTCCGGCCGTCTTTGTCGGGTGTCCATTCTATTTGACCCTCTCATGCCGATCGACTATCCTTAAGCTGGTGTTCATCGGCAACCAGCGAGGTGGAGGGCATTCGGCGCGGTATTACCCCTCCCCGGCAGGAGCATCACCTTCCTGGAAGCCCGTCGTCAGCCTGGAACCCTCCCGAAGGCGGGGATGGTGGCATTGGCGGCGTTCCCCAGGAGTCTTTCGGAATGCGAATCGCGCTTATCAACCCCGTGGCCCGTCGGTGCCAGGGGTATCACACCATCGGGAGCAAGATTCCCCAGTTGGGTCTTCAGGTGCTCGCGCGGCTGACGCCGGCGGGACACGAAGTTGACATCATCGACGAGATCTTCGGGTTCGAGGCCACCGACAAGGGGTTGCGCCGCGGCCGGTATGATCTCGTGGGGGTGACCAGCTACTCCAGCGGCGCGACGCGCGCGTACGAGATCGCCGAGCAGTGCCGGAGCGAAGGCATCCCGACGATCATGGGCGGACCGCACGCCTCGGCTCTGCCCGACGAGGCCGGCGGTTGCTTTGATTCCGTCGCCGTGGGCGAGTGCGATGATATCTGGCCGGAGATCGTCAGTGACGCGGCCGGCGGCAGACTTCAGAGCCGT
>DATIKE010000241.1:0-3406 GCA_035477895.1 Phycisphaerae bacterium
GTAGCGCAACTGATTCAACCAGTAGTCGAATCGATCGAGACTGACCGGTCCTGTGACCAGTGAGCGCAGGGCCGCCAGATCGTCCACGAAGGTGTATTCCTTGCCGACCTCCGCCCACGGACGCTTGTCCGGCTTGAGGCCGCCCGGGCCGTTCACCCAGTCGGATGGGCGAGGCAACCGGCAGTCGATCTTCGCGAAGAGCGCGCCGATCCTGTCACCCCCTTGCCGGCCGAACTGCACCGTCGCCCAGTCCCGCCAGAAATCCTCCGATGGAATGAAGCGATCGTTCTTGCCGAAAGGTTTGCGTTCGCGCCAGCCGACCTGGTCCCAGGCCGCCCGGGCCAGAGCGCCCACGTTCGGCCCCAGAACCCGCGTTCGCCAGTGAATGCCCATCAGACCCGTGCAACCGTAGTTCAGCGCATCCAGGGCATCTTTTCGCATCCGTCCGACCCAGAGTTGCGGGATGATCATCGCCGGGTCATCCTCGATCCACGGAATGGCCCACTTGTCCCGGCCTTCGACATTGGCGAATCCCGGCTCGACCGGGTCGTGGCCCACGGCGCGATTGATGCAGCTCACGGCCATCGTCTTGGGCAGAACCTTGTCGAACATCGAGCGGTCGTGTTGCGGGCCAAGCACCCAGCCGCAGGTGGCCAGCTTGAACGTCGCGTTGACCTTCCGGGCGGCCGCGGTCGCCTGCTGAATGTCAGCGATCGCCGCAGTGACCGTCTTTTCGTCCACGTCCTTCCAAGTCCAGTTCTCCGGTGTCCAGAACCAGTAGTAATCCAGCGGATGGGTCTTCATGATCCGCTGGAACATCCCTGTATAGAGCCGTTCGATCTGCTCGGCCGGCGGTGGCGCGGGCTGCGTCGAGGGCGGCTCGGAGGGCCGCGTCTCCGCGATCAGCCGCTGCCGGACCTCCTTCGGCACCGTCAGCGGCACTTCCGTCCCGATGCACGTCCTGATGCCCAGCGCACCGGCGTGCTCGAAAGCGTTCCGCAGCTTCCGTCCGAACCGGTTGAAGAATTCGTTCTGCTCCTGCGGCGTCTGGGGCCAGGGGCACATGCCGACCTGGACGTCCTGCGCGTATGCGTCGTGCTCGAACAGCATCGATGCTCCGCAACGATAGTGGCTGGTCAACATCTTCTCGTACCCCCATGTGCCGTTGACCGTGCTGAAGTGCCTCGCCGGGTAGCCGGCCTTGACCGTTCCGTCGGCGTTCATGTCCTCCGGTCGGCCGATCCAGACCACCGGTTCCGGCCCCACGCCGCCTTCCGGGTAGGTGTGCAGGCCGATGAAGTTCATCCCCAGCTTGGGCAACTGCGACAGGATCGCCTTGTAGCCGTCCTCGCTCCAGAAGTCCGGCCCCTCGGGGAAGTCGTGGAAAGGCTGAATGCCCCGCAGGGCGAAGAGCGGCGTGCCGGTCTCGTCGATGTCGGGCAGGGCGAACGCCGCCTTCTCCTCGGGAGCGACATCACCCTCCAGGTAGAAGCGCACGCCCAGCCGCTCGGCAAACCGGTACGCGCCGTAGAGGGTCCCCAGCGGGTCGCCGCCGGCGATCAGTGTGACCCGCCCGGCGCTCGTATCGAATGTTCGAAGCAGGTACTGTTCGGGGCCTAGTTTCCCCGCCGCCGCCAGAAAGGTCCGCCCGGCGACGAGATTCCTGACCTCCGGCTGATCCTTCGAGCCCAGGACGATCCGGGCGCCGGTCGCCGGCGCCGGCCGCTCGTCGGTTTGGATCGGCAGCAGCTCGCCGGTCCGCACGTACACGTACCGGCGCACTTCGCGGGCGGCCAGTTGCTCGAGCGGCAGTGCCGCCGCCGGCTGGATGATGACGCCGGCCGGGTCCGCCGGGCCGGCCGAGATCGGCGCGGCCATGGTGAATAGGAAAATCGATGCCAGCAGGTCGGTAGTTTTCATGGCCGAGCATCCCCGGGCAAAGAACACGTGTTGTTACATTGACAGCCGGGATTCTACAGGCTGCATGTCGCCCCGTCAGCATCCCATAGATGGGGGGGGCGACTCGTTCAGCCCGGCAGGTGACATTTGCCGAACCGGCGGATGCTGGCCAATGCAGGTTCCTGGACCGCCCGGATCGGCCGCGGACTTGGTGGAAGCCCGTCGATGCGGTTATCCTGTCGGGTGAATATGGTCACCCGAGAGAATCCAGATGGCCAGGTATCGCATCGCGTATCTTCCCGGGGATGGTGTCGGGTCTGAGGTGATGGCCGCCGCCCGGCTGGTCCTCGATCAAATCGAGCTGGACGCTGAGTACCTCCCCGGAGACATCGGCTGGGAGTTCTGGTGCCGGGAAGGGGATCCTTTGCCCGCCCGTACCATCGAGATGCTCGGCAACACTGACTGCGCGCTCTTCGGATGCGTCACCTCCAAAACCAGGGATCTTGCGGAGAAGGAGCTCGTTCCTCAGCTCCAGGACAAGGGTTTCGTCTATCGCAGCCCGGTCGTTCGCATACGTCAGCTTCTGGATCTGTACATCTGCCTGCGGCCGTGCAAGGCCTATCCCGGCAATCCGCTCAACATCCGCGACAACATCGAGATCGTGGTCTTCCGCGAGAACACCGAGGACCTCTATACCGGCATCGAGTTTACCGGCGTCCCCGCGCAGATGCGTTCGCTGCCGGGCATGGACCGCATCCCCGCGGACGCGGCCATCTCGCTCAAGGTCAACACCCGCCAGTGCTCCGAGCGGATCATCCGGTCGGCCTTCGAGTTCGCCCGGGCCCAGAGCCTGTACAGGGTCACCTGCGTGCACAAGGCCAGCGTGCTGCGGGTCAGCGACGGACTGTTCCTCGATGTCGCCCAGGAAATCGCCCGCGAGTATGCCGATGTCGAGTTCGACGCCATGAACGTCGATGCCTGCTGCATGGCCCTGGTCCGCAAGCCGCAGGAGTTCAAGGTCATCGTCGCCCCGAACTTTTACGGTGATATCGTGTCCGACATCTCCGCCGAGCTGGTGGGTGGGCTGGGCTTCGGCTGCACCGGCAACATCGGGCGGAATTATGCCCTCTTCGAGCCGTCGCACGGCTCGGCCCCGCGCTACGCCGGGCAGAACCGCGTCAATCCCATCGCCACCATCCTGGCCGCTAAAATGATGCTCAACTGGCTCGGAGAACGGGGCAAGGCCGTCGCCCTGCAGAATGCCGTCTCCGCCGTCATCGCCGACGGCAAGGTCCGTACCGCCGACATGGGCGGAAAAGCCTCAACCACCGAAATGGCCGAAGCCATCGCCGACAGATTATGACCCACCCCCAGCCCTGATGAATAGGGGATTCTTCGCACCTCGGGGGCTGGCTGAGGGGCTCGAAGGCCGATGAGGGAGAGGAGAATCGGGGGGAGAGGGCATCCCGACCGAAATTGAAAGTTTTTTTCTTCGCAGGCGGTTTTT
>DATIKE010000242.1:0-7764 GCA_035477895.1 Phycisphaerae bacterium
GCGCAACGGCAACCTATCGTGTTGCGCGACCAACGAACCTGTCCGAAGGGTGCTGTAGCCACACCCTTGAAATCCCAATCCGCACTCAACTTCTTGGTGATTAAGGGGTTACGCTATTCAACGGGGGGTAAGTTGCGGGAAAAGACAGCGGGTAGCGCCCGCTGGCCGAGCCGGCCCCGAGGAAGTCCCCGGCGACATCAGAAAAGCGGACTGCGGGAGGAAAACTCAGAGGCGGACGGCCCAACGGGCACGTCCGCCCCGACGTGATGATGGGGACGCATCATCAATAGGCAGGCAGGCCGAGGCTGCTGGTGTACCAGGGGTCGGCCAAGCCGCCCCAGGTGCCTACGTTCTGGGTTCCGTAGCCCAAGGCTCCCCAGTACGAGGACGGGGACTGCGGCAGGCCAAGGCTGCTGGTGTTCCAGGGATCGACCAGCCCGCCCCAGCTCGCCAGGGCACCGAGTGAACCCGGCTCATACAGGCCGGTCGTGTCGCAGCCGGCCGTGCCGGCCAGGGTGCTCAACCCGAGGACGAGGACCACCACCCAAAAGGCCCGTCCGGCCCTGCTCGTGTTTCTTAAAGTGTTCATGACTGGCCCCGTTGATAGAAGGTTGCATGTTCCGGCCCACACATCGCGGGCTCTGCAGGGAGAGCAGCAACTGCCGTGCCACGATCACAACAGCCTTCAGGCCCTCGTAAGCAGGTCCCACGGGCATTCGATGGGTACAATTGCCCGAATTCGCCGCCCACGGGTGGGCAGGATTGGCCGCACGGCACCAAAGCTGCATACCTGAAACGCGACTGTATAATCCGGCCAAACGGAGCCACGACCCAAACAGGATCATGAAAGGGGGACGGTCTGTTGAGCGAACCGCGAATCGGGATCATCGGTGGATCGGGGCTGGGCGAGACGCTGGCCAAGGAGGTCGGCGGACGGGAGGTCAACGTCGAGACGCCGTTCGGCTCACCGAGCGGGCCGATCCTGATGACGCGCTGGGAAGGCGTGGATATCGCGTTCCTGGCGCGGCACGGGCCCGGACATCTGCTGAACCCGTCGGTGGTACCCTACCGGGCGAACATCCACGCGCTCAAGAAACTCGGCGTGAGCCATATTCTGGCCAGCGGGGCGACGGGCAGCCTGCGCGAGGAGATCGCCCCGCGCGACCTGGTGATCTGCGACCAGGTGATCGACCGGACATTCAAGCGGGCGAACACATTCTTCGACGACGGGCTGGCGGTGCACGTCGAGTTTGGCGAACCGTTCTGCCCGAAGCTGCGGAGCCTGCTGATCGAGGCGGCCAAGGACATCCATGTGCGGGTCCACCCGGCGGGCACGTATGTGTGCATGGAGGGGCCGCAATTCTCGACGGTGGCCGAGTCGCAGATGCATCGGGCCTGGGGCGGCGACCTGATCGGAATGACATGCATGCCGGAGGCGAAGCTCGCCAGGGAAGCCGAGATCTGTTACGCGCTGATCGGCCTGCCGACGGACTACGACTGCTGGCGGCCGCACGAGCCGGGCAAGAACAAGGTCGCGCTGTTGAATGAGATCGTCGGAAACCTCAAGGCTGTCACGGAGAACGGCATCAAACTGCTGCGAGCGGCCGTACCGATGCTCGCAAAGCGGCTGGACGAGTCCTGGCCTTGCGCGGACGCGCTGGCCCTGGCGATCTGGTCGGACAAGACGAAAGCCGACCCGCGGATGGTCAAACGACTGGAACTGCTGGTGGGCAGATACTTCAAGTGAACGCGGGCCTGAGTGCCCGTCGTGGAACCACGGGTCTGCCGCGTCCCGTTGGGGCTGCGCAGACTCGTGCCACACCTTGAAATCACACCGGCGGCCTGCCCTGCCGCAGGCAGGGACGCCGGTGCCACAGGGGTTTTAGGACGCACTGTAAAAGGCAAAAACAGAATCAGGCGGCGAACAGGATACCGGGATTGCACCCGCCGAGTCGTCCGATGAGGAATTCCGTTGTACATCGCGGTTGTCTGCTCATCACCGCTGCCGCGGGCGTGTGGGGAACACCGGCCCGGGGGCAGGTCTCAGTCAGTCAGCCGGTGGATCGGCATGGCATATTTCGCGTGGCGGACAGCGTTGAAGCGTTTCAGACACTCGATCGCATTACGGCACTGGAGAATGAGGGTCGCTACATGCAGGCCGGCGGGGAGTACCGGCGTGTACTGACAGAACACGGCGCAAGCGTCGTGAGGATTGAAGACGGAACATTCGTCGGCGTTCGCCCCCTCGTACTGGACCGCCTGAGCCGGTGGCCGACCGAGGCAAGAAACGCCAGTCGCAGCCTGTTCGAGACGCAGGCAGGCGTCGTGCTCGCGTCGGTCAAGGAAAGTGAGCCTTCTCAGGTGATGGCCGAGGCAAGCCGGTGGTGGCTGACGACGTCGGCCGGCGATGCAGCCTTGCGACTGGCGGAGGAACTCGCGGCCGGGGGTCGCCCGGACACAGCGAACCGGCTCGTCCGGCAGATCCAGTCGGGCTACCCGGACTGGATTACCCGAATCACCGAAACACAGCGAGCGATCATGAACGCGAGGCCGTCGGCGGGCATACCGCACCCCCCCGCGTCGTTGCCGAGTATGGCCGGCCCGGCAACGCTGCTGTGGGAATGCCGGCCCGGCGTGCAAACGACGGCCACACCAACAACCACCTCGCAGGAATTCACTCCCACGATCGGCAAGCCGATTGTGGTCGGCGATCGGCTGCTTGTTCGGGATGCGAACCGACTGTGGTGTATTCGGTTGTACAGCGGAAACGTCGAGTGGTCGATCGGACCCAAAGAGGCGATCGTTGATGATCCTGCGATTCAGGCCGGCAGCCCAGCGGTCGGCAACGAGCTTGTTTTCGCGATTCTGGCCGGTGGCGAATGCAAGTTGCGAAACAGCGGCGTCAGTGCGAAAGCTCCAGGACACGGTTTTAGAACAGTTCGATCTGGGCGAGGCGCCGGTGCAGACCTTGCCGGCGAGACACCGGTGCCACACCTTTTGGAACAGCTTCTCACCGCCGCGGACCTCACCACCGGCGACATACGGTGGTTCATGCCGGCGAGCAAGCTTCTCGGGCATATTCCGGGTCCGGAAAGCTCGTTCCGCAGCGACCCCCTGTGGTACGAGGGCGACGTCTATGTTGTGGTCGGCGAGCGAACGGCCGGGGTGGATGATTTCTACCTCCTGCAAGTCGATCCGACCGACGGGCGAAAACGTTGGGGGCGGCATCTGGCGGGTGGCCTGGCGGACACTAAGAGCCTATCTCAAAACCTTGAAACCCGACCGGCTGGAAGCCGGTCCCACACGGGCTTTGGGACAGGCTCCAAGGCGAACATGTTCCGCCTCGGTCGCGGCGACGGCCTGATCCGGGTGGAAGTGCCGGGCGTGCTGGTGGTCGAGGTGTCCGTGCTGGCCGGCGACGTGCAGCACGCAAGGATCTTAAAAGATCTTAAAACCTCTTCAATGACGAGTCGGCCGACGACATGGGAACATGTGGTCGGCGCCCAGGACCTGGCGCTGTGCGTGCAGGGCGGGCGAATTCGTGCCGAACTGCGAGGTGCCGACGCCGCGGCGATGTTCGATCGGCGAATCCGCGAGCGTCCGGCCGACGCCGGTCGGCACCTGGACCTGGCGCGGTGGGCAATTCGGCAGCGCGACGGCGCGAAACGCGCGGTCGCGGCGATGGAACAGGCGCTGGCCTGCGTGGCATTGTCGAGCCTGCCCGCAGCGACGACATCCCGGCCGACGGTCGAGGCAACCGACCCGCGAGCCGCAGGCATCCGCCGGCAGGTGTTGGAGATCGCCCTGGCGCACGCGGAGCAGGATGCCGCGACGGATGCCTTGTGCAATCTGGCCCGCCAGGCCGCGATCGTACCGGAGGACCAGGTGCAATACCGACTGCGATTCGGCGAGACCCGCATTAAGAACGGGCGTTCGGCGGAGGCGGTCGCCTTGTGGCAGGAGATCCTCGAAGACGACCGGCTGCGCGAGTGCGACCTGACACCGGATCATGCGGGCCTCGCGGCCGAAGCGGCCATCGCCGAGGCCATCGGCCGAAGCGGCCGGACGATCTACGAGGCGATCGAGTCGAGGGCGTCGGCTGAGTTAAACCAGTCGGAGGGGGATGGTGTACGCCTGGAGTCGGTGGCCCGGCGGTATCCGAACAGCCGGGCGGCGGTCCAGGCATGGATGATGCTGGCCACCCGTCACCGACAGACAGGCGAGCCGCTGCAGGCCGTTCGCCAACTTCAGGAGGCATTCCGGCGCAGCAAGGATGAAGTACGGCGGGAGATCGTCGCCGGGATCGCGGAGTGCCACTTCGAGATGGGCGACGCGCCGGGCGGGCTGGCATGGCTGGCCCGCGGCACCAGGGAATTCCCGGAAGACACGGTCACGTTCGCCGGGCGAGACGCCCGGTTCGCGGACCACGAGCAGTCCTGGCGAGCCAACGCCAACACCATCTCGATACGGACGCCGATCTTGGATCCGCCGCTGGAGCCGAGCTTCGAGCGAACATACGAGCAACCGGTAACGCTGCTGTCGCCGCCGGCCGATGACGCGGCGTTTCAACCGCGTTTCGACATTGCCCTTTTGCAGTACGGCGGGGAACTGCTGGCCATCGATCCGCGCACCGGCCGGGAGCGATGGGGAAGCCGCTGGGCCGACGAACACGCACCGGTGTGGCTGACGGGCGACGAGCGCACGATCTTGCTGGGGACGGCGTGGCGGGTGGTGGCGCTGGACCGTGGATCGGGCGCGGAGCGGTGGCAATACGGCGTGTCCTCCGCGGACATTCAAGACTACGAAC
Source organism: Phycisphaerae bacterium (assembly GCA_035477895.1). GTDB lineage: Bacteria > Planctomycetota > Phycisphaerae > UBA1845 > PWPN01 > JAPKGY01. The sequence goes on from DATIKE010000242.1 coordinate 4,808, forward strand.
TGATCGACCCCGAGGTGGTGGACGCAATCACCGCCCAGGCGTTCAGCGATTCGCTGGCGGTGCTGGCCTTGAAGTCCGGATGGCTCGGCGCGATCCGGCTGAGCAGCGGGCGGCGGCTGTGGCGGGAGCGGGTGCCCGGCGACGGCATCAGCCTGGTCGCGGCCGACGACGAACACGTGGCGTGCATCCGCTCGACGAATGAGCCACCGAGTGTTCTTCTTCTCGACGCGGAGAGCGGGAAGAAACTGCATGAGTTCCCGGCAGACGGCCTGACGCACCCCCACGCGCTGATGCTGCTTCCCGACGGCAACCTGGCGATCGCGGACGAGCGGCAGGTCGTGGTTTTCGAGCCGACGACGGCCCGACCGCTCTGGCGGTGGTCGCCGCCCGAGCAGGCGAGCATCCTGGGTGTCCGCGCGAACTTGGGCACGGTCCACGTGTTCGGCCGGGGGTTCGCGGCGGCGGTCGCGACCGCGGACGGACGGGCGCTATGGGTCAAGGACGTGTTCGGCCAACCCGACGAGCAGACGCGCTTTCTGTGGGTCGCGGGAGGTCAGATTTTCGCGGTGGGGTTGCGGAGCGTGGCGGTGGTGGATCCTGCCACGGGTGAGCGGAGGTGGGTCGAACAGCTCGGGCCGGAGGAGACGATCGAGTCGGCGACGCTCACTCCGCGCTGGCTGGTTGCGATGGTGTCGAAAACGACACCCGGCGGGCCGACGGGGCCGCGACGCGTGGAGGCGGTGTTTCTTTCTCGGTCGATGGGCGGCACAGGGGAGCGATCGGCTTCGCAGCGATACCCTCTGACCGAGGCGGCCGACCTGCGAAAAACGGCGGTGTTCGACGGGGCGGTGCTGCTGCAGGCCGGCGGGAGGATCGCGGGCTGGGTGGCTGGGCCGGCAGGGTCCAACCCGGCGGGTCGCGTTGACAGCCCCGAGGCGGCTCGATAGGTTAGCGATAGCCTGCGAATGGCAGCCAGGCCCGGCCCGCCGCCGGGCGGATGAGTCCAACCTGCACGCGATGAAGCGACCTGCCGAGCGAATGTTTCCAGGGCCCCAGGAGGTGCGATCGTGAGGAGTGGACGCCGAAGCGGTGTGTACGTCACCTCGTGCCTGATCGCGCTGTGCCTGTCGGGCTGCTCGGATTTCGACCTATCCGGAACACGCGACAAGAGCGCGACGCGCCCGGCGGGCACGATGGGCAACGCCGACACCTCGACCACGTTGCAGGGTCCGGCGTTCGAGGGCACGGTGGGCTCGGTGGTGTACCTGCAGGGGCATCAGCCGTGGCGGGTGCGCGGGTTTGGGCTGGTGACCGGCCTGAACGGGCGAGGCGGGCGGAACTGCCCCCCGAGCATCCGCGAACAGCTCGTCAAGGAGATCCGGCGATACCGGTCGGCCCATCCGGAAATGGATCGGGCACTCCCGCCGGCGGAGGAGGTCATCGAACACCCGGACACGGCAGTGGTCGAGGTGACCGGGGAGATTCCGGGCGGAGCGGGGAAGAGACGGCGGTTTGATCTGTTCGCGTCAGCCGTGGACCCGGACACCAAGTCGATCTCGGGGGGCTACCTGCTGCCCTGCGACCTGCGGGTGTACAGCGACGCGGGGCCGGCGGGGAGCATCGCCGGTCGGGTCCTGGCAACCGCCCAGGGGCCGATCTTCACCAACCCGTTCGCGACGCCGACCACCGGCGCCGCCACGGTCAACCCGCGCGAAGGAAGGATCATCGGCGGCGGCTGGACGCTGGAAGAGCGCAAGCTCGAGTTGATCAGCACCATCGAGTCCTACTCGACCGTCCGCCAGGTGCAGGACGCGATCAACCGGCGCTTCCCCGAACAGAAGCGGATCGCGGACGCGGTCAGCCCGAAGTCCCTGTCACTCAAGGTCCCTTCTTCATACCTTGTAAAGGAGGGACGCTACCTGGAAATCGTGTTGGCCCTGCCGCTGTCCAACTCGCCGATGGTGCTCGAAGGCCGGGCCAAGGCCCTGATCGGCGAGCTGGCCCGCCCCGAGGCCCCGCTCAACAAGGTCGCCTTGGCGATCGAGGGGATCGGCGTGTCGGTGCTGCCGATGCTCCAACCGCTGTACACGCATTCGCGCATGCCGGTGAACTACCACGCGGCCCGTACGGGGCTGCGGCTGGGCGACGAGCTGGCATTGGACGTGGTCATCCGGCATGCCCAGGACGAATCCAGCCCGACGCGGCGGGAGGCGATCCTCGAACTCGGCCGGGCCGGGCAGAAACCGCGGGCCGTCGCGGCATTGAACAAGCTGCTGGGCGGTGACAATCCGCAGATCCGTATCCTGGCTTACGAGGCGTTGCGCGAGGCGGCCCCCGAAACGGTCTTTCAGGTGGCGGTCGGCCCGAGTGGGGAAAACTTTACGCTGGAACTCGTTCCCTGCGAGGGGCCGCCGCTGGTCTACGCCCGAAGAACGCTCATCCGGCGAATCGCCCTGATCGGCGGGGACCACATGCTCTGCAAGCCGCCGATGCTGTACACCGAGCCGGGCAGCCAAGTGACCCTGTCGGCGCAGGAGAAGGACTCGGCCGTGACGGTGCTGCGCAAGGACGCCAACGGCAAGCTGATCCTCGGGCCGATCGAGGCCCCGCTGGCCGGTCCGTCATTCATCCGGTTCCTCGGCCAGCCCATGACCCGAAGCGCGGACGGGAAAGTCGAGGGTCTCGGCCTGGACTACGCGGTGATCCTTGACGTGCTCTACCGCCTGTCGGAGAAGAAGGCGCTCAACGCCCAGGTTCGCTGGGAGGAGCCGGACATCGAGGACCTGCTCGGCCCGCTGACGCCGGTGGGTCGGCCGGAATCGGAGCTTTAGGGCATTTTCAGTGACTATCCCAGTTGGTGTGTAAGCGTCCGGTGAACCCCATCTTCATTTTTCGGCCGTGCTGAGCGACCATGCCTCCGCGTCGTGATGGGAGGTGTGCATGCCGCGGGTGCGGGA
>DATIKE010000243.1:0-13857 GCA_035477895.1 Phycisphaerae bacterium
TCAAGCTGTGTCCCGTCGTCTGGCGAATCATGACCGACCGTCGGCCTTACCTGATCCAACGACCGGCCACCAAACCCTGAGGAATCTTCACTTGTCAAAGATCTTTCAAAAACCGTCCGCTAAGGCCTTGACTGCCTATAGCTGGTCTTGTTTGGTCTGCCATAGGATACCCCATATGCGACTCAAGGGGAAGGATATGTCCTTTTAATTATACGCGGTTGTATAGTCAGGCACGTGCATCCCGCTTGGGCGACGAAAAGGAAAAGCCGTACAATCATCGACCGTGTTAATGTCGCAAACCGATAGCCGCACGAAACGTTCCGATCCAGCGCGCCAGAATCACATGGCCGGTCGTGACTGGTCGGCAGAGGACTCATGAAATGAGGCACTATCGTCTATCCATTGTCGCAGCGTTGGCGGTCTGGGTGTCGTCGACTCTCGGCGGCCCGATTCGTGCCGCCGGCCAGTCAGTATCCGAAGCAACCTCCGGCCGACAGGCCCATGCAACACTTCGGTATCCGTCCGACATTCTGCCTGAGCTGGAACGTCCGTTGCGTGTTCCCGGGGATGTGCCTTTGGGCAAAGTTGATCCGCCGTTCGCGGTGGCGGGCGAGGTATCCACCTGGAGATTGACATTCGAGCCTGGGCGCCAAATCAAGGCCGGGCAAACGCTGGTGCTCGAGGTTTCCGGCGGCCGGCACAACAAGGGGCCGTTCGAATCGTTGCAGGTCGGTGAGCCGTCGAAGCTGGATTATGTCACCGCCCGACTGGCGGACGGCACAACGCTGCCGCTGTCTCCAGCGAAGAGGAAAGGATCCGTTTTCCAGGTGGGCGTTCCCGAACAGGGGTTTCCGGCGGGCGAGAAGATCCTGGTTACCATCGGCGACACCTCCGGCGGCGGGGCCGGCGCGATCGCGCCGAGCCTCCGGATGTTCAACAAGTACATCGCGCTGCATTGCCCAGAGCTGGCCAAGACAAGCCGCCCGGGGCATGACCCGCGGGACCAGACGGCGGATCACACGATGATCGGAGCCTGCCTGATGCACATCATCGGGAGCGAGATCGAGCACCTGCGGGCTTACGTGCCGTCGCAATGCCGGCCGGGAGAAGAAGTGGACGTGCTCATCCGGCCAGAGGACCGATTCAGCAATCTGTCATCCCAGAACATCAAGGAGGTAACGGTCTTTCTGGGCGAGGAGAAGCTCCCGGTCTCGCTTCAGCAGGTGGAGCGGTCGACGTGCGTTCGCGCCCGCGTAAGGATTCCCATCGAGGGCGTTCACCGGCTGCGGGTCGTGGATGGCCGGTCGGGCAAGGAATGCATGACCAATCCGACGAGGTGCCTGGCGAAGCTCGACGGGTACAACGTGTACTGGGGCGTGATTCACGGCCACACGGAAATGTCCGACGGCTGCGGGACGCTGGATAATTATTACCGGCAGATGCGCGACGAATGCGCTCTCGATTTCGGCTCGTCCAGCGATCACGATCACCTGTATGAGACGTCGGACGAACACTGGAAGCTGGTCTGCCGGGCGGCCGGGCGGTGGAACGAGCCGGGGCGGTTCGTGAGCTTTTTGGGCTACGAGTGGGCCAAGTGGCGGCGCAACGGCGACGGCGACCGCAACGTGTACTACCCGGGCGACGACCAGCCGATGTTTCGCTCGGATAATGGTTTCCATCCCCGGCCGTCGGACTTGTTCCGGGCGCTGGCGGGCAGGAAGGCGATTGTCATTCCGCACCATCCGGCGGGCGACGGCAATTTCTGCGATTACAAGGACCACGATCCGGAACACGAGCGGCTGATCGAGATTCACCAGATGCGCGGCTGCTACGAGTGCCCGGAGGAGATGGGCAACCCGCTGATCGCCAAGCCCGATCGGCCGGGAGGCAAACTGATGGCCGGATGTTTTGTCAGCGATGCCCTGGCGCTGGGCTGGCGGGTGGGTTTCACGGCCGGCGGCGACGACCACTTCGGCACGGCGGGCACGGAGAGACCGGTGCGCGAGCAGGACGGCAAGGCGATTACCGCCGGTATGATGGCGGTGCTCGCGAAGGAGCGGACGCGCGAGGCCATCTGGGACGCTCTGTGGAACCGGCGGGTCATCGCGACGTCCGGGCCGCGAATGCTGCTTCACGTCGAGTTGAACGGGCACCCCGTCGGATCGGAGTTGAAGGCCGCCGTCGAGCCTGAGTTGAAGCAGAACCGGCGGGTTCGCGTCCGGTTTATCGGAACGGAACCCGTTCAGCGAATCGATGTCATCCGCAACAACAAGGTCGCCTACACCACCGACCAAGCGGAATTCATCTGGGAAGACAATTCTCCGCTGGCCGACGTGCTGATGGCGCCGGCCAAGTTCCGCGAGCATCCGTTCTGTTTCTACTACGTGCGGGCAGTTCAGGCCGACGGCCAGGCCGCCTGGGCCAGCCCGATCTGGGTGGACCCGTAATCGCGACGCAGGCGCAAGTCCGGCCCCAGAGGCGAAGAAAGGTTAACCGTCGAGAAGTTTTTCTCGCCGTAACTCAAGGGATGAAGGGTTCCTCGCCGTGGATGCTCTCGGCGATCCGGCGGGCCTTCTCGACGTTTTCGCGCGGGCCTCGCCAAGCCATCCAGACGGCGCCTTCGGCCCCGCCGACACCACCGGCCGAGGCCTGGAACGCATCCACGCCGGCCAGGATGTTCAGAGCCTCGATCTCGGTCACGATGTGTCCGGTCAGAAGCCGCATCCGGGGGAGTTTCGCCGGACTGTCCACCGGCTCGGTGGTTTTAGCAGCAATGTCCCGGACATCGCCGGCCACCTGCTTTTCCAGTCCAATGGGGATAACCAGGTGCGCCTTGCGGGCGGCGATTATCGGCATGATCTTGCCGACGGTCCCGCCGGTCGGGCTACCGATCCACACACCGACGACCTTGTTGGCGTAATCGAGGGCATTGCCGCCCTTGATGACGACATCGCCCGGCCCGAGCTGTTCGAGGGCATGCTCGATCGTCAGGTCCGGCCGATGCCGACCCTTGACGAGAACGACCTCCGGCACGGGCTCCACAGGGGGCATTACCGATCCGCCCTTCTCCGGCAACACACGCCCGATGACGTAAGCTCCATGAGGGATTTCGCGGCCCAGGAATTCCTCAGCCACATAGGTATTGGTCGTGCCCTTGCAGACGATCACCGTCCCGTTGCGCAGTGCGTTCCGGACGATCGGCATCAGGACCACGGCCTTGGCGATGAGTCGTTTGCTTTCAGCCACGGTGAAGACGGCGTGGGCCTGTGCAATTGGAGTCGTCGCCTCGGCCTGCCCGGCCGCCCGCGGGGGCGACTGGCAACCCGCTATCGCAAACCACAGAGCGAACGAAACCAGCCACAAAGTGATAGGTGTTACGGGAATGCGTCTTGGAGACATGTATAGATCCCTCCCGTTCGGTAACCGCGGCGGGCCGAGCCCGCCCTACAAGCCGAATGATGCGACGGCCGACACGGGGGTCGGCCGCTACAACAAAACTTGAAATGCCTTAAGCTCGATTCGCGATCAGTCCTTTCCCAGCGGCTTGATGCGGATGTTGGTGAAGTGGACTTCCATGTCCGAATCGTCGTGGAGTTGCAGGGCAATGATGCCGGCGCGCGGGACGGAGGCGTCCTTCTCGGTGTAGTCGGCGGCGACCACGCCGTTGAGCTTGAGGATGATGCGGTCGCCGCGGGCGACGATCTCCTGCTCGTTCCAGCCGGTGAGGTCGGCGTTGTACTCGCCGTTGTGCCACCAGCCGTCAACGAGCCGGCGGCGCCCGTTCTGCTCGTGCAGGTTGCCCCAGGCCTTGACGGCCGCGTCGGCCTGATAGCCGGCGACCTCGTAATCGGGCAGCTCCCTGCTGCGGAACTGCACACCGCTGTTGCCGCGGACGACACGGATCGAATAACGCAACACGAAATCGGTGAGTTCCTTGGGGCAGATCGCGTAGCTCTTGCTCTTCCAGTCCGCGGGTGTGCGCCCGATGATGATGCCGTCGCGCACCTGCCAAAGCCGCGGGTCGTACTTCCAGCCGGTGAGCGACTTGCCGTCGAACAGCGGCACGAAACCATCCTTGCGTTCGAGGTCGCCGAGCATCGTGGCCGGCCCAAGTCGCCCAGCGGCCCAGCGGATGCCGTTGGCCAGCAGGGCCATGCAGGCCGGGTCCTGCTGCGAGCGCGCGTCGTGGCCATAGAGCGTCGTGAACACTCGGGCACCGAGGTGCCGGCTGGTCCAGGCGAATGGTTCGGGCTCGGCATGACCACCGTGAGGTTTCACGCTCATCACCAGCGTGTGTCGGTCGCCGGTGAAATCCTTGAGCACGTAGGCCTCGTCCTGGATGGTGAAGCGGTCGGGCACGCCGCGGGCGATCGGGTGGCCGCGATCGACGACGACGGACTCGAAAGCCCCGAACGGATCGTGCTTGTCGAACACGCCGCCGACGATCTCGCGCCAGGCGGGCCAATCCTGGAACGACCAGACGGCGCAGTGCATGAGCACGAGCCCCTTCCTGGCCGCCAATGCGTCGAGGATCGCTTTTCGCGCCGCTTCGGCCGGCCCCGTCTGGTAACAGCAGTTGAAAATCATCACGTCGGTGTCAGCCAGGGCCTGCCCGGTGAAGTCGGCCGGGTCCTGGGTGACGCGGATGGCGATGCCGTCGGGCGCGAGGCGGTCGGCCAGTTGGCGCGGCAGGGCGTCGTAGTCGTGGGCGCTTCCGCCGACGAGCATCAGGCTGCGAATAGGGCCCGACGCGGACGCCGGCCGGGAAGCGGCCGGCTCGGCATGGGCCGCGACCACGATTCCTGACAGGAGGACCAGTGCCGACAGAAACACCCTGCGTCGCATGAGTCTCACCTCGCCATAACCGTTCACACCAGGGGCGCGAACTGCTGGATCTTCATCAGTTCACCGTCCTTCAGGGCGGACTGGTGAGCCACAATGCCGCCGACGGTCATGCTCAGGGCCTGGGCAACATCGACGAGCGGCTTGCGGTTCGCGAGGATCGCGGTGACGAAATCATTCATGAGGTAGCCGTGTGAGCCGCCGTGGCCGCCGGGGTCCACCTTGGGCGGAAGCGGCGGACGGCTCGTGTCCGGCAGATTCTTTTCAAGCCCCTCGTACTTGCCGTAGAAGGAACCCTTCTGCCCGCGAATTCGACCGATCTCCCCTCCGGAGCCCGGGGTGTCCCAACTGACCGCCATCCGGGCCATGCCGCCTTCGCTGGTGCGGAACAGCGCGATTTCGGTGCCAAACGCGTTCTTGTAGCGGTTGTTCTGCGGCTGGAGCCAATCGAGCACACTGGGCATGCCCATGCAGGACACCTCCGTGAAACTGCCGCCGCTCGGGCCCACGTAGTATGCGTTCGAGTGCGTCGGATACCACTGCGGGGGCAGGCCGTCGCGCCAACCCTTGAATGACGCGATCGGCTCTGCCATGTAGTGGAAGTACTCCCCCTCGGCGTACACGAGCTTGCCAAACCCACCTGCGTTGTAAATCTGTCGCATCGCGTAGACCGCTTTGTGGAAGCAGGACGTCTCGAACAGCATGTACTTGAGACCGGTGGTCTTGACGGCCTCATACAACTTCTCGGCGTCCTCAAGCGAGCCGTAAACGGCAGGCACGGCCGACGCAACGTGCTTGCCGTGTTTGAGGGCCTCGATGCTGAGCCGGGCGTGGCTCGGGGCGTCGGTGGCCACGAAGACGGCCTCGATCGAATCGTCCTTGATCATCTCTTCGCACGAAGGATAGGTTTTTTCGCACCGGCAGGCCTTGGCCAGCCCGGCACACTTTTCCGGATCCAGGTCGGTGACGGCGGCCACCGTCACGTTCGGATGATCCTGGAAGCTGAACGCCGCCCCGAAACGGCAGACACCGTATCCGGCGATGCCCACGCGGATCTTGCGGTCGGAGACCGGCTGCCAGCCTTTGGAGGCATCCTTGTCGGCGGCCTGCTTCTCGAATCCCTGGATCACTTTCTCCTCGGATCGGGCGGTCTGCTGCAGCCCCAGGGCGGCGGCGCCGGCGCCGACTGCCTGCAGGAACGAACGTCGCGTGGTTGGGTCGTGCATCTGTGATTCTCCTCGGACAAGGTTAGGGATGGCTTTCTCACTTCGCCGGGCGGGCGCCTTTCGCCCGCACGGCCCGGTGTCGCTCCGGAAAACATAAGCCTATTCCGTGAACAGCCGCTCGGCAAGTTTCATGCTGGCCATTCCGGGCATGACGGGTCTATACTACTGCACGTACGGCCGACAGCAATCAAGGAGGCGTCCATGTCCACTATCGTCGGAAACCCGCAACCGGTCTTCCCAAGCGAATCGCGGATCCCCGGGGACATGCGCATCCCGTACATGGACGGAGCGGAATATCTGGTGGATGGGCAGGTACGGCGATGGGCCGGCCCCTGCCAGGAAGTGCTCTCGCCGATAGGCACGACGGACAGCGGGCGGTTCGAGCCGTATAAACTCGGCCGGTATCCGCTGATGACGTCCGAGGCGGCGCTTGAAGCCCTCGAAGCGGCGTGTAAAGCCTACGGCCGGGGTTGCGGACCGTGGCCCACGATGTCCGTGGCCGACCGCATCGGCTGTCTCGAAGCATTCATCCCCCACATGCAGGCGGTCCGCGACGCCGTCGTGCGGACACTCATGTGGGAAATCGGCAAGACGTGGGGCGACTCGTGCAAGGAGTTCGACCGCACTGTCGACTACATCCGCGACACGATCGGCGCCCTGAAGGACCTCGATCGCACCAGTTCGCGATTCGTCGTCGAACAGGGTTTCGTGGCCCAGATCCGGCGCAGCCCGCTGGGCGTCGTATTGTGTATGGGGCCGCAGAACTACCCCCTCAACGAAACCTTCACCACCCTGATTCCCGCGCTGATTATGGGCAACACGGTCATCTTCAAGCAGCCGAAGTACGGCGTGCTGCTGCACGCGCCGCTTTTGCGGGCACTGGCCGAGTCGTTCCCGCCGGGGGTGGTGAACACGGTCTACGGAGAAGGGCCGGTGGTGGTCGGACCGCTGATCACCAGCGGCCGCATCGACGTGCTGGCGTTCATCGGGTCAGCCAGGGTCGCCGCCCTGCTCAAGCACCAGCATCCCCGCCCGAACCGGCTGCGATGCGTCTTTGGACTGGAGGCCAAGAACGCCGCGATCATCCTGCCGGACGCGGACATGGATCTGGCGGTCAAGGAATGCGTGCTGGGCGCCTTGTCGTTCAACGGCCAGCGGTGCACGGCCATCAAGATCATTTTCGTGCACCGCAGCCTGGGTGATACATTCGTGGAAAGATTTTCCCGGGCCGTGTCGCAGCTTCGCATCGGCATGCCATGGGAGGACGGCGTGCAGATCACACCGTTGGCTGAGGCGGGCAAGCCGCAATGGTTCAAGGAACTGGTCGACGAAACTGTCGCCGCCGGTGCCCGGGTGTTAAACAACGGCGGCGGGACCATCGATGAGACGCTTTTCTACCCCGCGATCCTGTACCCGGCGCGTCTCGACACCCGCATCTGTCAGATTGAGCAGTTCGGGCCGGTCACGCCGATCGTTCCCTACGATGATGAGCAGGAAGTCCTCGACTGGGTCGTGGATTCGCCGTTCGGTCAGCAGGCATCACTCTTTAGCGCGGATCCGCGGCGGCTGAGCCGACTCATTGACGCCCTGGCCAACCAGGTCTGCCGGATCAACATCAACAGCCAGTGCCAGCGCGGTCCGGACACCTTCCCGTTCGTCGGCCGCAAGGATTCCGCCGAGGGCACCCTCTCGGTTACTGACGCCCTGCGCGTATTCTCGATCCGCTCGCTGGTGGCCGCCAAGACCACCGACGCCAACGAGAAAATCGTATCCGACATCGTGACCGGCCGGCACTCGATGTTCCTGTCGACGGACTTCATTTTCTGAGGCACGAAGCACGATGAGGTGTTGTGCCATCAGGACCCGGAACGGCAGCGACGGGTTGATCGACCGGGTGACACGGGGCTGCGCGGCACGAATCGTGCTCGGCAGACCCGTGGTTGCCGTGGTCCGGTGGAGTCAATTGCTTCTCATCGCAACCGCCGTCAGAACCGCGAGCGCCGGCGAGCGGTCTTGAAGGAGGTCGAGAGTCCGCAGAGTCTCGCCCCGCGTTCTCAGACCGCAACGGGTCAATGAGTATTTCCGAAACGCAGACCGCATCCAAGAAGACTCCCGACCCTTTCGGCGCGTCGCTCTTCGTCGTCACCGAGCAACCCCATTCGATGGTGCTCGAGTTCGCGCTTGTGGACGACCCGGCCATGCCCGAGGGCTTTCGCGAGTCGTGCCTAATCCGGGTGAAAAACTTACCGCCACCGCCAGGCGGATGGTGACACTTCCTGTCATTTCCTGGCCGGAGCGTTGGCCGGCATTGTAGATGGACTCGGTGGCAGCGATGCCACGAGTTGCACGGCCATCGGCTCTTCGGGGCCGACCAGGAAATTCAGCGCCTGGTACTTGAGCGTCGCGGAGTCGCCTGTGCCCGCCGCCGGGAACTGAACCACCGACGTTGTTTTTGCCGGCAGCAGCGTGGTGGCCGCGCGTTTCTGCCGTGCATCCGACAGGTCCGCGCCGACCCGGACCAGCTCGATGTCCAGCTCGCTGCAGTTGTGGACCCGGGCCCAGGCCATGTTCCGGGCGCTGTGATGGGCCGGGGCGACCTGCACGCAGGCCGCGAACAGGGCGGACAGCTCCGCTTCCTTGCCGATGATATGGTTCTGGAACCACGCGGCCGTACGGCCGGCCTGCAATGCCTCGCGGATCCCCTCGACGCTGCGCTCCTTCGCGAATACCAATGTGATGGTGCGATGATCTTCCGGCGTGCGCTCGACGTACAGGCTTGGATCGTGCAAGTCGGAGGTGCCGATGATCGCCAGCTTCCGGTCGAGCGCCCAGCGGTGGGCCTCCACGTAATAGCTCAGGCCGTTGCAGACTTCGATGCCGCCCAGTTGCTTCGCTTCGAGCAGTCTGCTCTGGGCCTCGCCCCATCTGCCCTTTTCAGGCCCCCGCCAGCCCGGGTGGTTCCAGAAGATGAACGCACCCTGGGCGGCCGCCAACCCGGCCTGCTCAAAGAGGTCTTTTACATCAAGGGCATTGACATCATTCAGGAAGATCGCATTGTAATGCCCGGGCGGCGTGTCATGGGTGAGCTCGCCGCCGCGGATCAGCAGGATGTCCCTCTCCTTCGCCCGCCCGAGGGCGATGTCATGCGGACGGTTGGCGTCCGTGCTCACATCCTGCTTGTGGGATTGATGCCCGATGTGGTCGGTCAGGGCGATCGCGTCAAGCCCCTCGCGCCAGGCCTCGTCCACGCGAACGGTCGGCCAGACTTTGCCGTCCGAAAAGACCGTATGCAGGTGGAAATCACATTTCAGCGTGACGAGTCCGGGCAGATCCGGAAACACGATTTCCTGCCGCACGGCCGGTCCCTTGCCCGCCCCGCCGCACAACACCACCGCCGACAACGCCGCTACAATCCACAAACGTCGATGCATTTCATCATCCCCCTGAAAACCAAACCGGGAAATCCGGAATTCCTTGGTCACGACCGTCAATCGCGAATCGTCCTATTTTAAGCCGACCTTCACGAACTTCACCTCGTATGGCTCGAACGAAACCGAGGAAACTCCCGCTTTGAGCGTCTGGCCAAGAACGTTGACTTCGTCGATTGCGACTGCTTTCGACGCAAAGGGCTGATCGACGAGGTTGAGGACCGCTTGTTTGCCGTCAACCTCGCGCCAATGCAAAAACACGTCCTTTCCTTCACCGCTCGGCCGGGCCTCGATCAGCAGCAGGTTGTCCGCGTCGCAGCGAAGCGTTGAACCGACGAGCCCGCCTCGCCCCCCCTCGCCTGCCGCAATCACTCGACCCAACAAAGGTACGCGCGAATCCCAGCCGAAACGTGTGGCCTCGCTGTTGCCATCTTTCGCCACGGAAGTCAGGCAATAGCTCCACCTGAATTCCCCTTCCTGGCTGGCGCGGAAGTTCGTGTACCAGTAGTTGTTCATCACCCACGAAAAAATGTGAGGCTGCTCGACCTGGGCGACCGGCTGCCATTTGCCCATGTTCAGGTCGCCGAACTGGACCAGGGGCACGTCGCTGCCGCTCAGGATGATCTGTCCCCGTGGACTTCGGACCGCCATGAAGCTCTGCACCGTGTGCCAGTCGGAGGATGACCCGGGCAACTGACCGGCGCCCGGCGTGAGCGTCCCTCCTTGAGCTTCGTAGAACACCTTTCCCTCCGGAAGCCGGAACGGGAAAGCCACATACAACGCTTCGGGCTCCTGCACCGGCAGCTTCCGCAAGCCGTAGTGAAACTCGATTCTCTTGCCCGTCTTGAAGAGACGAACCTCGGCTTGCACGCTGCCGGGCGCGGCACAACCGTCCAGGTCCGCCTGAACCTGGATGCTCCGAAACACCGAACCATCCAAACCGGGCTGGAGACTGACGTTTCGAACCGTGGTTCGCCGCAAAGCGTTCCGATCGATCTCGCGCTTCTTGTCGTGCCGCTCGTAGACCAACTGCCCCAGGCCCCACGGACATGCTTTATCGACCATCTCCTCGCCGGTTTCCTTGTCATGCAGGCCGACCACGGCCCCAGTCGCCGGGTCGAAGGTGAGAGAATAGAAATCGCCGTCGAGCATCTGATTGGAAGCGGCCGCACCGGCCTCCGCCGTCGGCTTGCGGGGCTGAATGCGGTATATCCGGAATCCCAGCGGCGGCACATCCCCGGTCCAGACCATCCAGTTCGCGCCATGGCGCCGTTTGTCCAGTTTCTGGGCCGGCGCGATTTCGCCGGTGTCGGTGGCGACGAAATCCGCCTCGACATCCTCCGGCAGCACGCAATGATCGATAAATACCTGCGTCGGACCGGTCCGCTTCCAGTTAAGCGTGTTGAGTACGACCAGGGCCGGGCCATCAATCTCGGGCAGCGCGTCCTGCAGCACCCCGATCGCCTCCTCGCGCAGCATGCCCGCCTGCCTGGCGGCATCCCACACATAGGCCGACTTCTCGTTCCACTGGACGACGGTGCTTGCGGCCGTGGGGTCCGAGATGCTTTCCGCGGCACCGTAGGTGTGCTCGTCGTAGAACAGCAATCCTTCCTGGACCGCCGCCACCCGTGTATCCACGCCCGGCGGCAGGCTCAACCCGTTGAGCCTCGCCATCGCGAGAAGGCCCTGCGTCGTCTGCATGCCGGCGTGTATCTCGCGTGATTTCGCCGTCTCCCTGGCTGCGGAGCCGAATCCGTCGGTCCACCAGTCGGGCCACGCCACGCGATACACCGGCAGCGATTTGCCGTGGCGAGCCGAAACGAACTCCATGAACTCGCTGGCCGTCGCCGAGCGAAGCTTGGGCGCGTCGTGCGTCTCGTTCCACTTGCGGATCACGTCGCAGGCGACCGTCGCAGGCGGCGAGTTGTCGGTATAGTAACTGGAGTACTGAAGAGAGACCCGCTCGAGCGGGTATTTCTTCTTCTCCAGCGAATCGAGGTAGCCCAGCAGTTTCTGTTCAAAAACCGCCATGTCCCCGGTAAGCCCCATGATGTTTCCGGCCATGTAGTGCTCGGCCCGGAACGCGAGTACACGTTTGCCCGAGGGCGACTCCCACCAGAACGCGGTCGGCATGTCGAACGGCAGCAGCGAGCGCGTCTTGTTGATGCCCATCGTGAGGTACTGTACACCGCAACCCTGAAAGTAGTCCGCCAGGCACCAGGCCGCTCCGTTCACATCGTTCTGCATGGCCAGGCGCAGCGGGATGCCGAGTTCATCCCGTAACTCGCGGACCACCTGCAGCGAGGCGGCAAGGCTGCTCTCGGTGGCGATCTCGGACATGTTGAGTTGCATGGCCGTGACCTCGATCCGCCCCTCGGCCACGCGCTTCTTGAATCGTTCGACCTGGGCCGCGGGGCGCCGTTTCAGGTACTCGCGCACCACCCACAATGACTCGCAGGTCCATCGGAACTTCGCGTCATCGGGATACGAGTCGGTCCGGTCGCAGCAGTCCAGGGCGCTGTCGATGAATCGCAGGTGTTCCGGGAGAATCTCCGACTGAGGCCGGGTGTAGCCGATGTCCGTGTGCGTGTGCTGGACCAGGTAGACCGTCTCGATCTTCGTTCCAGCGGGCGCCAGGTTCGTGGCCGGCACGGACTGAGCCAAGGCCGACGACGTAACCCAGGAACCGCCGCAAAAAAAGAACAGCCCGGCAACAGAGACACGCCATTTGCAATTGTTCACCCGCGGGTTCGCATGCATGATCCAGCCCTCCTTTTGGAAACAGCCGTATCAGCGGCCGGCAATCTGGTAAGCCGCGGAGACCGCCCCGCTCTCCTTATAGCCGAGGCGAACCGCCTTGGCCCGAAGGGTCGCGCCACGATCCAGCCGGATCGGCTTGCTGTAAAGCAGCCAGTGGGTGTTCTCACCCTCGTCGGTCGTATAGGCAATGGAGGCCCCCTCGGTTGCGCAGGTAACCGTCACCATGATCGGCCCATCCTGCTTCCCGCCGGCCGGTGTGATCGTCGGTGTCGCGGTCGTCCGCCACTTGCCGCCCGGCCTCATGCGTTCCCGCAGCTCCTCCTCCGGGATCAGGCCCAGGTCGTGCGTCTCCTTCATCCAGTTTTCCAGCACGCCGCGCATGTGTTTGAGCCGCTCCTGATGCTCGGGCAGGCCGGCCAGGTTGCGAATCTCGTGCGGGTCGGCCTTCAGGTCATACAGTTCCTCTCCGGGTTTCTCCGGCAGGAAGAACAGTTTCTGCGGCCCGACGAGTGTGCCGGCCTTGTTGAGCCGGCGCATCTCCTGCATCGTCGGCATCTTCTCCATGTAGTCGATGTACTGGGCATAGGGCCGGCCGGGCAGGAAGTTGCGGATGTACTTGTACTGTTTATCGCGGACGGCCCGGATGATGTCGTAAGTCTCGTCCATCCGATCGCGGGCGGCGAAGACGAAGTCGCGCGGCGACGCCTTCTGCTCGCCCAGGAAAGGCCGGCCCTGCATGTAGCCCGGCACCTTCACGCCCGCCAGTGACAGCACGGTCGGGCCGAAGTCCACGAAGCTCACCAGCTCCTGGCTGACCTGGCCGGTGTTGTGCCCATCGGGAAACCGCACGATCAACGGCACATGGATGCCACTGTCGTACACCCATCGCTTGCCGCGCGGCAGGCCGCGCCCGTTGTCGCCGTAGAAGAAGACGATCGTCTCGCCGGCCAGGCCGTCATCAGCAAGCTGTTTGAGTAAGTCGGCCACCTGCAGATCCATGGCCGTGATCAGGTCGTAATACCGTGCCCAGTCGTTGCGCACCACAGGCGTGTCGGGGTAGTACGGCGGTAACACCGCCTTGGCCGGGTCGTGGCGGTCCTCGGGCTTGACCCGGGCCATGTGGTTGGCGAACTCCTCGTCTGTGCAGCGGATCTGGCTCTCGTGCGTCGTCGTGATGTTGAAGACGGCAAAGAATGGCCGGCCCGGCGCACGGTTTCGCCAGTGGGCCTTGCGGCTGCACTCGTCCCAGGCAGTGACGGGAGCGTCGAAGTTGTAGTCCGTCTTGACGTTGTTCGTGCAGTAGTAGCCGGACGCCCGCAGGTACTCGGTGAAACACTTGACATACGGCGGCGGCACACCCTTGCTCCGCATGTGGTGCGTTCCGATCGTCGTCGGATACATGCCGGTGATGATCGCGGAGCGGCTCGGGGCGCAGACGCCGGACACCGAAAACGCGTTCGCGTACCGCACGCCCCCGCCGGCCAGGGCGTCGAGGTTCGGCGTCCGCGCGCAGGTGTCGCCGTAACAGCCCAGGTCCGGGCAAATGTCCTCGCAGGTGATCCACAGAATGTTGGGCCGTCGAGGCTCGACCGAACGGGCCT
>DATIKE010000244.1:0-8144 GCA_035477895.1 Phycisphaerae bacterium
CCAGGACGGTGGCCGGTCCGAACTGCAGCAGCATCGTAACCACGACCATCAGAAGGGTGGCGGCGGCCAGATTGACCAGCATTCGGGAGGCGGACCATTCCAGGTCGGCCTGGTCCAGGACGCACTGTATTTTGCGGACCATCTGGAGACGGGACACGAGCCCTTCAAGGAAACCATTCTGCAGATTGGCGGCCCGCTTGCTGAGCAGAGTCTGCTTGATTTCGCGGTCCCGCCGAGAGTTTCCCGACTCGGTGAGGCGATCGACGACTTTCCGCTGCTTGGCGGTACGCAGGTCCATGACGACCTGGAAGATGCCCCAGGCCAGCATCACCGACCCGACAAGCGGCAACAGGACAATTGTGAGCACAGCCATAACAGACCCCTTTGGTCAGTGGGACGCCGGACACGTCCCGCGGCAATCAGGCCGCATCAATCTTCGCGGTCGCCGACGAGCACCTGTCTTTCAAAAAAGGCCGGGCTGATGGAGCAGCCCGAGGTCTTCAGTCGATCCAGGAACGTCGGCCGGATCCCCGTGGAGACGATTCGGCCATAGGCTCTTCCGTTGTTGTCCATCCCCTGCTGCTCGAAGGAGAAGATGTCCTGCAGGGTGACGACGTCGCCTTCCATGCCGATGACCTCGGTGACCCCGGTGATTTTCCGCGGCCCGCCGGCAAGTCGCTGGGCCTGGACGATGAGATGGATGGCGGAGGCGAACTGTTGCCGGACGGCCTTCACCGGCAGGTCGAAGCCGGCCATCAAGACCATGGTTTCGACGCGCTGGACGGCATCGCGGGTGCTGTTGGCGTGCAGTGTGGTGAGCGAGCCGTCGTGGCCGGTGTTCATGGCCTGGAGCATGTCGAGTGTTTCCGGCCCGCGGCACTCGCCGACCACGATGCGATCGGGGCGCATACGCAGGCTGTTGACGAGCAGATCGCGCATGCTGATCCGTCCTTTGCCCTCGATGTTGGCCGGGCGGGTTTCGAGCCGGACCACGTGCGGCTGGCGGAGCCGGAGTTCGGCGGCGTCCTCCAGAGTCACAATCCGCTCGTTGGACGGAATAAATGAGGACATATTGTTGAGCAGGGTGGTCTTGCCCGAGCCGGTTCCCCCGATGATCAGGATGTTGAGGCGGGCTTCGACGCAGGCCCGGAAGAAATCGACCATCTGCGGCGAGCAGGATCTGAAGTTGACGTAGTCGTCCCAGGTGATGGGGTCGGCCCCGAAGCGCCGGATGGACAGGCTCGGCCCGTCGATCGCCAGCGGAGGAATGATCGCGTTGACCCGCGAGCCGTCCTTGAGGCGGGCGTCGACCATGGGGGACACCTCGTCGCACCGCCGGCCGACGGCGCTGACGATCTTGTCGATCACGTGCAGGAGATGGGCGTTGTCCCGGAACTGGACATCGGTCAGTTCGAGTCGCCCTCCCCGCTCGACGTAGATATGACGAGGCCCGTTGACCAGGATATCGCTGATCGAAGAATCCTTGAGGATCACCTCGAGCGGCCCAAGCCCGAAGGTTTCATCGAGAATCTCGCTGACGAGTTTCTGCCGCTCGTTGTGGTTGAGCAGCACATCCTCCCGCTCGCACAGGCCGAGGATCAACTCGCCGATCTTGTCGCGGGTTGAAGGGTCGTCATTAGTGATGGCACTCAGGTCAAGCTGCTCCACGAGCTTGCGATGAATGCGCATCTTGAGAATGTTGAACTTCTCCGTTTTGTCATCGGCGACCCTGGAGGACTTGTCGGCCGGGCGGTGGCCGGATGGTTTGGTGGGCCTTGGAGCCTTCGGTTCCTCAAACGCGGAGACTCCAGCGGACTCGGGCTCCGGAGACTTCGGTGCGGTCTTGGGTTGCCCAGGAGATCTCAGTCTGCCAAACATCTGCATACTCCTCACGAAGCGCCTGTGAAAATCCGTCCCAGCAGGCCGCCGCGGCCATGATTCCTGGCCACGGCTTGAGCGGCCGGGGGCTGTGCGATACTTTCCGCGATCTCCCGGATGGCCAATCGCACCCGCGACTTGGGGGCCAGCTCGATCAGCGGCACCCCCACGTTGATCGCCGAGCTCGCCGTCTTCCAGTCGTCAGGAATCCGGTGGGCGATCTTCTTGTTGAGCGTTTTCTCCACGTGCGCGCCGGCCAGATGCCCCGACTCCTGCCCAATGCGGTTGCACACCAACTGGAACCGGTCGAGGTTGTAACCGTGCTCGCGCAGCTCGGTAAAGACGCGATGCGTGTTTCTGATGCTGGTGACCAGGAGCTGGATAACGAACAGGCTTACGTCGGCCAGATCGATAACCGCGGACCCACCGGGATCGAAGCGGATGGGGCCGTCGACCACAACATATTTGTAAAGCTGCTGTAGCGAGCTGAGTACGGACGCGCAGTGAGCCGCGGTGATCTGGTCGGCCTGGCTGAACTGGTTGGGGCGGGCCAGCAGGTGTACGCCGGAAGGATGCCTGATCATCGCCTTGCCGATCATGGCCGGGTCGAGTTGCTCGGGCGTTTCGCACAGGTCGGCGATGGTGTACTCGGCCTGCAGGTCGAGCATGGTGGCCAACTGCCCGAACCGAAAGTCCAGGTCGACCAGAGCGACCGGTTTCTTCTCGGCCAGGTCGTTGAGTTCGGCGGCCAGATTGGCGGCCAGCATGGAGGCGCCGACTCCACCAATCGTCCCGAAAACGGATATCAACTGCCCGATGTCCCGGGTTGCGACGTTCGCGGAGGCGACTCGACCGGTGGCCACAGCCAACAGCGAACGATCGAGCGGCTTGGTGAGGAATTCTCGGACGCCGCAGCGCATGGCGGTGAGAATGAGCTGGGCATCGGTCGAACCGGAGAGCACGAAAACCGCCGGCTCGGAGCGGGTTCCGGCGATGTCGGCGACCACGGGAAGAACCGTCTGCGGCGCGGGATCCAGATTCACCATCAGGATCTCGGCCGGGAACTGTTTGACGGCCTGCTCCACAAGGGCGATCTCGTCCACTTCGGCGACGATTTGCACACCATCGAGGCTGAGCAAATCGGCGCGGATGGCGGCCGAGCAGTCCTCCTGAGCGTTGTAGATGATGACACGAAGCCGTTGTCTCATGGCATCCTCGGCCCGGAATCCGCATTACATATTCCGGGATTTCACCGGCTGGAAAGCGTTGTCCGGTAAACCGGAAACCGCCCCACCGGCGGATTGGCTTCCATTCCCCTGCCATGAGTCCTGCGTGTCCCCTCTTCAACTCCGCAGGACCGAGCGGGGAAGCCGGGAGATCGCTTTCCCGGCTTCCCCGGCCCGAAGTCTCATTCATCGGGCGTGTCCGCGGCACGGCGGATCACTCGACGAGAATCACCGGCCGCTTACCGCCCAGGCTGCGGAAGATGGTTTCCAACTGGGCGGCGTAGGCATCGATGCTGCCTTCCGCGTGGAACCATTCGCCGCCGCCGATCTGTGCGATCTCCTGCATCAGGGCCTTGTCGGACTCAACGCCCACGCTGACCGTGTAAATCCGGACCCCCAGTCCGCGGATATCATGGGCCGCCTGAAGGGTATCGGCCCGGGCCTGGGATTCGTTGTATTGAGGATTGTTCCGGGTGTAATTCGCGTTCCCGTCGGTCAGCAGGATCATGACCTTGGCGGCGTTGCCGCGGGCGGCGTGGTTCTCGTCGAAGAGCACGACGCGTCCTTTGTCAATACCCTGGGCGATGTTGGTATAGCTGGTCCACATGCCGCCCTGCAGGCCGTTGACCTTGGTGCGCAGGGTATTGAAATCGTACGTCAGCCATGACAAGTCATTGGGTTTGTCGGCCGGCCCGTAGCCGATGTTGCCGTAGCCGACCAAGGCGATCTGATCGTCGCTTTCCAGCCCCTCGACGACGTCGACCAGGTGGATCGAGGCGTCCTTTACCGCCTGCATCGGCTGCTGGGGCACATTGGCCAGTTCCGGGGTCTGGTCCTGGGCCGGCTTCTTCTCCAGCAGGAAGTTGACGAAGGTCTTCAGGCCGAAGCGATATCGGAGGTTCGTGTTGGCCGAATACATGGCTGAGCTGCTGCTGGCCATATAGTCGATGTACTCCTTCCAGTTTCCCTGGGCGTAGGGATAGCTCACCGGCCAGTTGAGCTCCGAGCTGTAGTTGATGGTGGTGTCGGCGTTGCCGGCCGGCTGATTGAGCCGCTGCCAGCGTCCGCCGCTGATGCCGCTGCGCCACTCGGACAGGCCGAGGGCGACGGCGACGCGCCCCTGCCAGTTGTTGGTCGTGCCGTCCCTCTGGCTGCTCATCAGGGCGTTGACTTCAGCCGTGATATAACCCTGACTCAGCAGAAGGTTTCTCAGGTTGCTATCGCTCCAATTCTGCTTAGGCAGGGACTGCAGGCCCACGTCGGTGGTCGGGTTGTAGCTGGCGGTGAGGGAGAACGTCCCATACTTGCTCATGGTCCCGAAGGTCGGCCCGGGGCTCATGCCGTAGGTCGATTTGCCGATGCCTTGGGTGGTGTTGGTGCCCACGTCCATCTTCAGTCCGTCCAGGGCGCTGTTGGGAACCTTGAACGAGAAGCCATTGGTCTGCACCGCCCCGCCCGCGCCCAACCCCGCGCCGCTGGCCGTGAACTTGAGACCCGAAACCCCGGTGGACGCATCCGTCCCGGTGGATGGGGCGCCATAGGTTCCGGTGGTCGTCGTCGTGGACTGGGCCATGGCGTATGCGGACTGCGGGAGTCCGAACACCACGTGGCCCAGCGCGGCCGTCGCGCCGTTGTTGTCACTGGTCAGGTTGGCGGAGATGGTCGTCGTTCCATCCCCGTTGTCGATCATGCTGATGGCCGAGGTGAAACCCCGCGCATCGGTCTTGGGGCTCAGATCGGCATTGTTCGGCAGAGCATCCCAGACGTCATAGAGGTTGATCCCAGTGACCTTGTAGTTCTGCAGCTCGCTGTCATCGGTGTGCGAGCCGCTGAGGTCGGCCACGAGGGCGATATCGCGCGGAATCAGGACGGCGGTCGCCCGGCCGGCCATCTGGGTCGAGGTCAGCCCGAAAACACTGGCGAAAACCGTGGGCGCCCGGCGGGTGGCCTGAATGGAGATCGCGTTCGGAAAGGCCCCGCCGGCCTGGAAGGTGTACTTTCCGGTGGTGGTGTTCAGATCTGCCCGGCCCAGGATCACTTCCTGGTCGGGGTTAAGGTTGACGCGGCTTCCGAGGACTTGGTTGCGGTTCGCGAAATCCACCGCGGCCTGACGAGCCCGAGTTACGGCGTCTCCTTGGACATTGTTGCCCAACTGAGCCGCGGCGGCCAGTGCGGCGGCGTCCACCGAGCGCTGGAGCTCAGCCCGCCCATAGTACATTATGCCCACATCCACGCTCAGCGCGGCGAAACCGCAAAGGGTGGTCAAACCGACGGCCACCTGAGCCACCACGGCGGCGCGCCGTTTGCGGCTACAGCTCTCCTGGCCGACACCTGGAGTCCTGGTTCTGTTTTTCATCTTGCCCTCCACTTGCGTATCAGACCCGTTTCGGGACCACTCAAGCCTCACTCATACGCGGAACTCCTTTTCCCTGAATCTTGGTCCGGCCTTCCGTGGCGGCTGGCAAAGATTGAACCGTTTCTCACTGTATCGACTCGGCCGGGTCGGCCGGTCCCCAAGGACCATGGAGCGACATCTGCTCCGGCGGACTGCGGAACTTGCGATACTTGGGCGCCAAGCCGGTCTCTAGGGCGGCAGCGTCGTCACCGCTCTGAGGCGTCGGCCGGCCTTCGACCATGCCAAGGCCGAACAACTCCCAGTCGGTGGGGTCCAAGGTGTTCTGCCCGGGGACCGGCGGCACCTGGTCGGGCTGCATGCTGTCGACCAGTTCGGGGGTGACCAGGATGACCAGCTCGGTCAGGTTCTTCTGGTAATCCACCGAACTGAACAGCGAACCCAGGACCGGCACGTCGCCCAATCCGGGAACCTTGGCGGCCGAGGCCCGTGCCTGCTCGCTGAGCAGGCCGGCGATTGCAATGGTGCTTCCACTGGCGATCTCGACCGTTGTCGAGGCGCTGCGGGACCGCAAGGCCGGAACGACGTAGCCCGCCAACTGCACGGCGGAAGTGAAGTCCTGCTCGCTGACCTCCGGCGCCACCTTGAGGCGGATCATCTGCCGGCCAATCGCCGTCGGTGTGAACTTCAGGCGGACACCGTACTGCCGCCACTCGATCGTGACCGTTCCGTTGTAGCCTTGCGGCACGGGAATCGGGAACTCTCCGCCGGCCAGGAACGCCGCTTCCTGTCCGCTGAGGGCGATCAGGTTCGGCTCGGCCAGAACGCGGAGCAGGTCGTTCTGGCGCAGGGCCTGGAAAAACAACTGCATCTGGACGCGCGGGAAACCAACGCTGAACTGGGTTGACTGATTGAGCGGGATGCCGGTGAAATTCGTGAACGGCAGGCCGCCGCGGCCGATGACGTTGCCGACCGGGCCGGCCCCGATGTTGCTCGGGTTGATCCCGCCGATCTGGCTGACCATGAAGACGTCCCGGATGTTGTCGCCGGCCAGCCAGCCGTTGAGCCCGAGCTGTCGGATGGCACGTTTGTTCACCTCGGCCACCGTGCAGCGCAGAAGGACCTGGTGCATGCCGGCCACCTTGACATGGTTCTGGACCTTCGCGGAATACTCGCGGGCAATCATTTCGATGCGGGAGGCGCTGTCCACATCGGGCACAGTGCCGGTCAGGATCAGGACGTCGCGGTAGACCTTGGCCTGGACCTCCGCGCCTGGAGCAATCTGAGGAATCAGGGCCTGGAGATCGGCCGCATCGAGCTGAACCAGGACCTTGAGGACGGCCTGGCCGTCCTGCTCGTTCCACAGAATCAACTGGGTGCTGCCGGCGCCCTTACCCATGACGAGAATCTGTCTCGGCGATAGGATCTTGACCTCGGCGATCTCGGGCGCGCCGACCTGCACCCGCTTGACGGGCTCGCTGAGATCGACCACGGCGCTGCGTCCGCTGGACAGGACGATCTGCTCGGTGGTCGCCTGCATGGGCCTGACGGTCACCTTGATGTCGGCGGAGGCAGGGACCGTCTCGCCCGCCGGGACAACCGGCGGATCGGCAGCCGATGCCGTCGCCCCGATCAGAATTGCGACCGGGATCGCGATCCCGATCGCCAAAAGCGGATTCGCCAAGCGGCTCGACGAGCGAGCCGTTTGGCGCGGTCCTGCGTTCGTCCGTGAACGATGCTTTGTGCCATCCATGAGCGAGATCATTCCTTGAGCTCCCTCGATTCAGAGGATTCCGCGGGTTCCGGATCGGGCATCCCGGCGGAGGCCTCGGCCTGGGGCCAGGCCCCGAAACCGGCGTTTGGGGACTGACCGCTGAACCGTGTGTTCTGTTTCATGTCCAGACGGCGGGCGTTTTTCGATCTGCCGTCAAACCATATCTCTTCGGACTTTGCGCCAGCCAAAACCTCCACCCGCCAGGCCTCGCCCCGGACGGGCGCCGCGGCCCCGGACAGAGTGGATTTGACGGCCAACGCACCGTCGTGGTCTTTATCGGTCTTGTTGTCGGTCGGCTTGGGTTGCTTGCTGAATAAACCGCTCAGAATCGACCCGGCCAGACCCGTCGAACCGCTCTTGCGGCCGGCAACCGGCACGGAAGACACCCCGAGCAGATCATTATCGGTCGTTTGCGAGAAGGTTCCGCTGCTGGCATCCTGCAGATTCCGCATCGCCAGCCGCAGGGTGCCCTTGGTGGCCGCCAGGTGCAGCCTGGGCACATCCTCGGGGAGCACGGCGACGGTGACCGATTTGCTGACCAAAGCGCCGACCTCGCCGTTTGTCCCGCTGTCCTGGCCCACAGCGAGCACTTCCACGTTCTCCAGAATCACCTTGCTGACGGTTTTGGCCTTGCTGCCGCTGTAAGAATCGCTCTGAATGACCGCGACGATGTCAACTCGGCAGTCGGGCTTGATCCAGCCGGCCACACCGGAGGACTCATCAACCTTGACGGCCACCGCCCGGTAACCGTCACGGATTCTGACCGCCAGGCCCGGAGGCGTTCCCTTGGGTGCGAGCAGAGTGGGGGCGACGGACATTCCCTTGGGAATGGGCGAGCTGGCGACCCGCCCCGCGACCTCGGAGACATTCGCGAAAGCGCCGCTCGGCGCGAGCGCCTTGGGCACGGACCGCA
>DATIKE010000245.1:0-7608 GCA_035477895.1 Phycisphaerae bacterium
CCAAAGGGCGTCGCCGGCCGAAACAGCGACAACACCATGATCCAGCGCATTCTTCACTGGGAGCCGGACACGCCGCTGAAGACCGGCCTCGCCAGAACCTATGCCTGGATCGATCAGCAGTACCAGGACCGCAAGGCCGGCAAGCGCGTGGTGATGGACTGATCCGAACACGGCGATGACACAGGTGCCGCCATGTCAAGCGACGATCTCAACCAGGTGATCGGCTCCATCCCATACCGCATGGCGTTCGCCGGCGGGTGGATCGATCAACCGTTCGTCTCCCGACTTGATCCTTCGCCGCCGGGATCGATGGTGGTCGTCTGCATCCATCCGCAAATGCGATTCATGGACCGTGCCGGCATGGCCACCGGAACGCGCTACGTCGCGATGAGGCTGTGGAAAGGCCGATTGCCCGACAGGCCGGCCGCGGAGCTCGTCAAGGAACTCTACGCGGAGGAAAACCGTGACAAGCCCGAGCCCTCCGGCTCGCAGGACATGATCGGCATGCTCTACCCGGGCGTGAATCGGCTGGATTACGACTTCCGCCATGAAGGCGGAATCTTCCCCATCCACATTGAGTCCAACAACGATCCGCAGGTCGCCCGTTGGCTGGAACGGGTGATCCACATGGTTCCGATCGAGCCCCGGCAGGCGGGCTACAACCCCCTCGGCGTCAAAAACCTCGACCCGCGGTGGATCCGAAGGCTCGGCCGCAGCGGCCGGGACTGCTTCGACGCCATCGTGAACCGCGACATCCGGGCGCTCGGCGGATCCATGAACGAGTGCATGACGTGCTGGGAGGCCATCCTGCCCCAGACCGTCCGCCACCCGGCCCTCAAGGTGGACCTGCCGGCGCTGCTCCGCTGCTACCAGTCCAGGTATCCCGGCGCCATGTACTCCGGGTGCGGCGGAGGTTACCTGTACGTCGTCTCGGAGGAGCCCGTACCCGGAGCCTTCCAGGTCGGCGTTCGAATCGCAGGGAGTCAATCGGCATGAGGGAGATCATCGTCGTCGGCGGTTTCGACGATCTTCGCTCCAGGCAGGTTCGTTTTCTGGAGGAGGCTTCGAGGCTTGGACGAGTGCACGTGTTGTTGTGGCCGGACGAGACGGCCCGCGTTGCCGAGGGCAAGGCCCCCAAGTTTCCATTCGAAGAACGCCTGTACCTGTTGCGATCGATCCGCTACGTGGATCGGGTCACGCTGTCCCCCGCCCATGCCGACTGCGACACGCTGCCGCCCATCGACGGCCCCCGGCCCGACATCTGGGTCTTCCAGCCCGGCGCCGACACCCCCGCGCGCAGGGCATGGTGCGAGAATCACGGCGTGGAATGCCGCACCCTCCGCAACGAGGATCTCCAGGGCCTGCCCGAAATCCCGCCGCTGCTGAACGAACCCGCATCGCGCAAAAAGGTCGTCGTTACCGGCTGCTACGATTGGTTTCACTCCGGCCACGTTCGCTTCTTCGAGGAGGTGGCCGGGCTGGGCGATTTATACGCGATCGTGGGGCACGACGGGAACATCCGGCTGCTCAAGGGCGAAGGCCACCCGATGTTTACCGACCATGAGAGATGGTATATGGTCCAGGCCGTCCGCCACGTGAAGCAGGCCCTGATCTCGACCGGGGACGGCTGGATGGACGGCGAGCCCGAATTCCTCAGGATTCGGCCGGACATCTATGCCGTCAATGAGGACGGCGACCGACCCGAGAAACGCGAGTTCTGCGATAAGCACGGGATCGAGTACCGGGTGTTGAAGCGGCTGCCCAAGGAGGGCCTGCCGCGAAGGCAAAGCACGGACCTGCGCGGCTTCTGATTTGATCGGCCGCGGCCCCGAACACCTAAACCGGGCAATGGGACAAGCATGAAAATCCTCATCACGGGCGGAGCGGGCTATCTTGGCACCACGCTGGTGCCCCTGCTGCTGAAACGCGGCGATGAAGTCATCGTGTTCGACTTGCTCCGGTTCGGCATCCAGCCGTTGATCCCCTTCTGTTGCAACCCTCGATTTTCACTGGTCCGCGGAGACATCCGCGACCGCCGGTCGATCGAAACGCCCGCCCGCAAAGCCGATGCGGTCGTCCACCTGGCGGCCATCGTCGGCCATCCGGCCTGTGCCGCCGCCCCGCAGGAAGCCCAAACCGTCAACGTCGACGGCACCCGCAATCTCGCCGCAGTCCTTGGCCGCGGGCGACCGGTCGTTTTCGCTTCCACCAGCAGTTGCTACGGATCCGTCCCCGAGGGAACCTGCGACGAGGACACGCCGCTTCGCCCGGTCAGTCTTTACGGCACCACAAAGGCTCGGTGCGAGACAATCCTCCTGGATTCCTGCGATGCCGTAGTATGCCGTATCGCGACGGCCTACGGCCTGTCGCCGCGCCTGCGCCTCGACCTCCTCATCAACAACTTTGTCCACCGCGCCTTGCACGAACACCGCATCGCCCTCTACCAGCCCGCTGCCCGGCGCAGCTTCCTCCACGTCCACGATGCGGCCCGGGCTGTTGTGATGGCGCTCGAACAGCCCGGTTCCATGATCGGCCGCGCGTTCAACGTCGGCCACGAGAGCCAGAACATGACAAAGATGGACGTCTGCCGCGCGATCCGGGAGATCATCCCGGGCGTCGAGATCGACGATTCCGCGACCGCCGAGGATCCGGATCACCGAGACTACGTCGTCAGCTACGCAAGGATGGGGGCTCTGGGCTTCAGTCCCACGCATACGATCCCCGAAGGGATCCACGAACTCGTCCGCGCCCTGCGCTGGATTGGCTGCCGCGACGCGTTCGGCAACATGGCGGTTGAACCCGCGTGATCGGGCAACCGAATGTTAAAAACCATATCCTCGATTGAAAAGTCGGAGTACTGCTATGCTCAAAACCGGCATCCTCAACCCAGCCATCAACAGCCTGCTCAGCCGCGTACGGCACACCAATACGCTTGTCATCGCCGACCGCGGTTTTCCTTTCTGGCCGCAGATTGAAACCATCGACATCTCGCTCGTGGACGGCATCCCCACCGTTCTCGACATCCTCAAGGCCATCCGTTCGAACTTCGTCATCGGCAAGGCCTGGATGGCCGAGGAATTCCTCCGGAACAACGACCGGCAGACCCAGGCCGCTTTCAAGGCCGCGCTCGAGGGCGTCCCTCTCGACTTCGAGCCACACGTGCAGTTCAAGAAACGCGTGCCGCCGGCCATCGGTCTCATCCGCACGGCCGACACGATCCAATACGCCAACACGATCATCGAGTCCGCATGAAAGCTGGAGCATCCACATGCGCGCCACTGTTACACGCATCATCCACGCGGTCCTGATCGGTGCTTTCTCAGCATCAGGCGTGTTGGCCGCGGATTCCCCCGCGACACAACCCACACAAGATTATCTCCGGGCCACTCCTGCGGACCTGCGATGGTTCCACGACGCCCGGTTCGGGATGTTTGTCTGCTGGGGCCCCGTCAGTCTGACCGGCCAGGAGATCGGCTGGTCGCGCGGCGGCGAACGTCGGGGGCAGGGCAACGGCCGCGGCCCGACGCCGGTGGAGATCTACGACAATCTCTACAAACAGTGGAAACCCGACGGGTTCGACGCCCGGCAGTGGGTGAAGGTCGCCCTGGACGGCGGCATGAAATACATGATCTTCCTGGTCAAACACCACGACGGCTTCTGCCTCTACGACACCAGACTCACAGACTATAAGTCCACCGGGCCGCAGTCCGCGTGGAAAATCGATGTCCTGAAACAGGTGGCCGACGCCTGCCACGAGGCCGGCCTGCGATTGTTCATCTACTACTCCCAGCCTGATTGGCACCATCCGGACTACCGAACCGAGAACCACCAGCGCTATATCGAATACCTGCACGGCCAGATCCGTGAATTGCTGACCGGCTACGGCCGCATCGACGGGCTCTGGTTCGACGGCCTTCAACCCCGCGGCGAAGACCGCCACGACGAAAAATATGCCGGGGCCGATCTCTGGGACGCCGATAACCTCTTCCGCATGGCCCGAACGATCCAGCCGCACCTGCTTATCAACAACCGCTGCGGCCTGCCCGCCGATTTCGACACGCCCGAGCAGAAGATCGGCCGATTTCAGACCGACCGCTTGTGGGAGTCCTGCATCACCCTCGGCACGCAGTGGTCCTGGAAACCCGAAGACCGCATCAAGCCGCTCAAGGAGTGCATCGATATCCTCGTCCGCTGCGCCGGCGGCGACGGCAACCTCGCTCTGAACACCGGCCCAATGCCCGACGGCCGCATCGAACCGCGGCAGGCCGATCGTTACCGGGAAATAGGTCAATGGCTGAGCAAATACGGCCGGAGCATCTACCGCACCCGCGGCGGTCCATTCCCGCCCGGCTCATGGGGCGCGAGCACCCATCGCGACGGCAAGGTCTACGTCCATATCCTCAACTGGGAAACCGACCGTATCACCCTGCCGGCCCAGGTCGGAAAAGTCGTCGCGTCCGAGGTACTCACCGGCGGATCAGCCGGGGTGAAGCAGACGGCTCAGGGCATCGAGATCTCGGTACCGCCCGCCGACCGCAGCGACCTGGACACGATCGTCGTTCTCCAACTCGACGGCCCGGCCGCCATGGCCGCTCCGTGAACCGATCCGCACCGCGACTGTGAAGGAACGGCGGACGGCACACGAAAGCCCGTTTTCCATTCGGTTGCCGTACGCCCGTTACCGAACCCGCCACACAAGCCCCTGCAGGCAACCTGTCCGCACGTTCCCCCGCCGGTTATAATCCCCAGTCGGTAATTCAGTTAATCTCATACAAGGAAGCAACCCACACGGAAGGAATGTCCATCCATGCCAGCACCTGA
Source organism: Phycisphaerae bacterium (assembly GCA_035477895.1). Classification (GTDB taxonomy): domain Bacteria; phylum Planctomycetota; class Phycisphaerae; order UBA1845; family PWPN01; genus JAPKGY01. The sequence continues at coordinate 4,822 of DATIKE010000245.1, forward strand.
AGGCGAACCCGCCCGAACCCACTTTATCCAGGACATCATCAACGACGACAACCGGACCGGCAAGTTCAGCGGGCGCGTCGCCACACGTTTTCCCCCCGAACCCAACGGCTACCTGCACATCGGCCATGCCAAGAGTATCTGCCTGAACTTCGGCCTGGCCATCGAGTACGGCGGGACGTGCAACCTGCGATTCGACGACACCAACCCCGAAAAAGAAGAGGAAGAATACGTCCAGTCGATCATCCGCGACGTCCGGTGGCTCGGCTTCGACTGCATCGGCCGCATCTTCTACGCGTCCGACTACTTTCAGCAGATGCACGACTGGGCCGTCCAGCTCATCAAGGCCGGCAAGGCCTACGTCTGCGACCTCAACGCCGACCAGGTCCGCGAGCTCCGCGGCACGCTCACCCAGCCCGGCCGGGAGAGCCCTTTCCGCAATCGCTCCATCGAGGAAAACCTCGACCTATTCGAACGGATGCGCAAGGGCGAGTTTCCCGACGGCTCACGCACCCTGCGGGCGAAAATCGACATGGCCTCGCCCAACTTCAACATGCGCGACCCGGTCATGTACCGCATCCTCCACGCATCGCACCAGCACACCGGCGACGCCTGGTGCATCTACCCGATGTATGACTGGGCCCACGGCCTGGAGGACTCCATCGAGAAGATCACCCACTCGATCTGCACGCTTGAGTTCGAGAACCACCGCCCGCTGTACGACTGGTTCCTGGATCAGCTCGGCATCCATCACCCGCAGCAGATCGAGTTCGCCCGACTGGAGCTGACCTACACGGTCATGAGCAAGCGGAAGCTGCTCGAGCTGGTCAAGGGCGGTCACGTCAGCGGCTGGGACGATCCGCGCATGCCGTCGATCTCCGGCCTACGCCGTCGCGGGTTCCCGCCCGAGGCGATCCGCGAGTTCTGCAAACGCATCGGCGTCGCCAAGTTCAACAGCACCATCGACGTGGCCGTCCTCGAAGACACCGTCCGCAACTATCTCAACCGGCACGCCTCGCGGGTAATGACCGTCCTCCGGCCGCTCAAGGTCGTCATCGACAACTACCCCGACGGGCAGGTCGAGGAACTTGAAGCGATCAACAACCCCGAGGATCCCTCGGCCGGCACGCGGAAAGTGCCCTTCTCGAAGGTTCTTTACATCGAGCGGGAAGATTTTCTGGAAGATCCGCCGAAGAAGTACTTCCGGCTCGCCCCGGGCCGCGAGGTGCGCTTGCGTTACGCCTACTTCATCAAGTGCGAGCGGGTTGTGAAGGATTCCGCCGGCAATATCACCGAGTTGCATTGCACCTACGACCCGGCCACCCGCGGCGGCGACGCCCCGGACGGCCGCAAGGTCAAAGCCACGCTGCACTGGGTGTCCGCCGACCATTCGCTGCCGGCCGAGGTCCGGCTCTACGATCACCTGTTCCTCAAGCCGGATCCCGACGACGTCGAGCCCGGCCAGGACTTCAAGAGCAACCTCAACCCGAAGTCGCTGGAGGTGCTCAAGGGTTGCCGTGTCGAGCCGTCGCTGAAGGACGCCCCAGCCGAGGCCCGTTACCAATTCGAGCGGCTGGGCTACTTCAATGTGGACCTCAACTCGCGGCCCGACGCCCTGGTCTTCAACCGCACCGCCACGCTCCGCGACACCTGGGCTAAAATTCAGCAGAACACCGGGGGCAAGAAGGACTGGGCGGAAGCCTCTTAAGAGTGCATCCTAGAACCCATGTGGGACCGGCTTCCCTGCCTGCGGCAGACAGGCAGCCGGTCGGTTTTCAGGGTTTCAGGATGCACCCTAAGTCCAAACATCGTGAGGAGCTACCGATACGAGGCCTGGCCATGGCCGGCCCCGCGGGTCCCTGCCGATCCGAAAAGATGCTTGACCGTGACAACCACGAACACCGCCGCGAACGCGGCAAGAACCCCCCAGATCCATAACCCGAATTTGCCGGGCCGGCCCGGGCTTTGCCGGACTGCCTTTACGACGGCCCCGAGTCGCTCGTGGTCCAGGCTGGTTAGAAGCAAATACCCATCTCGCCATACTTCCCGCAGTTCGTCGGGGGTTCGTACCATGATCTCGGGTGGCTCTGCCAGCACAAGCCCGCGGTCTGTGGTCCTCAAATAAAGCAGTACCCTGCTCATCTCATTCTGGTTGTCGAAGCCGGGCCTGGCCGTCAGGAGCAGTCCGTACACTCCTCTTGCCCCATCGATGGCCTTCAGGTTGTCGGCGGACACCCCCTTCAAGGCCGCCACCGCAAACCCATGCGCCTTCAAGGTCTGTGTGACCCGATCCGTGAGCAACACCCCGGCATCAGAGGATCCCATGTTCGCCATAAGAGTGTAAGGATTGTAACCGTTCACAGGTCAAAGACCAATGAAATCAGCCCTCTTTTCGATGACCGGGTGTCCGAAAGCCTCAAAAACAGGCACCAGGACCAAGAAGTGCCCTCGTTTCCTGCGGGGACTGATGGGCGGGACGTGGCGGCCTGCCATGCCCATGCTTCGTCTCAACGGGCTGGGACGCCAACAAGCAGGATGTGGGTAAAGCCAAGGTTTCAACGGTGGGAAAAGGAAGGGTTGGAAAACAGATCAAGTCCCGTAGGGACGCGATGATAATAGCCCACCGTTTCAACGGTGGGAAAAGGGAGGATTAGAGAACAGAAAAGATCAAGTCCCGTAGGGACGATTGATACCTCACGTGAAGATGGTATTCAGTAAGGTCAGTCGTCCCTACGGGACTGTGGAAAATGAATCAGGCGTACTTTTGCCCCGGCGTTGAAACGCCGGGCT